>JANRKI010000117.1:0-16386 GCA_033763535.1 Fimbriimonadaceae bacterium | reverse complement strand
TCAGCCCGCCCGGCCCGCGGAACGTCGCCGCGCTGGTGTCGATCGAGATCAATCGACCCAGCGCACCGGAGAACCCTTCCCACTCGTTCATCTTGATCTTGAACGTGTTCGCGGCCGGAGCGATCGCCTCGGGCGTACCCTTCACTTCTGCCTCGCCCGCCGGGCCATCCGGAGCCCCCTCCAGTTTCAGCTTACGCGCGGTGATCGTGTTGGTCGCCGCGTTGTAGCTGCCTTCCACTTCCGCGAAGCCGCCATCGGTTGCGGCCTCGAAGAACTCCAGGCGCGTCGCCGCGATGCCGCGCCGCAGCCGGTACTTCGTCGCGTCCGTCGTCACGATGTTCACCGTGCTGCCCGACGGCGTAAAGAACGCGGCCCGCTGAATCGCCAACGTCAGCGTTCCCGCCGAGATGTTCAGGTTGCTCATCGCGCCGTACGCCTGCGGTTCTGCCGGAAGCCCTTCGTCCTCGATCTTGATACGATTCGCCACGAGTTGGCGCGTCGCCGGGTTAAGCCGACCGTACACCTCCACCCGTTGCGCGTTCACCAAGGTCGGATTCCCGGCCCCGCTTTCGCGGTAGATCACCGTGGTGGCGCTTGTCGAGACGTTGACCCGTCCGGCCCGCCCGGTCAGCAAGAACGTCTGGTTCGGCGAGGTCCCGCTCAGTCCGGAGACCACCCCTCGGTAATCCTCACGGCGGTGCCGATCGCCGTTGTTCAGACCCGGGTCGTCCACTCGGGCGAGCACCGGCGTAATCGTCGTGGCTGTCTCCGTCCAATTCGCCAGGTCGAAGTCGACGATGACGTCCGTGGGTGCCGCCAGATCAAAGTTCAGCTCGCACGGAATGCGGCTTCGATTCGTCTCGAGGTTGAAATCCGCCGCGAATCGCTTCACGGTCGAGGTTCCCGCGCTGTCCACCAGCCGAACGTCGCGGTCGGTAATCACCTCGGCCCGCCGGTACCGCGTCCGGGGCACGTTGCCGGTCGCCACGAAGCTGAAGCGTCGTTCGCCGCCAACGTTGAGCCCGCGCAGGTCGGTCAGAAAGCCGGTGCCATCGTCCAGCAACGTGATCGTTTCGCCCGATTCTCGGACCAAACGCACCCCGTAAACGCGGACCCACACCTGCGCGTAATCGTTGACGGCGTCTGTGACGAACAGCGTGACCGGGCTCGTCCCGGCCGGCGGGGGAGGCGTGCCGCCTCCCGTGGACGACGTATCGCTACTTCCGCCGCAACCGGAAAGGGCGGCGCCAACGGCGAGCGTTGCGGCCAGGGTGAACCACGCCACCCGAACCGAACGCGCCGGAAGTTGTACATTGAGCATCAGCATTACGACGAGCCAAGGGTTGATCGGAGCCCGTCCACTTAACGATCCAAGTGATCCTCTGTTGCGATTTTCTTGCTTGCCGCGCTACTCACGGCCCGCGACCGGTACTTCCGCCGCCGCAAAACCGGCACCAACGAGATGCTGATCCCGGAGATCGCAAGTGCTCCCAGCGCGACCGCGATCAGGGGCAGCGCGTACTCATGCGCCACCTTCGACACGATGCTCAGGTCGTGAATGTCCTCCGTGATCTGATCATTTCGCACCGCGACCGACAGCACCTCCCCCGTGCTGCCGTCCACCTGAACCTCCTGGTATCCCGTCTTACTCAGCACCTTGAACACGTTGTCCTTCGGCCGATAGTCAATCCGGTCCACGTCGGCCAAAGACCGTATCTCCGGAATGCCGCGCGCCAAAACCGAGGTCATCACGCGCTCCATCGAGACGATTTCAGCGGAGGAACTCACCCGTTGTGCGTCGGTCATTGGCGGGCGCATCCACGCGACTCGCGACTTGATCGCGAGCAAAAATCCGGTAACGGAAAGAATGAGTAAGAAGACGCTGGCGGTCAGCCCCACCCATCTGTGGGCCGAACGGAGGACGCGAAACACGGTACATCGTACGCAATTCTCGCGCGGGATTCCGCCGACTTGGTAGCGTATGGATACGAGCATGCCTCGCAAAGCGCGCAACGATTCCGTCACCGAGCGGCTGGAACACCTCCCCGCGGAACCCGGCTGCTACATCTACAAAGACGAGAGCGGCTCCGTCCTGTACGTGGGCAAGGCGATTTCGCTCCGTAACCGAGTGCGCAGTTACTTCCAACCGAGCGCAAAGCACGGCCCCCGCATCGCGCGGCTGGTGGCAAAAGTCCGCGACATCGAATGGATCGTCGTGACCAGCGAGGTCGAAGCCCTGGTACTGGAGTGCAACCTCATCAAGCAGTACCGACCCCCGTACAACGTGCGGCTGCGCGACGACAAGTCGTATCCGTACATCGTGATGACAAAGGAAGAGTTTCCCCGCGTCATGTTCACCCGCCGCGTGCGCAAGGACGGCGGCAAGTACTTCGGACCGTACACTTCCGCGTTTGCCGTTCGCGACACGCTCCAACTGCTCCACAAGGTCTTCCCCCTCATTCCTTGCGGCAAGTCGTGGACCGGTGCCGCCGTGCAAAAGCCATGCCTGTACTACCATCTGGGCCGCTGCCTCGCCCCCTGCGCCGGCCTGAGCGATCGCGCGCAGTACGGAGAAACCCTGAGCCGGGTGGAACGGTTTTTGCAGGGCAAAGAGGAAAGCATCGTCGAAGACCTGCGGACCGAGATGGACCGCGCGGCGGAAGACTTGGACTTCGAGCGCGCCGCCGGTATCCGCGACCAGATCCTCGCGATCGAAAAAGTCCACGAACGCCAGCGCGTGCTCACCGATGACAAGGTCGACCAGGACGTCATCGCGGTGGTGAAGGACGAGCGCGGCGCCGCCATCCAAATGCTCTACATCCGCGGCGGCAAGCTGATCGGCCAGCGCCAGTACGTGCTTGACGGCGCCGCCGAGGCGCTCGCCGCGGAGGCGGTGCAAGAGTTCGTGAAGCAGTACTACGCCGACGCCCCCGATGTCCCTCGCGAAATCCTGCTCCCGGTCGAGATCGAAGAGCGGAACATCGTGCAACAGTGGCTCCGCCAGCGCAAGGGCTCCGCCGTCACCGTCGAAGTGCCGCAAACCGGCGAGAAGGCTCGGCTGATGGATATGGCAGCCGCCAACGCCGAACAGGCCCTCAACCAGTTCGCCACCGAACTCGCCCAGAAGAGCGCGTGGGTCGAGGACGCAATGGCCCAGCTTCAAGAAGCCTTGCAACTGCCCACGCTCCCGAGCCGAGTGGAAGGCTACGACATCAGCAACATCCAGGGCACGGCTCCCGTCGGGTCGATGGTCGTGACCGAAAACGGAGAACCGGCCAAGGCGGAGTACCGTCGATTCAAAGTGAAGTGGAGCCCGGAGGCCCCGAACGACTTCGCGATGATGCACGAGGTCATCTACCGACGCCTCAAGAATCTAAAGGAAGGCGACGAAAAGTTCGCCAAGATTCCCGATCTGATCCTGGTGGATGGCGGCAAGGGCCAGCTGAGCGCCGCCCTGAAGGCGCGCCACGACCTCGGCATCAGCGTGCCGATGGTGGGCCTGGCGAAACGGCACGAACTGCTGTATCTGCCGAACCCCGACCCGACCGCCGAAGAACGCTTTATCGAGGTCGAACTCCCGCTGAACTCGCCCGGCCTGCTCCTCCTGCGCCGGCTCCGAGACGAGGCGCACCGGTTTGCGCTGTCCTTTCACCGCAAGCTCCGCGACAAACGCATGGGCGCCTCGGCCCTGGAGGATGTCCCGGGCGTCGGCCCGCGCCGCAGACGCCTCCTGCTCCGGAACTTTGGCTCCATCGACGCGATCCGACGGGCGACCGTCGAGCAGATTGCCGCCGTCCCGACCATGACCAAGGAGCTCGCTGCGCGCGTTCGGGAGTATCTGCAGGAGACATAAAGATCGGCCCGCCACCTCCACGGAGGTCGCGGGCCGAACGGCTGTTCAACCCGAAGACACGGGTCACGCGTTACGGGTCGATGATCGAGAACGAGATTTCCGCTGTGTGAACGTTCGCCACCGGCACGTTGTTCACCACGTTCAGCTTGCGCAGCCCCTCGCGAGATGCGGTGAGTCGCGGTGCCTGACCGCTCGGGTCCTTCGCGCCGCCCTTCTCGAACGCCTTGAACACGGCCTCGAAGTCTTCTTGCCGCGCAAACCAGAGCACCTTCAGTCGCTCCATGCCGACCGTGTCCCCCTTGAACACGTCGTCCGGATTCTGCGGAAAGTGCAGCGTGCTCGGCTGGGTAAATCCTCGCGCCGGGCTCGACGGGTGCCACAGCGTGACGTTGCCGGTCGTGTCCTGTTCGAGCAGTGCGACGTAACCCGCGCGCTTCACCTCGAACTTCACGTGGAAGCCGTCGCGGTCCCGGCGGAAGCTCATCTGGTTCGGCGTCAGCTCAATCGTGATGACGTTTGGATTCGGCCGATTCAGCCCGAACAACTGCTCTAGGTTGTTCAGCGGCTTCGGTTGCGGGTTCGGGTTGACGTCGTTCTTGGCGTACGACCCGAAGACCGGGTACGCCAGAAACGCCGGGCTGAACTGCGGAGCCTGCGTCTGATCGCTCTCCTTGTTCACCGCCGCCACCGTGTCGGTGGTAATCGGCTGCCACAGCGCGTTGCCGTTGCGCTCCATCGCGCTCAGCAGACTGCTGGTAAAGATGCCCTGAACCTTGCCGCCGAGCGACTTTTCGCCCGCCGTCTCGGTGATCTTGCACGCGGTGAAGTAGCAGATCTCGTTGTTGCTGGAGATGTACACCGCTTTGTCGGCGTCGTTGGCCACGTACAGCGACTTGGCCCCGTCGTTGCCACGCTCAAAGTAACGCGGCTTGTAGTAACCGATGCTCTTGGCGCGGGCCACCGTGATCAATCCGCCGCTGTGGCAGCTGTCCGAGATGATCGTGCGACCGCGGCTGGCTCGCACCGCGCGTACGTTGTCCGCCAACTCTTGCGCCGAGACCGTGTTCGCGTCGGAGGACATGCCCGCATCGTTCGGCAACAGCACCGAAGCGCGACCGCTCAGGTCTTTACTGCCGTGACCGGCAAAGTAGAACACGAATCGGCCGTGATCGCCCTGACCCTGCGCCGCCTTGATCGCGTCGAGAATGCCCGCGCGCGTCGCCTCGCCGTCGGTCAGTTGAATCACCTTGAAGCCGAGCGACTTCAGCTTGGCGGCCATGTTGTTCGCGTCGGTGACGCAACCGTTGAGCGTCGCGTTATCACCCAACAACGGATACTTGTTGACGCCGACCACGATCGCGGTATCGGCCTGGGCCGCCACCGTCGCGGCGGCCAAAAGAACGAAGGGAAGCAGATGTTTCATGGATTTCTTCGAAGGGAATGCTTCAGGAAAGGTCGGCAAAGCAGTTACGAACCCGCCGGCGGATTGACCACCAACGTCACGGGAATCTTGGGATCCGCCGGCGTCGTCAACGATGGCTTCGGCCCGCTACGACCGTCCCACCCGCCCGGCGTGATGGCCCAAAACTCGAAGCCATCGCTCTTCATCGATTCGTACGAGATGTACAGGAAGCCTTTGTTGCCCCAGCGTTCGCCCCAGCTGTTCACGATGAGGAACGCCGCTTTCTGGTCGTCGTAGCCGATCACGGTCATCGCGTGGCCGCCGATGCGCTTGCCCTCGCCGGTGTAAACGTAGTCCGCGTCCTTGCTCCCGGTCGGAAAATTCTCGCGAAGGAACAGGCCGAACGACACCGGATTGCGCACTTCGTACAGATAGCGCTTCACCGCCTCCAGGTCCGGACGAGCCCCTTGGCTAAAGCACGCGTAGCTCGGTGCCTTGTAGCGCGCCGCCCGCTCCTTGGCCGCCTCGTTCGGGCGAGTCGTAAAGTCCTCCACCCGGTACGGGGACTCTGCCAGCGTCGCGCAGCCCTGATTGCTCATCAGCTTGACCGCCTGGCCAATCACGGAACCCTTGTCCACGCCGTTGTTAATCTGGTTGTACACGTACGCCGGGCTGAATTTCCAGCGCGCTTCCGCCCGCTTCTCCTTATCCAGCTTCATCCGACGCGTCACGCCGTAGGTGTAGTTGTAGTACGCCGTCGACCATCCGGTACAAGACCCCTGCGGACCCTGAGACATCACCGGCGGAAGGTACTCCGGTTCCAAGATGTAGTAGGACGGCCGCACGGATCGCTTGCCCGGCGCAACGCTCATCGTCGGAACCGTCTTCAGCTCTTCTGCTGGAGTCGGAATCACCCCCATGCGGAACGGAAAGTTCGGGATTTCATCCGCCGAACCGCCGCCTTGCTGAGCGAACAGCGGCACCGTCAGCGCCAAGGCGGCAAGCATCGAAATGGAGCGGGACAAAGATTTCATAAGCCTCTCTCGCGAAGGTTAACGTGCCAAGGCACCGGCGGTTACGGATGGGATGGTCGTCAAATCACCCCCCCGCCCCGACTCACACTATAACGGAAACTTGCATCGGAAAACCGGGTCAACCCAAACCGGCGTAAACCTCGTACACTGCCAGAGTTCGTCCGTACTCATCGGCCCCGGTCGTGCTGAAACGCCCCCCGCCGTGAGGCGTTGAACTGCTTGAGACCATGAGCGCGATGACCTCCAAGACGATGCTCCGCCCCGCCCGTCGGGCCCTCCTTTTCCGCCTGACCCGCGTCGCGAGCGTGGCCGTCCTCACGGTCGGAGCCGCCGCCGCTTCCATCGCTGCTCCCGGTGCCAGCCAATCCAAGCCCGAGATGCGCGTCTCCGTGAGTGCGTTCAACATCGATTACGTCAGCCCGAGCCTGCGCGGCCGGGCAAAGAACTGGGGCAGCGAGTACGCCCAGGGCCTCGTCGCCCAACTCAGTAGCCGCCTTAAAGGCACCGAGATCAAGTTCGAACGCCGACGCAAAGAAACCACCTTCCGCGTGGAGGGCGAGCTCACCGTCATGGGTTCATCCGAAGCCGAGGGCCCTTTCATCGCCCAGGCCAAGTTGTTTAACGCGAAGAACGAACTCATTGGCAAGTTCGTCGGCGCCGTTCGGACCTACCGCGACCTGATGAGCAACGTCGAGTCCACCAAATCGCTCGACCCGAACGGACTGCAGGGCGCCATGGCCGGCAAAATTGCGGACTATCTCCGTAGTCTGCCGAGTGCCGACACCCCCGCTCCGGCCGATACCGTGATGGCCATTACCATCACGAAGAAGCTCCTTATCGAGAAAGGCCCGCTCGAACTCCGCGAAACCGCGCCCGGCAAGTACCGCGCCACCTCGGTTTCCGGCGGATTCCTCACCGTCTTCTCCGGCAAGGGCTGGACCCCGCTCCGGCCCATCGGCGTCTTCCGCGCGAACGAAACGCTCTCGCTTCCGACCGAGGCAGATCGCGTGTACTACGTTGCCCACACCGATTTCGAACCCGACCTCGCGCAACGCATCGTGATCTCCGGCAATACGGCGTTGCCCGGCGTCACCTACGCAGTGCTCCACGAGTCCCCGATGGAACGCGCTCCGCAGGTTTTCGCCTGTATCCTGCCCCCTGCCACCGAGAGCAACCTCAGCGTGTTCGAATCCATCTTCCGCCGGGCCAAAGCGGTCGCGCTCCTCGGCGAAAAGTACTGACCCTCACCGGCCAAACCCCGAAATCGGCCCCGCTCAAAACAGGGCGGGCTGAACCCGAGTGCGGGCCAGCACGGCTGCCTGACTGCGGAGCTCGTCGTCCGCGTCCAGGTGAACGTACTCAACCCCGGCACTCTCCAATTCCGGACCGATTTGGTGAACTCGGTGGCACGTTTCCGGACGCATGCAGCCGCAAAGCAGACAGATCCGCCGCTCCGGTGCAGCTGCCGCTTCGACGAGCCGCGCGATGCCGAGCCGAAATCGGTCCCGAACCGCGGGCTCGGTCATCGCCAATCCCTCTTCGTGCAAGTGCGCCCCGATCGTATCCCCCATCGGGATGTAACGTAAACCGTCGCGTTGGAGCAGGCCGCGCAACCGATCCGTGCCGAAATCGGTCCAGTACTTCGAGTGCGGCACGGCTCGCACGTCGACCACGTGGGTGACCGCGTGCGCGTACAACAACTCCCGAACCCGCGGATACCCCCGATTGCCGTACCCGATCGTCAGAATGCGCGGCACGCCTAGACCTGCTTACGTGGATTCGGTTGAGTCGCCTCAAGCTCGCGCTTGCCGTTGTCGACCGCCGTCATCGCCTTATTCAGCACCGATTCGATCTGGCTGAGCAGCTGATACACGTACCGTTCCGCCTCTCGGCGCATCGCCACCGCGTCCCGATCTGCGTCGGAATTCATCCGATCGATCTGCGCCTTGGTCAGCTTCAAAATCTCGCTCTCATTCACCAACTGCTGCTGCTCGATCCGCGCGCGCTCGATGATGAGTTCCGCCTCCGTCCGCGCGTCCTGAACAATGCGCGCCGCCTCCTTCTCTGCCTGCGACAAAATCGCGTCGCTCTCTTCGCGCGACGTCTCCAGTAACCGCTCACTCTCGCGCGCGGCGTTCGCGGCCGTTTTGATGTCCGGCGGCAGACTCGACCGAATCTTGGTGATCACCAGCGAAATCTCGTCCTTGTTGAGCCCCCAGTAAAGCGGAATCAAGGGAATATTGCCCGGCCGCTCCACGGTCAGGTCGTGCAATTCATCGAGAAGTTTCAGCGTGTCCATCGATAAGTTATGCCTTGCGCGACGCGGCCTCTCGCTCGGCGAGAGTTCGCTCGATGTAAGGGACGACCGGCGCGGGCACCAAGGTGCGGTAATCGCCGCCCAACACCGCAACTTCGCGCACCATCGAGCTGCTGAGGTAGCTGTAGTCCCACCGCGTCATCAGGAAGACTGAATCCACTTCTGCCGCCAACCGCCGGTTGACCATCGCCATCTGAAACTCGTACTCAAAGTCGGCCGTCGCGCGCAGTCCCCGGACGATCGACTTCGCCCCTTGGCTGCGCGCGTACTCCACCAGCAGGCCCGAGAACGCGTCGATGGACACCGTCGGCATGTGCGCGGTGGTGTCCCGCAACGCCGCCACCCGATCCTCCACCGCCAAAAAACACCCTTTGGCACTGTTGCGCCCGACCGCCACGATGAGGCGGTCAAATAATCCTGCCGCCCGCTCGATCACGTCCAAATGACCCAGCGTCGGCGGATCAAAACTTCCCGGATAGATCGCCAGCGTTCGCACTACGGTTTCTCGCTCCCGTCGGAACCGGCTCCCGAACCGTTGCGGGCCGATACCGTGACCGTCGCGTGCGGCATCGTGCCGAAGAGGTTTGTCCGCAAACCGCTCACCCTCGGGCTCACCAGCAAGATGTCCCGACCGTAATACACCGGAATCCGTGCCGCGTCCTCCAGCAAGATGTCCTCGGCCTGGTGGTACAGCGACGTGCGTTTCGACGGGTCCATCTCCACGTCGGCCTGACGGCAAAGCGCGTCGAACTCCGGATTCGCGTAGCCGTCGCGGTTCTCCGACGCGTCGGACCGCATCAGAAAGCTGAGAAAATTCTCCGGGTCCAGGTAGTCCGCGTACCAACTGAGGCCGACAAACTGCAACTGCTTGGCGTTGCGCGCCTCCAGAAAACTGCGCCACTCCATCGCCCGCGCGGACACGTTGATCCCGAGATTCTTCTTCAGATCGGTCACCGCCGAGACCGCCAGCAACTGGCTATCCGGACGCCCCTCGCGGTAGGTGATCGTGAGCGCGGGGAAGTTGTGACCTTCCGGATACCCTGCCTCCGCCAGTAAACGTCGGGCCGCCGACGGATCAAACGGAACCCCCGCCAAGTCCGCGCGGTGCCCGGTGACTCCCGGCGGAACGAACCCCTTGGCGTACGGCAGACCGATCACGTCCTCGGCGATCTTCTTGCGGTTGATGCCGAGCATAAACGCGCGCCGTACCCTCGCATCCCGAAACGGCGCAAACCTCGCCTGGTTCATCCCGAGGTAGTAGATCACCGGGCGCGGCACCTCCACGACGTCGGCCCGTAGCTTCGCGTCTTTCTCCACCGCCGCCATGTCTTGCCGCTCCAACGTCAAAATGTCGAGCTCGCCGTTGCGGTACTTCAGCAACCGCGTCGCCGCGTCCTTGATGATCGGCCGGACCAGCACCCCCGTCGGCGGCCGCCCGCCCACCGTCCCGTCGAACGCCTCCAGCAGCACTTCCTGATCCTTCGCGTATGCGCGCAGGCGGTACGGGCCGGTGCCGTCGGCGCGTGTCTCCACCGTAATCTCCCCCTTCGCGCGTTCAGGGTTCACCACAAACGCGCACGGATACGTCAACTTGCCCAAGAAGTACGGGCGCGGCGCATCCAGGTCAATCACCACTTCCGAATCGTTCGGGGCCGACAGACCCTTTAGCACCGTGGCCTTGCCCGCCAGCACATCCGCGTACCCCACGATGTCCGAAAGGTAGCCCGCCGTCGGCGACCCAAACTTCGGATCCACGTGCCGATTCAACGAGTACACGACGTCGCTCGCCTTGACCGCCCGCCCAGAGTGGAACTTCAGTCCCCCGCGCAACCGAAACCGGTACCGCTTGCCGCCGTCTTCCACCGTCCAAGATTCGGCCAAGACCGGCACGATCTCGTTCTTGTCGTCGTAAGCCACCAACCCCTGGTAGATGTTTTGCAGCAGGTCGCTCGTGTCCACGTCCTGAACCTTGCCCGGGTCCAACGTCGTCGGCGACGCGTGCATCGCGTACCGAAACTGCAACTCGCCCCCGACCGCCTGTTTCTTCGAGAATCCGCCCGGCGTACATCCGGCCGCCCACAGCACGGTCGCCGCCGCCGATGCCCACGCCGTCCATCGCCCGGCACCACGCAAATCACGACGAAGGGAAAAAGGCGTTGCCATCACGGAACCGTTACTGTACACGCCTAGGCCGGCTTCTGCGCGGCGGACGCCTTCTTGGCCGCTTTTCGTTCGGCCGATTCCCGGGCCGCTGCGTCTCGCGATGCTTCGTACGTCCGGATGAACGATTCCACCGTCAATCCGGCCACCGCCCGGCCGAGCACTTCCAACGGAAGCTGGTCGAGCTTACGAAACCGCACGCACCCGGCCCCCATGTCGCGCTTCTTGCCGGTCGCGTCGTACTCCGCCTCGAAGCGCGCCCGTGTCTCGGCGTCGCTGTAGATGCAAAAGAGATACACCGACATGTGGTTCTTTTGGCTGGCCAGCCCAATCGCGGGCAACGGCTGCTTCGGGTCGCAGTGGTATCCCGCCGGATAGATCGAATGCGGCACGTAGTACCCGATCATTCCGTACTGCATCCCTTCCTCAAACCCCTCCGGTAGATGGGCCAAGATCGTCTCGCGGACGGCGGCGATCGCCTCCCGACGATCCGCCGGAAGCGTTTCCAAATACTCCGCCACCGTTTTGGCGTTGCTCGTCATGTGTGCACTATAGGCCATGCCGCGTGCGGCGACAACCCGGCATGCTGACAACCTGGTGCCGTGGCACCTTGCACCTGCTCCGTCAGGTTGACTTCCGCGCCGGTATCGAGTAAACCAATCCATGCCTGGCGTAAAGCTCCTTTCTGCCGCCGCTTCGATCGGTATCGCGCTCGCCGCCTGGGCATCCCTTTCGGCGGCCCAAACGCACGCGACGGCGACGGCTTGCGTGGTCGCACCCGCCAAAACCGGGGCCGGCTGTTTCCGCGTGCTCGAAGTCCCGCAGGGTCGCGGCTTCCGCATCCGGGCGGTGTCGCGAAACCGGCTCGTACCGCCGCGCCGGTCCGCCTCCGCCCAGTTCGGAACGGTGGATGCATCGGGCAACTACCGGGCACCGGCCGAACTTCCGCCTCGGGGCCTGGATACGATCACGCTGTTTGACGCCAAAGGCGCGCCGTTCGCCCGACTGCACGTGCAGTTCATCCCGGACCGCGGCTACGATCTGCCCTCCGCGCATTCCCGCGTGCTCCACCCGGTGCTTGCCCCCGACCCGGTTCGGGATGTGCCGCCCGCCCGGCATTACGGGATTGCGGGGGCCCAAATCCGGCCGAGTGAGCTCGACCCGGGCGTCCGCGCCCTCGCCCCCGACGATTTCGTGATCGTGTCGGGTCTCCCCGTTCGGCAGGGAACCAAGTGCGGTGTCATCCCCGTTCGCGGCAATCCGAACGGACCGAATACCGGGATTCCGTCATTCCGGACAATCGCGGGGCCGTGGGAAACGCAGAAGATCGGCGAGCCCACCGACCGAATCGCCACGATCTTTCCCCGTCAGACCGCGATGAAGGTCACCTGGAAAGAGTTCTCCGCCGTAAAGGTGCAGTACCGCGACATCTACACATACCGGGATAAGGCTTGGGTGCTGCTTCGTACGGAGAGGTGGACCCGGTACGGCGTGCTCGCTTTCGGTATCAGCCCGACCTCGGTCCCGCTTCCCGGGCAGACCGTAGACGTTCGCCGCGAACTGGGCTTCCCGAGTAACGGCTACAAATTCGATGGCCCGGTCGAGGGCGAGCACCTGTAACGCACCGTCGTACGAGCCGCATTGACCACGCCCGACGTAGCCCGGCCGCGATTTCCGACGCACCGCGCTTCCGCCACGCCGCATACTGAGAGACGTGCTGACGGAAATGGCATTCCTCGTCGCGGCCCGTCCCGCGCTCGCGCCCGCCGACGATCGGCCGGAAGTCGTGGCCGCCGCCGACGCGGAGCAAACCGCCCGCCGGTTCCGTCCGCGGTTCGAACTCGCCACGCCGCTCCCCGGGCTTGCCGGAGTCATGATCGACTCCTTCCTGAACGGTTACGGCATCGCCCAGCAAACCGCCCGGGCCCAAAACATGCAGGCGCGCATGATGTGGATCGACTGCACCGCCAATATCGAGCGCTACAACACCGAGGACAAGATAGTCGAGCTCGTCGCTCAGATCAAGCAAATCGGATTCAACTCCATCGTGCTCGACGTAAAGCCGATCTCGGGTCAGGTCATCTACGCCAGCGCGCTCGCCCCGCGGCTGACCGCATGGCGCGGCAAGAACCTTCCGCCCGAGTTTGAACCCGTTCCCGTCTTTATCCGCGAGGCCCGCCGGCACGGTCTGCTCATTTACGCCGGCATGAACGCGTTTAGCGAAGGCCACCGGATGTTCCTCGTCGGTCCGGGCTACGCCAAGCGCGACCAGCAAACCGTACTGTACGAGCCGCGGCCCGTGCTGCGTGACCCCGCAGATCGCAGCCAGAGCGTAGACGTCTCGCCGAAGCTCGACCTGCCGTTGCCGGGCGGAGTCACCCTCTATTCGGCCATCGACAAAGTGCCGACAACCGCGCCGGACGGGTTCGCGCTCCTCATCCGTCCGAATGGACGCATCGCCGACGGCTGGGAAGTCCTGAGCTTCGGGCCGAAGCCGACGCTCCCCGCGCGCGGGACTGTGGCGTACGCAACCGGGGCCGCCGCCGAATTTCTGCGGCGCACCGGCAACATCGGCGGCCAACTCGCGCTGGATACGGAAGCGCAGTACGTGCCGATCAGCGACCGGCCCGAGCAGCAGATTCCGCTGATGATGAATCCGAACCATCCCGAGGTTCAGCGATACGCCGAGCAGATGGCGGCGGAAGTGATGACGAAGTTCGACTTCAACGGCATCATCTACGACGACCGCTTGCGGTACGCCGGACTGAACGCCGACTTTAGCGAAATCACCCGCGCCGAGTTTGAACGCCACGTCGGCGTAAAACTCGCGTGGCCGGATGACGTTTTTCGCTACACGCTCAACCTGAACCTGTCGCGCGGCGTCCGACCCGGCCGCTACTACGACGAGTGGATGGCGTGGCGCGCCGACCGGATGCGGCAGTTTGTAGCCGGCGTGCGCGATCAGATTCGGGCGATCAACCCGGAAGCGCAGCTCGGGGTTTACGCCGGATCGTGGTACGGCGAGTACCCGAACATCGGCAGTAACTGGGCCTCCACCTTTACCGAGAGCGGATTCTGGTTCGCCACTCCCAGCTACCGGCGCAGCGGATTTGCCAACGAGATCGACTTTCTGATTACCGGGTGCTACTATCCCACCGCCACGATCTACGATGCGATGGGCAAGGGCGCCAACATCGGCGCGACGGTTGAGGCGGCCGCCGCGCTGTCGAACCGGCTCGTGGGCGACGCCACCTGGACCTACGCCGGGCTGATGCTGAGCGAGTTCCGAGGCGATCCCGAACTGTTGGCCGACGCCCTGCAAGCGGCCGTCACCGCATCGCAAGGCGTCATGGTCTTCGACCTGTCCCACGACTTCGACGTGTACGCGCCGACCCTGCGCCGGGCCTTTAATGCGCCGCGACCGGCACCGCACCAAGTGCGCGGGCTGATCGAGAGCGTTCGACGCAAGCGTGCGGCGGCCCGCGCCGCCGGACGACTCGACCCGCCCGTCGTGCTGACGGTGGGCGCCGCCGGCACCGGGCAGTAACGGTAGACATCGCCCGCGCGATTCGCTAGAATCGCGGCATGGAAATGCCGAAGGCCACGCCCACGCACGAGTTTTTGCGTCAGTTCGCCGGCGACTGGGTCTCGCGCCCGGATGACGTGCATCCCGAACCGGTCCGCGAATCGGCGGTGATGATCGGCGATATGTTTGTCCAGATCACCGGGAAACAAACCTCCGGTTCCGAGAACTCGGGAGGCGTACCGATGGTCTACCAGTTCACGCTCGGCTTCGATCCGGAAAAGGGCAAGGTCATCGGAACGTTTATCGGCAACATGATGGCCATGATGTGGCAATACGAGGGCGATTACGACGCGGATGCCAACGCCCTCGTTCTGTTTGCCCACGGACCGCGATTTGACGGCGAACCCGGGACCGCGCGCTACCGCGACACCCTGACCCTGCACCCCGACGGCACCCGCACGCTGGAATCTGCCACCGAGCAACCCGACGGCACCTTCCATCGATTCATGTTTGCCACCTACGACCGGGCGTAACCCGGCGCGGTTATTCCGCCACTACCGGGATTCCGCCGACCGCGCCCACCGCAAAGATGTGGTCGTCTTTGTGATGGGTTGGGTCGGTGTGCCGCAGCCCGCGGACCTCGCGTACGCCTTGCCACACGGGCGAGGTCGTTTCTCGCCAGTACACGGCGTACGTCTGGTCCGGGTTTCCCTCCCACGTGAGGGTGCTCTCGTAGCTTTGCGCCCGGTCGACGCGGACTCGTCGTGGAGCCGCCTCCGCATCGGCCAATGCGTGCAACGCGTGCAGATTCAGCGCGGTATTACGGGCCAGGTAGCCCCAATCCATAAACTTCGGGAGGTCGAGATCGGTGTGCTGGTGCCGGTAATCCTCGTGAACTTCCACCACCCGCACCGCCGTAAACCCCTGCTGGTTGAACGGCGTGTGGTCCCCGCCCCGGCCGAATCGGTCGCGCCGAAACACCAGTTGGACTCGGTGGCGCGGGTCCCGCGATCGCTGGTGCCACTCGAGCCAGCGGGCCAGTTCTCGGCCCTTGTGTTCGGCAACATCCTCGCTAAACACGCGCACCGCGCGATTTTGGCGATCGCCGCGGGCCGAGACCGCGTTGCCGATCATGTCGTTGTTCAGCACTGCGTCCAACTTCCAGCCCTCGGCTTTTGCCCGTTTTGCCATCGCGCCCGAGCCCAGCAGCCCTTGCTCCTCGCCGGTGAAGGCGACAAACATGAGGGTTCGGCGGTGCGGGCGCGCGGCCAAGACGCGGGCGCATTCCAGCGCGGCGGCGACTCCGCTGGCGTCATCGTTCGCACCGGGCGCGATCGCAGTCGCGAGGTTGGCGCCGGCTTGCATGTTGATCGTGTCGAGGTGGCCCCCGATGAGGACGCGGTGGGCGGCGAGTTCGGGGTCCGTCCCCGGCAGCGTCGCCACGACCTGTACGACCGACTTGGCCTCGGGCACGCGCGGGCCTTTGGCGATGTCGTACGGCATCAGCTCGACCTGGACGCCGGGGATCGCGCGGAATTCGCCCGCGATCCATTCTGCGGCTTCGCGGCAGCTCGGATTATTGGTGTTTCGGTTCGGCCAAGTGGCGAGGCGTTCGACGGTGGCGCGCAGGCGGCGAGGGTCGGGACCGGGGAGGGGGCCGGTTGGGTGGGCGCCGAGACTGAGGACGGCGGCGAGGATGAGCTCTTGCGGCATGGTTCTACTATTCCTGTCGGCGAGAAACGATTTTGTCAACCAGGTTTTTTGTTCGGGTTGGTTTGGTCTCGTTCGAGGTGGTTCGGATTGGTGCCGCTAGACCATTATCGAGAAATTTTTCGATTTTTTGTTAAGAGACGGTTAACAACGATGTGCCCCCCTTGTCAATCGCTCGGAAGTGTTGTACGGTGTTGGCGTGACCTCATGAAAGTCATTCGACCGTTCCAGCGTTTGATCGCGTTCTTTGCCATTGCGATCCTTGTGATGTCTCAGACCGCTCAGGCGGCGTCGGCATTGGCGGTATGGACGCTGGAAGGCATCCATCAGTTTCGTTTGTATCCCGGTCACTACACGCAGGTGCGCACGAAGCCCCGGCTGGGT
>JANRKI010000116.1:0-14134 GCA_033763535.1 Fimbriimonadaceae bacterium | reverse complement strand
GGAATTGGTGGAGGTTAGGGGATTCGAACCCCTGACCTATTGCTTGCAAAGCAACCGCTCTCCCAGCTGAGCTAAACCCCCACGCCGTGGCATCGGAAAGATACCTCATCCCTCGGGCAGAACGGGTAAGACACTCCCGATGACTCCCGAGCCGTCTCGTCGCGATCTCCTTCGTTTGGCCGCCTCCGCCGGAGCCGCCGCCGCGCTCGGGCCCGTAGCCTGGGCCGCCCCTGCCGAATCGGGGAGCTACCCGGCGCGCGACCGAAAAGGTCCGCTTCGCGTCGCCGCCGTCGGGGTTGGTGGACGCGGGCGCGGCAACATCAATTCGGTGGGCAACCTCGGCGAAATCGTGGCCCTCATCGATGTGGATGCGGAAACCCGGGCAAAGGCCGGCGTCGACTTTCCGAACGCGGCAACCTTCGCCGACTTTCGCCAGGCGCTGATGGTGATGCGCGACGAGATCGACGCGGTCATCGTGAGCACGCCCGACCACACCCACGCCGTCGCCGCCGCCCTGGCCATGCGACTCGGCAAGGCCGTGTACTGCGAAAAGCCGCTTACCCGCACGATTTGGGAAGCGCGCGAACTGGCGAAGCTCCAGCGAAAGCACCGGGTCATCACCCAGATGGGCAACCAGTACACATCGGCGGATTCGCTGCGCAACGTGGCCGCGCTCATCAGGGCCGGCGAGTTTGGCGCGGTGAGAGAGGTTCATTGCTGGACGAATCGCGCGGGCGGATGGTGGCCCCAAGGCGTCGCCCGGCCCGAGACGAAGCCGACGCCGAAGAAAGTGAACTTCGATCTTTGGCTCGGTCCGTCGGCCGACCGTCCGTACGCCGATGGCTACCACCCGTTCGCGTGGCGCGGCTGGTGGGATTTCGGGGCGGGCGCGCTCGGCGACATCGGATGCCACTGCATGAACCTGCCGTTTATGGCGCTCGACCTTCGCGATCCGGTCGCGGTTCAGGCCAAGACGAGCGGGCACAACCGCGATAGCTTCCCGCTGTGGAGCATCGTAGACTACGAATTTGCGAAGACGGCGCGGCACGATGCGTTCAAGCTGACGTGGTACGACGGCGGAAAGCTCCCGGATGAACGACTTGCTCCGGGTGTCAAGTACGGCGGCAACGGCAGCCTCATCGTGTGCGAAAAGGCGACGATCTACGCCGCCAACGAGTACGGGGCCAACGCGGTGCGGCTTGATGGTCAAGCCTTGCCGACGGCGAACTTTACCAAGTCGCCCGGCCACATGGCCGAGTTCCTGAACGCGATTCGCACTGGCCAACCCGCCAGCAGCGATTTCAGCAACTACGCGGTGCCGCTTACCGAAACCGTGCTGCTGGGCAACCTGGCGGTCTGGGCGGATGGTCCGCGGGTGGAGTGGGACGCTCGCCGGATGCAGGTGAAGGGTTCCAGCGAGTACGACGCCCTGATTCGACCGACCCTGCGCAAGGGCTGGACGCTCTAGCCGGGCTTCCGGGCGACCGTAATCACGCTGCTCCCCCAGGGGAGATCGCGCCGTCGATCGACAATCTGCGCGGTCTCCCGGGCCTGCAGGCGGATGAGTGCCCGGTTCAAGCCATCGTTCACCTTTGGCAACGAGGCGCGCGCGGGTCCCGGACGGAGCTTCTCGATGACCCGCGACGCCAGCACCAGCGGGAACAGCGTAAAAATCGAGTACCCGCACCGGATTACGTCGAATCCGCAGGCCGTGAGCTTTTGGCGGGCTTCCGGAGCGGTGTAGCGTCGGTGGTGATGGAGGGCGACATCGTGCGGACCCCATAACCACCGGAAGGCGGGCACGCTCAACACCAGAATTCCGCCGGGTTTCAGCACGCGAAAGCACTCGGCAAAGGCGGCGCGGTCGTCCGGAATGTGCTCGAAGACATCGAGGCCCATGGCGCCGTGGACGGAATCGCACGCCAGCGGGAGTTGTTCGCCCGAACCTTGGACCATGTCGGTCAATCCGCGAGATTGCGAAAATCGGAGGGCGTCTGCGTTCATGTCGACTCCGATCACCCGCCACGTCTGCCGAAGCTGCAAGGTTGCGGCCCCGGTCCCGCAGCCGATGTCCATCGCCACGCGGTCTGCGTCCGTAGGTCCGTACGTTTCCATCAGCGCGGTGGCCAATCGGCGGCGCGCCACGAACCACCAGTAATCGTCTTCGAGCGCGAACATGCGTTCGTACTCGGCCGGATTCAAGGGGCAGACTCCCGCGGGTGGATGCCAGGGCCGGGCCGCAATCGGGCGGACTTCCCGCGGAGCCGAAGCAACACGAGGTCGCGGAACGTCCGCGGATAATCGCGCCAAATCACGACCTTCGAACCTTCCTGGTGCATCCAGCGGATCGGCACTTCTTGGATGCGGTATCCCAAATCGCGCGCGATCATCAGCGCTTCAAAGTCAAAGCTGAACCCATTGAGTTTGCATCGGCCGAAGACATCCTGCGCCACCGCGCGGCGAAACAGCTTGAACCCGCACTGGGTATCTGCGATACCGCGCACCGCCAAAATCTGAATCAACTGGTTGCTCAGGCGGCCCAAGGCTTCCCGCCAGAGCGGCTGCCGAACCTCCAGTTTGCTGTCGCGTAGCGGTCGGCTGCCGATGATGACGTCGAACCCTTCCGCCAGGTACGGGAGCAGTTTCTCGGTCTCTTCCTGGGGGGTTGCGAGGTCCGCATCGCAAAAGAGGACGAACTCGCCGCGCGATTCCAGCACGCCGCGTCGCACCACGTAGCCCTTCCCGTGGTTCGGCACGCTGTCGATGACCGAAAACCGCGCGTCCCGGTCGGCAAACTCCCGGGCGATCCGCACCGTTTCGTCGCGGCTGCCGTCGCTCACCACGATGACCTCGAAGGTGTAGGTTTGGCCCGCGTAATATTCTTGCAATCGGGCCAAGGTGCGCGGCAATCGGTCGGCCTCGTTGTACGCCGGTACAACCACGGACAAGTACGGTGCCTCGGACGGAGATGCGGCCTCGGGCAGATTCGGGGCGGCCAAAGTTCGGCGAGTGTACCGGTCGGGTACCAATGGTGCATGTCGCGATTCGCGTCTCCTATGGGCCCGAGCCGCGCGGCCGTGCTGGATTTCATCGGCAAGCACCCCGAAGGCGTGATGACCGAGGCCATCTGCGAGCGTTTCCGCGTCAGCCCGCCGCAACTCGGCGACGTGCTGGAGATGTTACGCGACAGCCGCGCGGTCATGGGCTTCGCCGGTATGTGGATCGCCACGCCGGACTTCCGAACCGCCAGTGCGCGCTTGCTCGCCGGAATCCAAGCGTTGCACGACGCGAATCCGACCGAACTCGGCGTCATCCCGGACGAGGCAGCTCAGCACGCCGGGCTTCCGTGGGACGGTAAGCCGCTCGACCGCGTGATGACCGAGCTCGAATCGCGCGGCGACGTCGTGAAGTTCGACGCCATCGTGCGGCTGACCGGGTTCGCGCCTCCGCTCAATGCCCGCCAGCGGCAACTGCTGGATCGCGTGGTGACGGCGATTGAATCTGAGCCGATCAGCGCGCCGACCGTATTCGAAGTGGCCCAGATGCTGGGCGTGCCGAAGCAAGCGGTGCAAGAGATGGTGCGGCTCGGAGTCTACGCCGGCGAGTTGCGGGCGGCAAACGAGGACCTGTTCTACACGCCGCGTCAGCTCAGCGCGATTCGGGATCGGCTGCGGGCGGAGTTTAGCAACCGGCGTTTTGAGGCGGCCGATGCCAAGACCGTGCTGGAGGTCACGCGCAAGCATCTGTTGCCGTTGCTGCAACTGCTCGACGCGGAAGGTCTCACGGCCAAGACCGGCGACGAGCGTCGCGTCAAGTGATGCCTAGCCTTTGATCGCGCGCCGCAGGGCTTCTTCAAAGGTCGGCGGATGCAACCAAACGGTATCGATATCGCCGTAGCCCTCGGTCAGCAGACGGGCGGCAACCGATTGCGCTTCGGCAGCGGTGATGCGAAGCCCCTCCTCGGTCGATTCGATCGACACGCGAAAGGGTGCGACGATGTTGCGGACCAACGCATGCCGCTCGGTCTGAACCCGCACGATTCCGGGGGCGTACTCGCGCATGAAGTCGTCTCGGCGACCGGCGAACCGCACGTCTTGGTCCACCATCAGGATGAGGCCGTCGCACTGCCGAGCGATCTCCGGCCGACTGGTCACGATGATTTGGGCCTGCCCGGCGCGTCTCGCCGCGTTGAGCAGTTGCATGACGCCGGGGAGCTGCCAAGGGTCCAGTGCATCGAGCGTGCCATCCAAACCGATGAGGTCCGCGTCGCTCGCGAGTGCGGCCAGCGTTTCGACGATGCATTCATCCGCGTAACTCAGGTCTCCGACGGAGGTCGCGCGTTGTTCCCACAGACCCAGCGCGACCAGCCATTCGGTAGTACGTGACGCCGCGTCCTTCGCTCCGGGCCGCCGCAGGGCGTGCTGCACTTTTTGCCGACGCAGACTCCCGGCCGGGATTCGGGTGCGTTCGCCGGAATGCGCGACGTGACCGCCGGCGGGCTTCTCCTCGCCGAAGAGCACCCGCATCACCCGCGACTTTCCCGAGCGCGCGGGCCCCATGATCGCAATGCGCTGGGTTCCGTACACGCTCATGGAGACCGTCGCCCCGCGCGGAATGAACTCCACCTGGCGAAGCGCGAGTCGTTCCGGAATCATGCGTCCGGAGTTAGGCCGACGGGAGCACCATCAGGTGCTTCGGAGACGAATTGAGGGATACGGCACCCGATTCGGTCAGCACGATATCGTCCTCGATCCGCACGCCGCCGAAGCCGGGGAGGTAGACGCCCGGTTCGATGGTCCAAACTTGGCCGACCTCGAGCACGTCTTCGCTCGACGTGCTGAGCGAGCCGGGATCGTGCACGAGCCGCCCGAGGCCGTGCCCCAACCCATGGCCGAAGTACTCGCCGAATCCGTCGGCGCGTAGCGATTCACGCGCGACCGCATCCGCGGCCTTGCCGGTCATGCCGGGTTGAATCGCGTCGATTGCGGCCAGATGGGCGCGCAGCACCGCATCGTAAACCTGCTCGTGCCGCTCGGTGGCCGCGCCGATGACGACGGTGCGCGTTATGTCGCTGCAGTACTCGCGCAGTTTCGCGCCGAAGTCAAGCGTGACGAAGTCGCCACTTTCGAGCGGTTTTTCGCTCGGAACGCCGTGCGGACGCGCGCTCCGCTCCCCGCTCACGACAATCGGATTAAAGCTTGCCGCCGCGCCTTGCCGCCGGAAGAAGAACTCCAATTCGATCGCGATGTCGAGTTCGCGCACTCCCGGTTGCAGCAAGCGTTCGACGTGGGCAAAGGCTGCGTCCGCCAACGCGCAGGCGTCGCGGATCCGGTCGATTTCGCCCGCAAACTTGACTTTGCGCAGTCCGGCAAAGGTCGGCTTGGCGGCCACGAGTTCGATACCGCTGAACGCGTGCACCCAGGTTTGCCATAGATCGTATGAGACCGCCGCCGGGTCGATCGCCAGCCGACCGATCGCGAGGTCGTGGGCGACTTCGTTCAGAAAAACGCGTTCGACCATTGGGGCGGCGAAGCTCCGGACCTCCATTCCTTGCACCTCTTCTTGCGCCTGCAAGGTGTATCGGCTGTCGGTAACGAACACGGCGGCGTCGCGCTTGACGAGCACTTTGCCCGCCGAGCCGGTAAAGCCAGTCAGCCAGCCGACATTGGTGATCTCGGAGACGAGCACGCAGTCCACGTCGTCCGGCATTCGGTCCCGCAGGCGTTGCAGGGCGTCGGCGTGCCAGCTCATACGATCTCCTTCCGGAGGTTCAGCAGGGCGCGAATCGCGAGTTCGTAGCCAAATCCGCCGAAGCCGATGACCTGCCCGACGGTGATCGGGGCGATCACCGAGTGCCGCCGGAAATCCTCTCGCCCGTGGACGTTGCTCAGGTGAACTTCGACAACCGGAACCCGCACGCTGGTGAGGGCGTCGCGCAGGGCGATGCTGTAGTGCGTGAGGCCGCCCGGATTAATGACGAACGCCTCGGCCCACTTGCGGTGCTCCTGAATCGTGTCGATGAGAATGCCCTCGCTGTTCGACTGCAGGATGCGGACTTCTACGCCAAGCGACTTGGCCGCGGCACGGATGTCGTTGTCGATGTCCTCCAGGGGCTTCTTGCCGTAAATATCCGGCTCGCGGAAGCCGGTCATGTTGAGATTCGGCCCGTGGAGAACGAGCACTTTCATCGGGTTGTGGCTCATGCGGGGGGATTGTCCTCGGTCGGGAGACCGTTCGATCGGTGCGATTCAAGGCGTCGGGCGACCTCGTCGGCCGCAATCACGTGCTCCGGAAGGAGCCGCGGAATACCGTCGATGATCGGAAAGCCCACGCCAGTTTTGGTGCAAATCAACAGATCGCCTTCGCGGCGGAGCGGCGGTCGATCGGGCTCCAGCGGATTGGCCAACAGCCGGATCGCGTCGTCGGAGATCATCGCGCCTCCCGGTCAATCGCGTGGTAGACGGCCAGCGTACGACGCGCGGTCGTGACCCAGTCGTACTGGCGTTCTCGCTCGCGTCCCCGGGCTCGCATCTCCGCCATCATACCGGGCGATTCTCGCAGGCGCCGGAGCTGCTGGGTCCAGGCCGACGCCTCCCAAGAATCGACCACGAGTCCCGCGTCGCCAACCACCTCCGGCAACGCCCCGCCGCGGCTCGCGAGCACCGGACACCCGCAACGCATTGCCTCTAGCACCGGAATCCCGAACCCCTCGTGTCGGCTCGGCGCGAGGTACACATCGGCCGCCGAGTAGAGGGCGCTCAAGTCCTCGTTCGACACGTATCCCGTCGCGATGCCACGCGACGGCACGGATTGATCTCCCCAGCCCGCCTTGCCCGTCACGGCGAGCCGCAGCGGCACTTCCGGAGGAAGCCATTCCACCGCGTCGATCGCCAGCGCCATGTTCTTGCGCGGCCATCGCGTGCCCACGGTCAGCGCGTACGGAGCATCGGTGCCCAGCAGTTCGGTGGCCCGGGCGCGGGCCGCCTGCGGCGGTACCGGTTGAATCCAGCGCGGGCACGCGTTCGGCGTGACCTCCGTTTTTCCGACCGCTGCGGGGTACGTCGACTCGATCTCGCCCCGCGACGTCTCCGACACGGTGATGACCCGTCGGGCGCGGGCGATGGTGCGCGGAATCCGCGTTTGGAGGAGCCACCGATCGCGCGGGCGGAACCACTCGGGACCGATCACGAACGAGATGTCGTGAATTGTGGTGACGAACGGTTGCCGCAGCAGCGGACTCGCGTTGTACTGCAGGTGCACGACGTCGGCGCGCAGGCGTTGCGCGGCCATCGGGAACTGCACGAGGCTCCACCACGTGCGCGATCGGGTCGGCACGGTCATCCAGCGGACGGCGTCGGTATCGCGCCATTCGGCGGGCGCGGGGAAGGGCGAGATCGCGACGCCCTCTACCGGCGCGTCGGCGAGCGTCTGGATCGACTCGAGCAGCATCGTCCAGTACGTGCTGTCGCCGGTTTGGTTTCCGTACGCCAGGCTCGCATCCCACACCACGCGTAGCGGGCGTTTCGCGCGTTCGGGAATCATTCGCGCGCCGCCATCGTTCACAATAACATCACCTTTCGCACGGTACGCCTATGAAGAAGCGCAAAAGCTCGACGCCCCTGATCATCAGCCTTGTCGCCATTGTACTGATCGCACTTGGCTTCAACGGTCTGCAACAAGGGCTGTTCAACGACCTGCTTCGCCAGCGGAGCAACACGTCGTCTGAAGCGACGCCGGCGACCGCCAACGCGAACTCGGTAGCAACCCAAACCAAGTCGGCGCTGTCTGCGATCGACGACAAGTCCGAACGCTCCGCGCCGAAGACGCCGGATGCGGATGGAAAGGCGCTGGCCGCGAAGAAGATGAGGGAACAGAACGGGGGACGTCCGTTTATGGCGATGGCCCCGAGTCAGATTCCGCGCCCGACTCCGAACGATTCGTCGATCTCGACGCAGTGGTACACCGACAAAGCGCGAAAGCCGCAGTAAGGATTGGTTTTTTCCCGGCGCTCGGGCTCGTTAGCGATGCCGGGCGGGGATGACGACCATGCGTCCGTCGGCATCCAACCGTTGAAAGTGCGATTCGAAGACCTCGTCAAGAACCGGCGATGCAAGTGCCTCGTCCACCGGGGCATCGAGCCGGACCACCCCGCGTTGTAGCAAAACGATCCGATCGGCGAGGTCAGTCGCGAGGTTGATATCGTGGACGACCGCGATCACCGATCCGCCGCGCCCGACGTGTTGACGCGCCAACCCGACGAGCTGACGTTGATGCGCGATATCGAGGTGGCTCGTGGGTTCGTCCAGTAGCCAAATCGGTGCGGCCTGCGCGATCGCCCGCGCCAACGCCACCCGCTGACGCTCTCCGCCGGAGAGCTCGCTGAGCCGACGGTCGGCAAACGCGGCGCATTCGGCCTGTGCCATCGCGTCCGCAATCGCGCGCCAGTCCTCGTGCGTTTCGAACAGCCCGGCCGCATGCGGAAACCGGCCCATCGCCACGAAGTCGCGCACGCGGTAATCGAACGGAATCGCGCTGTCCTGGGGAACGTACGCAAACGCGCGCGCCCGCGCCTTGGCCGACCGATCGGAGAGCGGCACACCGCCCATCGTCACCGATCCCGAAACCGCCGGAATCGCGCCGAGCACGCTGAGCAACAGCGTCGATTTTCCGGCTCCGTTCGGACCGAGCAGCGCAACGCATTCGCCCGGCGACACGGCCAGATTGACCTCGCGAAGCACCGGCTCGTCGCCGTAATGGACGCTGAGACGTTCGACGCGCAGCTCAGCCAAGGGTGCCTCCGCTAAAGGCGCGGAACAGGCCGGCGTAGGTTCCGTTCTGTTCCATCAGTTGGGCGTGAGTCCCGAACTCCACGACTTGGCCCTGGTTCAGCACGAGGATGCTGGAGCAGCGCGCCGCCGTCGTGAGTCGGTGCGCGACCATGACGGTGGTGCGACCGGGCATGATCTCGTCCAGCGCGTCGGTGACCGCGCGCTCGCTCTCACCATCGAGCGCGGACGTCGCCTCGTCGAGAATGAGGAGCTTCGGCCGCCGGATGATTGCCCGGGCGATCGCAATCCGTTGCCGTTGACCGCCGCTCAGCTGCGACCCCGATTCGCCGAGGACGTCGCTCTCCCGCGCCGCCATCTCCGTGGCGATGGATTCCGCGTGCGCCATCCGCAACGCCCATGCGAGGTCGTCGTCGGAGGCGGCCGGTGCTCCGAGGCGAACGTTCTCAGCGATCGACCCGGCGAACAGGAATGTTTGCTGCGGCACCACCCCGAACTGCTGCCGCAACCATGCCGGGTCAAGTTCGCGAAGGTCCACCCCATCCAGCCGAATCATCCCCGCCGTCGGTTCGTAAAACCGCAGCAACAGGTCGGTGACCGTGCTCTTGCCGGCCCCGCTCCGGCCTACGAGTGCCAGGCTGGTGCCCGCCGCGATACGAAAGCTGACGTCTCGCAACGCCGACGTGCCGTCGGGATAGTCGAACGAGACGCGGTCAAACTCGATCTCGCCCGCGAAATCGGCCAAGGTCCGCGTGCCGCGCTCGGATTCCGAAGGTTCGGGTAGGTCCAGGATCTCGCGGTGGAACCGCTCGCGCGCGGCACTCACCTGACTCGCGGTGTTGCTGACGTTGCCCAGGGCCCGAAACCCCTGATTGATCCGGTCCAACGCAAAGATGAGTGCGGCGATCTGCCCGAGTTGTAACTGGCCTTGGTAGCTGAGCCAGCCGCACAGAAAGATGACTCCGGCCAGGGCCCCCGCGCCGATCAGCTCGACGAGCGGGCGGAGCTTGGCGGTGCGACGCGCGGCGGTGAGCTGACTGCCCAGGCTGCGTTCCATCAGCCGGTCGAACGCGGCCACAATCCGGTCTTCGGCCGCAAACGCCTTGATCACCCGGTGCCCGCCGATCGCCTCCGTGCTCATCGCGGTCACCTCGGCGAGATCGTCTTGCATCCGTGACTGCGCCGCCTTCATTTTTCGGCCGTTGCGCTGGATCGCAAGGGCCATCAGCGGCAAAAACACGAGCGCGACCGCCGCGAGCTGCCATTGAAAATAGAGGATGAACGCGAATGCAATCGCGATGCGAACCGGCGCATCCAGGCTGTCGCGGATGATCATGACCGCCGACATGTACACGCCGACATCGTTGGTGAGCACGCTTTGGACCGAGCCCGCCCGGCGCTCGCCCAGAAAGCTGACCGGCAGCCGCTGAATCTTCGCGAACAGTCGGCGACGGATGTCGGCCGCCAGCTGGGCCGCCGCCGCGCTGAGGTAGTACGCCTGGCCGCGCGTAAAGGCGTACTTGATGGCGAAAAGGAGGATGACGAGCAGACTGTACTGACCCAGTCGGTACAGCGCGCTCGCATCGCCAAACGGCTTGTTCCGTACGGATTCCAGAGCCGATTCTGCCCGGGTGACCGGCACATTGAACGCCGCGGCGACCTTTAGCGGCAACGATTTTTGGCGGGCGGCGTCCGCCGATTCGACGCTGTCGACCAGCAGGCGGTGCAGCCGGACCCGATCATCGGTGTTCTCGATGCCGAGTTCCGCGCCGAGCCGGTTTGCTTCCGCGATGAGCTCATCGGATCGCTTTTTCCTCAGGGCTTCGTCGCTGGCCGCGCGAGGAGCCGCGGCCTGAATCGCCGAAAAGCTTCGTTCGATGAGCGGAATCGTCAACCCGTCGAGCAACGACGTGATGAGGACGCAACCCAGCCCGAGCGCGATCGTGCGGCGGTGCGGCCGAAGATCGGCCAGAATGCCGGGGTCAATGTTGATGAGGAACGGGATGCGCTTCAACGGTTCGGGACCCTGCAGGGTACCGCGCCGCTTCCGCGACCACCCTTCCGTTGGCCGACCAATGGCCCTTAGCGCAATCCGTTGCCTACGCCGGCTTCCCGAGTCGCACCGGGCCGCGCTGACGCGCCGCCGTAACCGCCGCTTCCAGAATCCGAATGTCTTGTCGTCCCATCTCGCCCGGCGTGCGCAACGTGCCGCCGTTCCGAATCACGTCGGACAAGTGGTCCATCTGCGCGGCGAAGTGGTTGTTCGGTTCCAGCGGAACGTCGCGGTTGTTGATCCATAGCCGGTGACCTTGGTAAGACGTCGCCGGGCTGGCGTACAGCTGGCCCCGATCGCCGATGACCCGGTACGCATTCGCCCCTGCCCACGAGTAGCCGGTGGACACGCTGGCGACCACGCCAGAAGGGAACGCCAGCATCATGTGCGTGACGTCGTCCACTTCGTCGAAGCGCGGTTGGGCCAATCGGTGCGCCATCGCCATCACCTCGGTCGGTTCTTCGCCCGCCAAGTAGCGCGCCGCCTGGACCCCGTAGATGCCGATATCCCACAGGGCTCCGCCTCCGCTCAGCTTCCGTTGGGTGCGCCACGTGCCCGCGGGCATATTGAATCCGTGCTCGCTGGTGATGCTGCGCAACGTGCCGAGCGTCCGGCGGCACGCTTCGATCGCGGCAAGGTTGTGGGTTTGGTAGTGCGATCGGTAACCGATCTGGAGGAGCCGGTTTGCCCGCTTCGCCGCCGCAATCATCTCATCGCACTCGGCGACGGTATTCGCCATTGGCTTCTCGCAGCACACATGCTTGCCGGCCTTGATTGCGGCGAGGGTGAAGTCGCGGTGGGTTCCGGGCGGGGTGATGACGTACACGACTTCGATCTCCGGGTTCGCGCGGATCGCCTCCCACTGGTCGTAGCCGTAAACGGCGGAATCCTTAAGGCCGTACTGCTCGCGGGCTCGCACCCCTTTTTCCGGAGTGCCCGTGATGACGGCGACGAGTTTGCTCAGCTTGGCATCCGAAAACGACGGCATGATCTGGCGCGTCGCGTATCCGCCCAGCCCGAGGATCGCCCACCCGACCGGCTTCGGCGGATCCTGGTTCAGCCGGATGGGCATCGCGGCGGCGGCGGAGGCGGTTGCGGCGATCTGGAGGAGTTCGCGACGGGAAATCTCGGCAGCCATGGCGTGAGCATAGCGCACGGGCCGCGCGCATCGGGCGGAAGTCAGACGCCCGGTTTATAGCCATTTATAGCGGGTTTTGGCTATAAACGGTTATAAACGCGGTGGTGCCTACGGCAGGCGCATCCAGAACACGCCCCCGCCGCTGGTGCCCGCCACCGCCCGATCGCCGACAATCGCCAGCGTCCGCACGACCCGATGCGCCGGTTCGGCAGACACCACGCGCCATCCATCTAACGCGTTCCACACCGCGAACCCGGTCTTTGCCCGCGCGATTACTCGGCCCGGCGCCACCGCCAGCGGAGCCCCGGCCTCCGCGCGAAACAGCTTCGCGACGCCGTCCGTGCCCACGCGGACCACTCCGCCGAGGTCGCCCATCCCGATCACAAACCCCGAATCCCAACGGTACACCTCGCGCGGGGTCGCGGTCGGCAGCGGTAGCGGCGTCCACGCGTCCCCTTTGCGAAAGTAGGCCCCGCCTCGTTCGCCGCTCACCAGCAGCACCTCGCCCGTCGGCCCCACCGCCAACGGTTGGTCGACCGACCAGATGTTGTCGCTGAACAGCGCAGGCCCGGTCGGCAGCCCCTCGCCTCGCCACGTCCACGTTTGGCCGCCATCGGTGCTCTGGTACGGACCGCCCGCCCCGGGCTTCACCTCTCCCGATACGCCCAGCCAAACCTCATCCGGGCGCGTCGGATGCACGGCGACCGCATTGCACCGGTGTCGGTCCATGGGTGGCAGGCCAGCCGTGCCGCCCTTCTGCCAGGTTCGGCCACCGTCGTCCGATCGGTACACCTGGTTTGCGACCCAGTCGTGTCCCTGGGGACCGGTGGCGTAGACTCGCCTTGGATCACTGGGCGAAGGAGCCAATCCTTTCGCATTGGTCGGGCTGGCATCGGTTCGTACGAACCGCTTGGCCCCGTCTTCGCTTCGGAATGCGCCGTTGTCGGCCATGCCCATCAGCAGTTCACCCGTCGCGTGATTGATGGCGGCCAAGCTGTGGATCACGGTGGCTTCGACGCCGTCCATCGACAGTTGCCAGGTTTCGCCCGCATCCGGAGTTTGGTAAATCGCGTACCAGTCGGTCATGAACCATCGGCGAGGGTTGCGCGGGTCGATCGCGATTTCCGCAAGGGCCCAGCCTGCGCTCCCCAGCCCGCCGCGAAACCACGGACGCCCGATGTAGGTTTCTAGGATCAGCTTTCGGTAGACCGGTTTCCAGCGGGTAGTGCCGGCGCTGAGTTGGTAAATCTGCCCGTCGCTGGCCCCCGCCAGCACAAAGTCGGGCCCCGTGGCCAGGGCCTGAAATCGGCTGCCGTGCGTGTAACTGTTGGCCGGGGGCGGTCCGTCGGGGAGGCCGGTGGAAAACGGTTGCCAAGACTTGCCGTGGTCTAGACTGCGCACGACCTGCGCGTCCCGAATCCCGATCCACCCGCCACGCCCGGACGGGAGCGGAGTCACTTCCGAGATCGGTTCAGCGCTGAGCGGACGGAACGACTTGCCGCCGTCGCTGCTTCGCCAAAACGCGGGCGCGTAGTCACGATCGGCCTTCGTGAGGAACGACCACTCGCGGTTCGGCATGGCGCACGCCAGCACGATGGACGGGTCGCGCGGGTCGAATCGGATATCGGTGAAGTAGGCATCTTTCGCCCCGAGCGGCTTCCAGGTACGACCGGCGTCCCCGCTGCGCCAAATCCCGTCGCCCGCCGTTCCGGCCAATACGACGTCCGGATTCTGCGGGTGCCGGGCCAGCACTTGCCCCGCCCACCGCCAGTTTCCGTTTCCGGCGAACCGCAGCGGCGCCGTTTTGGTAAACGTCGCGCCCCCGTCCGTGGAACGAAACACGCCTTGCGGAGCCTGCCACGGTGATCCGATCGCCGCGAGGAGATGCTTGGCGTTCCGGGCATCGGCCGACACGCCGCGGACTTCGTAATGATCCGCCGGGAGCGATCCGTGGAGCATCCGCCAGGATTTGCCGGCGTCGTCGCTTCGGTACAGCCCGCCGACATCGACGTAGGTGTAGAGCACCCGGGGGTCGCGGGTGAATTCAACCCGCTGGATGTATCCGCCGCCTCCGATGTGACTCGGAACCCATTCGGCACGGGCAGGCGGTAGGAAAAGCTCGGCGAAGATCATGACTCCGACTAGAGTATCAATGAT
>JANRKI010000115.1:0-3258 GCA_033763535.1 Fimbriimonadaceae bacterium | reverse complement strand
AGGTGACTGCGGTAACGCGTTACCAGCAATCGACCGTTCACGTCGGACACGGCGGCGGCCGTGCCATCGATCCCGATGCTCCAGTCGCGGAAGCTTGCGGTGCCGTAGGCGACGTTTACCCGCGTGTGCTCTCGCGGCCACAACTGCTGGGCAAGTTCCGACCGTCGCACGAAATCTTCGATCGCACCGCCGGCGGAGAAGCGGATGAGCTCCATCTCCCACGGGGGCGTGGTGGGGGCGATCTGCCGGAGGTGCGCGTCGAGGCCGTCGTGAAGGGCTTGGCGCTCGGCGACGGGGTTGCCCATGTGGTGGACGGCGGTCTCGGCGGGGATGGCCCCGAGGCTCCACCATGCCGCGCCGCTACGCGGGCGCGGCAGTCGCACGCGATGCGTGAACTGATACCGGAACGGACAGGTCATCGCGTCCACCAAGGCGGGAATGGTGGCCGAGCGACGCTCGGGCTCCGCCAGGACGGCCTGCGATTCGCGACCGGCGGCGTGGAGGTCAGGCTCGGCGGCCGCGGGCACCACGGGGATCGCGGCATCGGCCAAGCCGTACGCGATCTCAACGGTGGGCAGCCCGAGCTCGCGGAGCGTGGTCAGCATGAACGAAGGAATGCCGTCCGAATCGTCGTTGATCGCGGGATAGCTCACGTACAGTCCGGTCGTGGGCGTGATGGCGAGGCGGTAGAACAGGTCGCGCTCTTTGCGAATGTCCTCGTGGGAGTTGGGGAGATCGGCAAGCGCGACTCCGGCGGCGTTGACCTCTTCGCGTTCGAGATCGTTAAGTACCGGGTCTTCGTGACGACGGCGCGGAAACACTCCTTCCAGCAGGCCGGGCACGAAGAGGTGGGTACACGGCGGCAACGTGTCCGCGTTGCCGGTGACGGTGACGCCGGTCGTTGGGCGCGGATAGTGAATCTGCGTTCCCTCCCACAGTTGGCGCAGGAGCCCGGTGAACGCGGCGAGGTCTAAGGATGATTCTTGGGTGGCGCGGTCAACGCTCGCGTAGCCGGCCAAAGCCCGAAGCATGGCGGGGAATGCCACGAGGTCGAACTCGGTGGCGTGATCCACGGACTGGTTCGCATCGTTCGGCTCCTTCAGGGTCTGGTGCCAAGGCAGCAGTTCGAAGAGTTCGCGAAGCCACGCGTGCCAGTCGGCCGGGGATCGTTCGGCGGCGAGGGCGGCGGTGCGGGCTTCGAGCAGTGGATGCAGCCATGCGGGGAGGCCGGGTTCGGCGGCGACGGTTCGCCCAACGTAAGTCCACGGATCGTCCGCGAGGATCGCCTCGCCGAAAATCTGCACGGCCCGATTGCGAATATCGCGCGACCAGCGGCCGCAAGCGATTTGGGTGAGGAACTCGAGCGCACGGGGATCGGGTGAGTGGTAAGCCTCCAGCAGTTGGAGGGTCAGGCGGGCGGCGGCGTTGTTCAGGAGCGGTTCGCGGCGAGGGATGGCGAGTTCGATGCCGAGTTGATCGGCGGCGATGGCGAGCAACGGATAGTACTGCTCGGACTGCCGGACGTAAATGGCCGATGTTGCGTGGCTGGGCAGGGCGCGGAGGTGCGACAGGAGCCATTCGCACTCGGCCATCGGATCGGGAGCTTGCACGAGGGTCAGCGCAGGGCCCGATTCGGCAAGGGACGGGGCCTCGGGCGGCACGTCGGGCGCGTACAGTCGCTGGGCGATCGGGGCGGCGTACATCGGGGGTTCGTGCGCGATGCCGAGATGGGCGGCCGACTCCCGGGCGCCTGCGAACAGATCTCCGTCGTGGGCGGCGCGGTAAAGCACGACCGTGACGTCGAATCCGTTCGCGTCGGCCCACTGCAACCATCGGCTGCGTCGCGGATGAACGCTGTCGCCGACCAGCACCCAGAGCCGGTCGCTTTCGCCGTCGAGGTCGGGAACTTCGTGCAGGACCGACGCGAGGTGGGCGGTATGTTGATCGAAATTGAGGGCGGCCAGGCTCTCGGTGACGTCCCGATCCACCGCGCTGAGGAGTTGGAGTTTCTCGAGGGTGCTCGGGGCGAGGCGGGCGGCCCATTCGAGGTCGCGCAGCGGAACGCCGTAGGCGCGCAACTGCTCGAGCGTGGTGCCGACGCGTTGCTGCATCGGCGCGTGACGCAAGGCCCGGTTGACGAGCGGGGAGTCGGCGGGGCCGGAGGCGCACGCGCGGGCGACGGCGGCGTCGTACACGGCTCCGGAAGCGATTCTCGATGGTTCCAACCCACATGCGCGGGCGATCCGGTGGGCAAGATCCGAGAAAGTGCGGGCCTCGATCGCGGTCGAAACCGGCACCCTTCGGTGCAAGAAGGGTAACGCGGCGTCCTCGAAGGCGGTCACCGTGCCGTGCGGTACGGCGGTGAAGTCGGATAGGGCATGCGCAATTTCGCTGGGGCTGGGCGTAATCCAGAGCGCGCGCATGGGCCCATTATGCCGAGGGATCGGGCCGAATGCGGTTCGGGCGATCCTCGCGAGATGCAAATTCCGAGGCCGGGTAAGGTCCAGACGTGGCCGATGTCCGCCCGCCATCGCCTGGTAAGTCTGCCCCTGGCCAACCCGTTTCGGATCATCCCGCGGCCACGCCGCCGAACGCCGGGGACCGCGCCACGATTTGGACCGAACGTCGCAAGTGGATGGGCAACCTCATTCCGATGACGGCTTGGTTGCCGTTTACCGGGATCGGGATTTTCCATCTGGTTCAAGACCCGACGAATCTCGACCCCATCTGGAGTTGGCTGTTGGCCGGTGTCGCCGCCGCGTGGCTGATGGTGAACTTTTTCGGCCTGTTCGAAAATGGGAAGATGCAGTCAGAATTGCGCCGGAAGCTGGAGTTTCGGCGGGTCAAGGTCCCAGCGGATGCGATTTTTGTCGGGATGTCGACGCCGTCCTTCAGCAGCTTGCTGGATACGCATGAAGACGTGGGATTTCTTGCGATCGGCGACGACGCGGTGGAGTTTATGGGGGAGCACCGCCGAATTCGGATCGGACGGGACGAGGTGCGGCGGATCCGGTCGCGCGCGAACATTCACACGTTCATCGGGCTCGGCGGATGGATTTGCATCGACGGCGTGACCGACGGTAAGGCGATTCGCTTGCAAGTGGAACCGCGGGTGCGTTCGATCATGATCGCCAATGTGCTGGGTCGGCGGGCCTTGCGCGGGCGGTTGGAGACCTGGTTCCGCGGCCCGGAGGCCCAGGTCCGCAAGCGGTAACGTACGTTCGTGCGCTTGGCGGATTTTGTGGCGGAACATCGGAA
>JANRKI010000114.1:0-23415 GCA_033763535.1 Fimbriimonadaceae bacterium | reverse complement strand
CAACCGTTGGCGAGGGTCCGCCATCGTCAGCAACCGTTGGCGATCGTCCGCCATCGTGAGCCATCGCCAGCATTTGTGAGCTAGGTTGAGCGGAGTTTAGACATGAATCGTGAACGAGCGGACGCGGTGGTCGTGGGGGCGGGGATCATCGGTTTGGCGCACGCCTACCATTTGGCGCGGGCGGGCAAATCCGTCATCGTGATTGAGCGCGACGTTCAGGCTCAGGCGGCCACGGTGCGGAACTTCGGCATGATCTGGCCGATTGGGCAGCCCATCGGCGAGCGGCGGACGGTCGCCGACCGAAGCCGGGCGCTTTGGCAGGCGGTGGCGCGCGATGCCGGGCTTTGGCATCGGGAATGCGGCTCGTACCATTTGGCGTACGCCGAGGACGAGCTGACGGTACTCCGCGAGTTTGCGGAACGGAGCGAAGGGCGCGCGCGCATGGCGACTGCCGCCGAGGTCGCGGCGCACGCGCCGGTCGTGCGGTCGGAACGGTTGCTCGGGGCGATGCGCAGCGACACAGAATTGTGCGTTGATCCGCGCCGGACGGCGCACGACTTGGCCGCTTATCTGGTGCGTGCCCACGGGGTGCGGTTCGTTTTTGGCAGCGCCGCGCTGGCGATCGAACCGGGTCGGGTGGCGACGGCGGATTCGGAATACGTGGCATGCCAAGTGTTTGCGTGTCCGGGCACGGAGTTCTCGGGTCCGCTGGCACCGCTTCTGCAAGGTTACGGCATCGTGAAGTGCCAGCTCAACATGCTGCGGGCGCGGCCCGATGCGGGGGTGGCGCCGCTCGACACGCACCTTTGCGCCGGGCTCACCCTGATCCACTACGAAAACTTTCGGATCTGTCCCTCGTTGCCGATGGTGCGGGCGAGGTTTGCTGAAACGATGGCGCCGTACGTCAACCATGGGATTCATCTGCTGGTGAGCGAACACGGCGACGGAAGTTGGACGATCGGCGATAGTCACACCTACGGGGAGCCGCTTCCGCCGTACGCGCCGACCGAATTCGACGATTTGATCCTGCGATACCTCGACACCTTTTTGCCGGTGGACCGGATGCGGGTGACGGAACGTTGGATTGGGGTGTACGGCAAGCATCCGGAGCGACCCTGGATCATCGATCCGGTGGAATCCGGGCTTACGATTTGTACCGGTCTCGGTGGGGCAGGCATGACGTTATCATTTGGGGTGGCGGAGCTGAGCGTGGCGGCGGCGGGCGGGTAGACCAAGTTTTTTTGACTTTTTTGGGGCGACCGGTCGAAAATGGGGTTCGTCGTTCGAAATGAAGATGTCGGGCCGATCGGCCGACCAAGGAAACCACGATGAAATTCGTACTACTGATCACAGGGGAAGACAAATGGGCGGAGCTCTCGCCCGAAGAGATGCAGGCTGGCCTGGCGAAGTACCAAGCGTTTGCCCAACGCCTGCGGGACGAAGGCCGCATGGTGGATGCGGAGGGCCTGGACGGGAAGCGCGTCAAGATTGACGCGGACCGGGTGGCGAGCGACGGCCCGTTTGCGGAGACGCGAGAAATGGTCGGCGGCTACTACATCTATACGGCGGCCGATTGGGACGAGGCGATTGAGATCGCGAAGGCTTGCCCCAGCTACGACTACGGCGGCACGGTGGAGCTACGGGCCGTGCTTCAGTACGGCTAGGCGTAATGGGCGATTGCTTGGTGAGTCGGTCCTTCCGACGAGATTACGCTCGGATCTCCGCACGGCTCGTGCGGCGTTACGGAGTCAATCGATGGTCGGAAATTGAAGATGCGATTCAGCAAGCGTTCATTGCCGCGGTAGTGACGTTTCGGGATGCCAGTCTGGACACGGAGATTTCAGGCTGGCTGGCCTCTTGTGCGGAGAGGAGACTCATTGAGCAACTGCGACGCCAACGTCGTCAGACGACGTTGGTCGACGATCTCGTCGCGGCGGTTCCGGCACTCGACGGTGACGAGGTGGAGTTACTGCGGATGATCGCTCATCCGGAATTGTCGGCCTCGGACCAAGTCGTGCTGATGTTGAATCTTCACTGCGGACTCAACGGTCGTGAAATCGCCCGGGCCCTGCAGTTGAACGATGCCACGGCATCTCAACGGGTCGTTCGCGCCAAGCAACGGTTCGCAGATCTGGTTGGGAGCGACGCTTCCGGACAAAACACCCGAGCGGTCGAGCCTGCAAAACAGCACGATGCGCTGGCCAAGGCGCTGTACCTCCTGTTTACCGAGGGGTACTGCGCGACGACGGGTCCGTTGTATCTGCGTGAGGAACTTTGCGCCGAAGCCATTCGGCTTGGCTTGGCCGTACGCGCGCACCCGAGCGGGAATGACGCGACTTTCGATGCGCTGTTGGCTCTCATGTACTTGCAGGCGTCTCGGCTGCCGGCTCGGGTGGGTAATGCCGGGCAGATCTTGATGTTGCCGGACCAGGATCGATCGCAATGGGATCTGGACTTGATCCAGCACGGCGTGCGCTTTTTTCACTTGAGTTTACGAGGCGAAAGACTTACCGCTTATCACATTGAGGCGGCGATCGCCGTGGAGCACGCGATGGCGGCGAGTTTCGACGAGACCAGCTGGCGGCGGGTTCGCCAGCATTACGATGATTTGGTTCGGTGTTTTCCGACCCCGATACGTGAACTCAATCGGGTGGTGGCAGTTGCGATGGATTCCGGGACAAGCGCCGGCTGGGCGGCTCTGTTGGAACTGCCGGAGTCGGAAAGCGGGCCGTACTGGGCAACACGGGCTTGGCTTTGCCTGCGTCCCGATGCGCCGTCGATTGCGCGGCAGTCCGCGAGTCTCGCGGTGGATCGCGCTCGGTCGCGCGCGGGGAACCGAGCTGAGCAGGCGTTTTGGCAGCGCTTCGTTTCTCCAGAAGACGGTTTTGGCGAGATCGTTCAGCTTTAGGATGGGATAGCATCGCGAAGATGCGGGTGATCGTGACGGCGGGTTCGGGGCAGATCGGGCGGGCGGTTTGCCGGGGGCTGATCGCGGCGGGGCATTCGGTCGTGAATGTGGACGTGCGCGGGTCGGACGTACCGACCGATTGGCTCCCGTTTCGGACCATTGACCTGCCCGATTGGCGCGGAGATGTTTCGGATGCCGAAGCATTGGTGCATCTGGAATGGAGCGGCGGAGTGCGCGAGGCGATTCGCGAACCGGCGCGACGTTTCTCGGCAGCGTTGACGCCAATGGCCGCGTTGCTGGAGTTTGCGAGTTCGCGCGGCATGGCGATCGTGTTTGCGTCTTCCGGCGCGGTGTACGAATCGCCGGTCGCCGAGCCGTACGTGGTGACGGAAGACGCGCCCCGCGCGGAGGGAAGCGCGTACGGAGTGATGAAGCGCGCGGGCGAGGATTTGGTTCGGTACTTCGCGCTCGCGAACAATCTTTCGGCGGCGAGCCTACGGATTTTCAATGCGTACGGACCGTACGGCCGGCCGACGCAGATTCTGTCGCGTATCGCACAGGCGATGGAAACGGGCGAGCCGCTCCGGGTGAACGGCGATGGCGAGCACGTGCGCGATTTCGTGAGTGTGGAGGACGTTGCCAGTGCGATCGTTCGGGTGCTGAACGATTCGACGCTACGTGGCGAGGCGTTCAACATCGGGTCCGGAGTCGGAATCAGCATGAATGCGCTGATCCGGTTCATGGAGCAGGTCAACGGGGTGCCGTGCCCAGTGGAGTACGGTCCGGCGGTGGTCGGCGAGGCGCGGGGGTTAGTGGCCGGGATCGAGCGGGCGCGGGAACGATTCGGTTGGGCGCCGAGCGTGGATCTCGAATCCGGCATTCGGCGACTGTTTGCCGGGTGAGTGTCGGCCGGGGCGATCGCCCGATTTTGCCGATCGGAGGAAGTGGCCCGCCGTAGATTTGTTCATGGATCGGATTGCACTTTTGATGCTTGTGCTCGGATTTTTGACTTTTGCCGCCGTTGGGTTTGGGCAGCGGCTGGCCGCCGAGGAGTTTCCGCACGACCCGAAGCAGGCGGTCTTTCCGCCGGTCAAGGGTTCGAATCTGAACGAGAAGGAGTTTCAGCTTCCGCAGGATTTTGAGGGCGAGTTGAACTTGGTGCTGATGGCTTACGTTCAGCGTCAGCAATTCGATGTGAATACGTGGCTACCGCTCGCTGCCCAGCTGAAGAACGAAGTGGAAGGGTTGCGGTACTACGAGTTGCCCGTCTTGGCCACGTACGCACCGGCAGCCCAGAAGTTTATTGATAACGGGATGCGATCGGGGATTCCGGACCCGGCGGTCCGCGCGATCACGATCACGCTCTACATCAACCAAAAGTCGTTCCTGAAGGCTCTGCACTTGGAGTCGATGGATTCGATCCACGCGGTGCTGGTGGATCGGAAGGGCCGCGTGTACTGGAAGGCCGAAGGGCGACTGACCCCGGAGAAGGAAGCCTCATTGCGAGCGGCGATTTGGGCGGCCCGAAAGTAGCCCTTCGGGTATCACCCGTAGGACCGAATGCTTGAGATCAAAAACATCAACGTGTTTTACGGGGCCATTCAGGCGCTGGAGGACGTGACGATCACCGTCAACCCGGGCGAAGTCGTGGCGATCATCGGGAGCAATGGCGCGGGCAAAAGCACGTTGTTGCGCACGATCAGCGGGATGATCCGGCCGCGAACGGGCAGCATCTCGTTCAAGGGCGAGGATTTGGCGCGGGTTCCGGCCCACGAGATCGTGAAGCGCGGCATTTCGCATTCGCCCGAAGGTCGGCGGATTTTTACCAACATGTCGGTTCACGAGAACCTTCAGTTAGGCGCGACGATTCGAAAAGATGCGAACGTGGCGGAAGACATGACGATGGTGCTGGACCGATTTCCGCGGCTACGCGAACGGTTTCACCAGAACTCCGGGACGATGTCGGGTGGCGAGCAGCAGATGCTGGCGATCGGCCGGGCCCTGATGAGCCGTCCGGAGATTCTGCTGCTGGATGAACCCAGCCTGGGACTCGCGCCGAATCTCGTCACCGAGATCTTTCGAATCGTGACGGACCTGAATCGGGAGGGACGGACCATCTTGATCGTGGAGCAGAACGCCCACCGCGCGCTCGAGATCGCGCACCGGGCCTACGTGTTGGAAACGGGCAAGATCGTGCTTTCGGGAAGCGGGCAAGAGCTGTTGCATGACCCGAAGGTGAAAGAGGCTTATCTCGGAGGTTAAGTGCTCAAGACGCTTCGCTTCGAGCCGTTAGAAGAGCGTCACCTGACCGAGGTGATGGCGATTGAGCACGCCATCAATCCGGCCCCGTGGAGCGAGGACGCGTTTCGGAACGAGTTGACCCACGCCAACAGCATTTTTCGGGTGGCGTTGGTGGAGGGGCGCGTGGCCGGGTACGTGGACGTGTGGATGGTGGTGGACGAAGCGCACATCACGAACGTTGCCGTGCGAGAAGAGCTTCGGCGAAATGGCATCGGTCGGCGGCTGGTACGGATTGGGCTGGAGGAAGCTAAGGCGCGCGGGGCGGTAGCGGCCACGTTGGAGGTTCGGGCGAGTAACGCGCCCGCGATTCAGCTGTACGAGCAAATGGGCTTCGTCCGGGCGGCGGTGCGTCGGTCGTACTATCCGGACAACCGCGAGGACGCGGTGGTGATGTGGCTGTACCGGCTGGACGAGTGGGACGTCGCGGCGCGATGACGGTTGCCGATCTCGCCACGTTTGCGAGCCCGATCTTGGCGATTGAAACGAGCTGCGATGAAACGGCGGCGGCCATCGTGGTAGGTCGATCGGTGCGAAGTAACGTGATCGCCAGCCAGATTGATTTGCACGCGCAGTGGGGAGGCGTGGTTCCGGAAGCGGCGGCCCGGGCGCACGTCGAACAGATGTTGCCGGTGATTGCGGCGGCGATGCAGGAGGCGTCGGTGGGCTGGTCCGATCTCGGGGCGATCGCGGTAACCAATCGGCCGGGGCTGGTGGGGGCACTGAGCATCGGGTTGACGACCGGTAAGGGTCTGGCGTTCGCGCTCGGGATCCCACTGCTCGCCGTTCACCATTTGGAAGGTCACCTGAGTTCGGTTTACGCCGATTCGCCCGACTTGCCGTTTCCGCACGTGGCCCTGGTGGTGAGCGGCGGCCACACCGAACTGGTGCAGGTGTCCGCGCCCGGCGAGTACCGGGTGCTGGGCGAAACGCGGGACGACGCGGCGGGGGAGGCGTTTGACAAGAGTGCCCGGCTGCTGGGGCTGCCCTATCCGGGCGGGCGCGCGCTCATGGAATTGGCGGAGTTGGGCCATGACCGCGCCTACGACTTGCCAAAAACGCGGCTGGATGACCCGTTCGAGTTCAGCTTTAGCGGATTGAAAACAGCGATGTGGCGGCTCGTGCAACATCACGGCGATCAGCTGAACCGGCCGGATGCGGCGGCGGCGTTGCAGCGGGCGGTGTTGGATCAGCTGGCGCGAGGCGTCACGGCGGCGTTGAGCGAGACCGGCGCGAAGGGTTTGGCCCTCGTGGGAGGGGTCGCGGCGAATCAGCCGTTACGGGCGCGACTGGCGGAACTGGCCGCACGCCACGCGGCCACGTTTGCAGTGCCGCCGTTATCGCTGTGCACGGACAACGCGGCGATGATCGGCCTGGCGGCGAGTTGGCGGCTTGCGCGCGGAGAAACCGACAACTTTTCGGCAGAAGCCTTGCCAAATGCCCCACTTCCGAGCATCGAAATGCCCGTTCATCCCGTATGATTTTGGCGTGACAGGAGACCCGACCCCGATTCGCCGGTGCGTATGCGGGGACCGTACGTTTGCGGAGCTCCGCGAGGAGGGTTACGCGTCGCTGGAGGAGATTCAGCAGCGGACCGGCGCGGGGACGCATTGCCACACCTGCGTGCCGTACTTGGTGCGGATGTTGGAAACCGGTCAGACGGCGTTTGCGATTGGCGAGCCGGACCTCGTGTCGCGCTGAATGATCGAGGCGTCAGGCGCGCGGGTGGGCGGCACGGTAGCGCTGGGCCACCTCTTCCAGATTGAGCTCGGTGTAGATTTGGGTGGTCGCGATGCTTTCGTGGCCGAGCAGTTCTTGGACCGCGCGAAGATCGGCTCCGCCCTGCAACAGGTGGACGGCGTACGTGTGCCGGAGGACGTGCGGGGAAACGTCCTCCAGTCCGGCGACCGTCGCCATGAGTTGCAATCGGGCGTAGGCGAGTTGCCGCGACATGGGTCGCCCCCGGTCGCTGAGGATCACGGCGTGCAACGGCTTTACGGCAAGTTTTGGGCGCGATTCTTCAAGATATCGGCGCACCCAACGCGCAGTGAGATCGGGCATTGGGACGACCCGCGTCTTGTCGCGCTTACCCGTCACGCGCAGCAGTCCCTCGTCGCCGCGAATCGCGTCGAGGGTGAGACCCACCGCCTCGGACACGCGTAAGCCGGCGCCGTAGATCAGCTCGAACAGGGCGCGGTCGCGGAGACCGGGGGCGGTGGCGGTATCGGCGGCGGCCAGCAATCGCTCAAGATCGGCGAGCGCGAGGGCCTTGGGCAGATGCTTCGCCTTGCGGAACCCGCCGGTGGAGGGCAGCTCGGTTTCGGGCGCGCTGCGTCGGCGGCGCAGGAATTTCAGGAACGATCGGAGGGCGCTGATGCGGCGCTGGGCGGTGGCGCGGGGGACGGGAGGCCCCAGCGACGACTCGTAGGCGAGTTGCAAGGCCGGAGTGAGGTCGGTCCATTCCTCAAGGCCGAGGGGCGCAAGGAGTTGGACCGCGGCGGTGAGGTCGTTACGGTACGCATCGACGGTGTGGGGGCTGGCGCCGCGCTCGTGCCGTAGCGAGTCCAGGAACTCGGCGACCGCCTCCTGAAGGGCTACGGCGCGGCGGTTGACTTCCGCTTCCATACGGTGATCTCCGGGCGAATGTATTCGAGATCGTGGACGTGCACGATGCCTCCGCCGAATGCGGTCTCCAGTTCGTAATCGCGCCGCAATGCCTCATAAAACTCGTGGGCACGGTCCACTTGGACTCGCACGGTGGGGTCCGTAATGGACTCCCGGCTTGGGTACAGGCGCAGCGGGTCAAATGCCTCGAAGCTGGAGATGACGACGCGGTCGGGGCGGTCGTCGGTGATCAGCCGGACGTTGAAGGCGAAGTTGTCGCCGTTTGGCTCGATGCGATAGACCGTCGGCGGGTTGGCGGCGGACATCAGCGCGAGCCGTTGCGCGAGGGGGTTGGTGCGCATGGCACCCGCATCGCTAAACGTGGGCGGGGTGTAGAACCAGGGATCGCTGGCCAAGCCGACCGTGCCGCCCTTTGCCCGGAGGTGCCGCACGGTGGTGTCGCGAGGGTCTTCGCCGGCCATGAACGCGCTGAGGAGGGCGGCTTGTCGCAATCCTCCGCCGGGGTCCAGCCCACCGAGCCCGGCGAGGCCAAGGGCCACCACGATTTGACCGCCCCACTGCCGGCGTTGACAATGCTCCATGAGCAACCCGAACGACGCGGCGAGTCCGATGAGAAGCGGGAACGTGTACCGCAGGAATTTGACTTCTGCGCGGCCGATGAGCAGGTAGTAGAGCAGGGTGAAAGCGAGGAGCGCGAGGAGCCAACCGTGCCGCTGGGCGACGCCGAGCCCAACGCCGAACAGGCTGAGGAGGGTCAGCACGAAGCCGACTCCGAACACGAGGTTGATGAGATGGTAGAGGAATCCCGGACCGGTGTTCGTGAAGACCAGCCCGTGGCCGGTCTGGGTGTGTGTCATTTCATACCGGAAATCTTGCATAAATCGCTCATTCTCCAGCACGACTCCGGGGGTGGAGATGACGAAGGTGAGGAGCGCGACTCCGATGGCGAGGGCCGTCCACTTGATGAGCTGGGGCCGGTGGTGCAGGGCGATCGCGATGATGACGGTGACGAGTCCGAGGATGCCGGTGTACTTGGTTCCGGCGCTGAGTCCGACCGCGATGGCGGAGAGGGTGACCCATCGAGCGGGGCTCGGGGACGCGGGGGCTGCGGGAACGGCCGGTCCGGCATCGGGCGGCCCTGCATGGTTGGGTGAGGGGTCGTTGGGCAAAGAATCGCCGGGGGTGGGGAACAGTTGCATGGCCGCCCACGCCGCGACCGCGAGCCAGAACGTCGCCGGCACGTCCACGGTTTGGAATCGGCTGTGCACCACATGCGCGGGAGCGACCGCGATGAGGAGGGCCCCGGTGAGGGAGCCGGTCCACCCGAGAAACCGTCGCAGCAACAGAAACACGAACAGGACGGTGCCGGCTCCCATGGCGGCAGTGGCGATGCGTCCGGCAAGATGGACGCGGGAGACGTAGCTCCACAGGGAGTCCGCGGTTTCGCCGGGGCCGCCCGTATACCCGCTGACAACATCGGACACTACGCGCAAAAACGTCAGGTATCCGGTGCCGTAGTTGTAGAAACCGGGCGTGAACTTGGCCTGGGTGGGCACGATGGCCTGCGACACGGCAAACACCACCGGTTCGTCGGGGTGATAGCTGTGGTGGTGGAGGTCGTTCTTGAGGCCCCAGCCGATGCCGATCAATCGGAGGGCGAAGGCGAAGAGAAACAGCCCCGCCCCGACGGCGGCCACGAGGCGTTTTCCGGTCATGGGGCTATGTTACTTTTTGGCCGGTTTCGGCGCGGTGACGGAGACCAACGACATGGTGGTGCGACCACGGAACTTTTGCTCTTGAACCGGGTCCGGCTCGCTGGTGACCATGATCGAGAAACCGCCTTCGCTCTCCGCAACCGCTCGCAGTGTGCGCATTGTCTTCGGGTCGAGGAAGTACTCGATCTTGGCGCGCAGGTTGACGGGCAGTTTCAGGTCAAACTCGCCCTCGGGGGCGTCTTCGAGCATCTGCCGCAGGAATTCGCCGAGGTCGTTTGAGAACGAAATTTCGGCGTCGATCCGTTGGAACGACTTTTTGTTGATGGTTTGCAATCCGCGGTACGTGTAGGTGCAGTCCAGTCGCTGAACGGCTTGCTTGTTCGCCGTTCCGCGTAACTTTTGCGGCTGAAACCCTACCGTTTTCTTCCAAGTGTCACCGACCGACACTACGTCCAGCGGAAGCTTGGGATTGAAGTCGAGCGAACTGTCAATCGGGCCGACGAACAGTGCGAGCCGTTGAATCTCGCTGATGAATTGGCCGAAGTTCAGCTGGACGGTCCGGCCACCGCCGACGTACACCGTGCGCCAACTCCCCTTTGCCTTCGGCTTCGGATTCTCGGTGACTTTGAGGAGTTCGTTGATCGGCGAGACGTCCATGGTAAGGTCAAAGTTGACCTTCTCGACGCTGCGCTTGCCGGGCCCTTCGAAGGTTTCGCCCTCCTGAATGACCATCGTGGGGCGTCGGTACAAGACTTCGGCGATCCCATCCGCCTTTTGCTTTCGGATGTCGATCGTGAAGTCGTAATTGATGTCGATGTCTTCAGGAATCCAGGTTCGCAGCTCGCCACTTCGTGATTCGGAGTGCAGGTTCGACCGGATCGCATAGGTTTCTCGTTGACCCACGACGAACTTGCGGACGAGCGCGACGGGCGCAACCGTCGAGGATGGGGCGACCGGGGCGAGAAGGGCCAGCAACGAAACGAGACCGGGCATCCCTACCATGTTAACCGAACTTTCGTTCCGGTAGGAATGCCCGCGGTGCGGGTGGCGATCAGCGGGTGATCTGCTTCGCGATGACCATGCGCTGGATTTCCGAGCAGCCTTCGCCGATCTCAGTCAGCTTGGCGTCGCGCCACAGCTTTTCGACCAGGAATTCGCGGGTCATGCCGCGGCCGCCGTGGATTTGGACGGCGCGGTTGGTGGCGCGATTCGCGGTTTCGCTGGCGTACAGCTTGGCGATCGAGCTTTCCTTGATCACCGGCTTGCCGGCATCAAAGAGTTCGGCACCTTTGCGGAGCAACAGGCGGGCGGCTTCGATTTCGACTTCGCTATCGGCGAGCATGTTTTGCACGCTTTGCATGTCGCACAGGCGGCGGTTGAACTGCTCGCGTTGCTTCGAGTACTCGATGGCGAGGGCGTGCGCCTTTTCGGCGATGCCGACCGCCATTGCGGCGATCCCGAGACGGCCGCGGTAGAGCAAGCCGATCGCTTCTTCAAAGCGGCAGGGCGTGTGCCAGCCGATGGCGTCGTTCAATGCGAATTGCACGGTGTTCGATGCGCTGACGCCGACGGTGTGGATGCGCTGTTCGAACTCGTAACCGGGCTGATTCGTTTCGACGAGGAACGCGCTGAGCTCCGTTTCGCTCGTTCGGGCGATGATGACGATGAGGTCCGCCTTGCCGCCGTTGGTGATGAACATCTTGCGGCCGTTGATGCGGAAGTAGCCGGGTCGATCTTCGATCGGCTCCGCCTTGGTGCGCACTCGGCGCGCGTCGGAACCGGCGTCCGGCTCGGTAAGGCCCCAGGCGAGCTTGATCTTGCCCGCCGCGGCACCTTCGAGATAGCGCTCTTTTTGCTCCGGCGTCCCGAAGACGTCGATGTGCGCAACGACAAGCGCGTTGACGGCGGCCACGTTCATGGCCAGCGCGGGGTCACCTTGCGCCAGTTCGCGGACGGCTTCGCAGTACTCGACGCAGCTGACTCCGCCGAGCTCCGCAGGAAGGGTCATGCGGAGGAGGCCGGCTTGTCCGAGTTTCTCCCAGATTTCGTCATCGAAGGCGGTTTGCGCTTCCCACTTGCGGGTGTTGGGCAAGACTTCTTGCTCGGTAAAGGCCCGAACGCGCGCGATGAATGATGAATCGGAGACGAGATCGGTCTGATACATAGGCTCACCTTTGAGGTGGGTTTGAGTGTACCGGCAGATAGCGTCAAGGCTAGAACCGAAAAGTCGTCCGATTCCGGAAATGTGTGCCATCCTTTTCCATCATTCCCGCGTAATATAGAAGGACGGCGATGCAATGTTGAACGTTTATGAAGAGTTGGGCGATACGTCGCGGCGGCAGATTCTGGCGGAGCTTCGTACCGGGCCGAAGCACGTGTCGGAATTGTGCGATTCGACGCGGCTGAAACAACCGAACGTCAGCAACCATTTGGCACGGATGCGTGCCCGAGGCATTGTTCGTGCGCGCAAAGTGGGCCGGCAGGTCTTCTACAGCCTCGCCTCGCCGGAAATTGAAGCGATCGTCAACTCCGTATTCAACGTTCCGGGTGCCACGCCGGCAGCGATCGAGTTTGACGACATGGCGCGGGATTACGCCAAAGCGGCGATTCAAGGGGATGAGCAGGCGTGCGGCGAAATTCTCGACCGCGCCTTCCGCGCCCAAGTTTCGCTGATTGACATCTACGAGGAGTTGCTCGCGCCGGCCATGACGATGGTTGGTAACTGGTGGAAGGTCGAAGCGATCGACGAGGCGCAGGAGCACATGGCAAGCGCGGTGACCGAACGCATGATGGCGCGGGCGGCGCAGATCATGGGCCCAATGCGACGCAATAATCGCACCGCGATCTTGGGATGCGCGCCAAACAGCTATCACGTGATTGGCCTCCGCATGATCGGCGACTACCTGCGGCTGTACGGATGGAAGACGCTCTTTTTGGGGGCGAACGTACCGGTCAAGAGCTTTGTGACCACGGTGCGCAATCACCAACCGCACCTCGTGCTGTTGAGTTGCGGCGCGGAAGAGTCGATTCAAGACACGCTGGAACTGATTCGAAAGCTGTGTGAACTCCGCGATCGACGGCGGGCCTTCCAGATCGGGGTTGGCGGCGGACGAGTGGCGGAGAATCCCGATCTCTTCGTCGAGGCCGGAGCGGACTTCACCGCGCGCGACCTCCGATCCTTCGCACGGGAACGGCTGAAACTGATCGAGGATCAGCGCGATTCCGACGGCGAAGAGGATTCGCGAAACTAACGCCGGTCGTCGGCTTCCAGACCAAATCGATAGCCGAACCCGCGCGCGGTGTGGATGAGCTTCACTCCCGAAGCCTTCTCCAGCTTGTTGCGCAGGCGATATACGAACACGTCGAGACTATTCGAGTTGAACGACTCGTCGTATCCCCACACTTTCTGAAACAGCGTCTCGCGGTCCAGAACGCGATCGCGGTGCGCCACGAGGTACTCAAGCAACCGGAACTCCAGCGGCGTTAGTGCGATCGGCTCGCCCACCACGCGGACCTGGCGCAGTCGAAAGTCGATCTGGAGCGGCCCGACGGCGATCGCATCGCTCTTGGCGGCGGGCTGAAACTCTTGGCTCCTACGCAAGGCCGCGCGGATGCGGGCGACCAACTCGCGCGGTTCAAACGGTTTTGTGAGGTAGTCGTCGGCGCCCACTTCTAGCCCGACGACCTTGTCCATCAGGTCCATGCGGCTGGTCAGCATGATGATGGGGAAAGTGTGGCTGGCGCGAATCCGGCGGCACAGGTCGATGCCGTCGTCATCCGGCAGACCCAAATCCAGCACGGCGAGGGCGGGTGTCTGCGATTCGATCGCGGCGATGGCGGCCGCGCCGGTAAATGCGGTTTCCACCTCGTACCCCTGTCCGATCAGCAGCTGTTGCAACCCATCTAAGAGAAAGCGGTCGTCATCGACCAAAAGCAAGCGTTGACTCATTGTGCAAACCTCACCCGAAAGCAGGTGCCGCTCGGTTCCACCGGTTCCGCAAGGAGCTCGGCCCCGTGCGCCTCGGCGATTCTTCGGCAACTGTACAACCCTAGCCCAAATCCGTCCCGTTTTGTACTGGCGAACGGTCGGAAGAGTTGCTCGCGGAACTCGGCGGAGATGCCCGGGCCATTGTCGCGCACTACGACCTCCACGATATCGCCCGCGCGGAGCTCCAATTGAACCTTTCCGCCGGCGGGCAACACCTGTAATGCGTTGATCACCAGATTGACGAGGAGGTGTTCGAGCTGGTTCGCATCGCCACGCACCACCACGGGCTCGCTGGGGAAAGTCGTCTCCAGCGTGATTTTGGACACGCGGAACTGCGGGCTGAGCAGCTCTACCACGCGTTGACACACTTCGCGAAGGTCCACGGGTTCGGCTACGGGTTGCCGGGGTCGGGCGTAGCTCATGAGCCGGTGGACCAATACCTGGAATCGGCCGAACGCGTCGTTGACGTAGGCCAATGCGCGGACCGGCTCGGCTTCTAACAGCGACATGTTGAGCTTGACGGACGCCAGGATATTGCGAATATCGTGCGCGATGGACGCGCTGAGGGTGCCCGCCATCGCCAGCTTTTCGTTTTGGACGAGTTGCCGTTGAACGAGGGTCAGCTCCTCGTTGGTATCGGCCAACGTGTGTCGGAGGGCGGCGAGTTGCTCTTCGCGCTCGAGTTCGGCCGATACCCGCATCGCGAGCACGGTTAGAAACTGGAGGTCGCCGGGCTCGATCGGGACGTCGCTGCGGGAGTCCATCATGCAAAGCGTGCCGACGGCCTGACCTTGGGGAGAGAAGATCGGGACTCCGGCGTACCGCGTAAGACCGAGCTTCGTGGGCAGCAGGTCGCGGGTGTCCTCGCGATCCATGGCGTTCTGAATCACGGTTGGCGCGCGATTGGCCAGGCAAAACTGGCAGTAGGACTCCTCCATCGTATTCCCGCGCACCTCCTTAGCGGCTTCGGGCACCCCGGCGGTGGTGTGAAAGTGCAGGTAGCGGTTCTGCAAGATCGAGATGAGGCTGACTGATCCGTAAAGCTGGGAAATCTCGTTGGCGATCGCTTGGCACACCTTGGCCGGGTCGCGGTCGAAGTGCATCGCCACGCGGTGCAGGGCCTCTCGCCGGGCCTGCCGATGACTCTCGGCGGTGACATCGCGAAACGTCCAGATGCGTCCCTGCACCTGGCCCGCGTCGTCGAAGACCGGGCGGGTGCGACGCTCGAGGATGCGGTGCGGGTCGTGCAGGGTCAACGTGTCGTGAAACTCGCGTAGCGGCTCGGCATAGATTTCGTCGAGGTGGGAGCGCCACCGATCGTAATCGGCGATGCGGCGGCGGACCATCTCGCGCACGGCGGGGGCGTCGTGAGACACGACGTCTTGAGGGTCGATCTCGAACAGTTCGCCGAACCGGCCGTTGCACACGATGGACTGATGCTCGAGATCGGTGAAGAGAATGCCCTCTTCCACCGCGCCGAGCATCGATCGCAAGGAACGAGCAACGGCGGCCGGCGCGAGTTCTCGCATCGCCAAGACGGGAATCGGCATTCCTTTCATTATCGCGAATAGGCCGTTTGGCGGCGTGTGATCTTTTCCGGGATGGATCGGGCCGGTCGTTGCATTCCGTGGGTATGCGACCGAAAACGAAGCAGATTGCCCTTCTCGCCGCCATTCCCGTCATCGGCCTGGGCTGGTACGCCTTTCGACCGGAACTGCTGTTCATCAATCAGCGGGTAAACGACGTGGCCCCGGTTGCGGACGCCAAGACCGAACTGAAGAAGTCGGGCGAATTTAAATCCTACGCTCATCACACCGAGGGTAAGGCGCAAATCTTTGAAACGGAAGGAAAGCGCGTACTCCGGCTGGAGAACTTCGAAACCTCGAACGGTCCCGATGTGCACGTTTACCTGCTGAAAGGAACCGATAGTAACGCGGTAAAGGATGGCGATTACATCGACCTCGGCGTGATCAAGGGAAACATCGGATCGCAAAACTACACACTACCGAACGATCTCGATCTGGATGCGTACGGCGCGGTAAGCATCTGGTGCAAACGGTTCAGCGTGAACTTCGGCGGCGCCTCGCTGATGGCCGAGAAGATGACGAAATCGGCGCCGCAAGCTCAGAGCCGGTTCGCCGAAACCGGGTGGAGCCTCGCTCGATTTCAATCGAACGAAATTCTGGTGACGCGTGGCACGTTCCGGGGCGCGTTCAGCGCGAAGGTGAGCCTAGTGGAGCGGAACGAGACCCGCTACATCCGCCTTTCCGGAGCCAAGAAGCTGCCGAACGGAGCGGAAATCTACTTCGTAAAGGCCGAAACGCTGGCCCCGGGGGCCGACATCAGCAAGCTCACGAAGGTTAAGCTGGGCACCCTTAACGCCAAGAAGAAGTCGCAAGAGTTTGCGAATTCGAAGAGCCTCGACGTGTGGCTGTACCGAACGGTCGCCGTCACGATGCCCGGCGGAACCAAGGCCATTGCCACCGCAGAACTGCGATCGGACCAAGAGCTGAACCGAGGACTCTTGCTGCTCTAAAACATCCGGAGACCCGGGAACTCTTTTTCCACTACCGCATTACCACTCTCAGGAAAGCAATTCCAAACCGACCAACAAAGGAACTCACATGAACCACAAGCAAACCACCCTCTTCACCGTTATGGCCGCACTAGCGATCTCGACCTACTCGGCGCAAGCCCAAAACCAGATGATGGATGATACGATGGGCAGCAAAGGCATGACCATCGCGACTTCCGGCACGTTTAAGGGCGTGGAAGTGAACGGCGGCAAGGTTATGGTGGTCCGAGACGGTAAGCGGCTTACCCTGAAGGCCAGCGCGGACTTCAAGGTTCCGAACACGCCGGCCCCCCACTGGCAGATCGTTGATCGCAACGGCAACACCTACTTGCTGAAGCAACTGAAGATCGCCGGGGACAAGAAGAACCTGAGCGTCGAGGTTCCGAACTACATTCGCGATATCGCCAAGGTGCAAATCTGGTGTTCGTTCGCGGAAGTCAACCTCGGCGAGGCGAGCTTCGCGAAGCCGGTCGGCCGCTGAACTCCGCCGAAGACCGGACGCCTCTCTCACTCCAACCCCGTCGGCCGGGACCGCATTCGGTCGGAAGCCAACGTGCGGGGTTGGACTTTTTTTGCCTCTGCCACTGAGATTTCACCGCCCGCATGAACCCATCTCCCAACCCGCGCGAACCGTTCGCCGCCGTCGTCGACCGAGAATTGACCGTGCTGTACCGGGTCGCCCTGCAACTCACGCGGCGCGAGGCCGACGCTGAGGACCTCGTCGCGCAGACGCTCTACCTCGGTGCGCGGGCCTGGCCGACGTTCGACGGAGCCTTTCCGCGGAGCTGGCTCATTCGCATCCTCAGGAATGAATTCTTCTCGATGCAACGACGCCGCGCCACCACCAACCACGTTGCCTTGGCCGACGTGGCCGAGCCCAGCGACGAAGGCTACTGGTGCGAGATCGACTGGTCGCTGGTGGGCGAGCACATCCACCGGGCGATCCAACAGTTGCCGGAGGAGTTTCGGACCACGCTGGTGCTGTGCGATGTCGAAGGCATGACGCGGGACGAGGCGGCCGCGGCCCTCGACGTGAAGGTCGGCACCATCCACTCCCGGCTCCACCGAGCCCGCAATTTGCTACGCGCAAAACTTGTGCGCTACGTCGGCGATCCCTCGCGAGAACCCTCATGAACCCCTTTCACACCCGAACCTCTCAACCCCACGCGGCTTCCGATCCGGCGATGGATCCGGCGCCGTGCCGACACATGGAATCGCTGCTGCAATCCGCAGCGGACGGTTCTTCGCGCGGTTGGCGACGCTGGTACGCCCTGGCCCACGCTGCCCGCTGTAAAGGCTGCGGCAACTTTTTGCAACGGCTTCGCCTGACCTTGCGCTACCTGGCGACGGCCCGGAAGGAACCCAGCGACGCGGTACGTCAACGCCTGATCAACGGCCGCTGGGTGGAAGAGGACGCGAAGAACCCGACCGGGCCCTAACGACTATTCCATCGCCTGGGTGTACACGGCCTTGATCACCTCGTCTGGAGTGGTCCAGCCGTTCAGCACCTTCATCCGCCCGTCTTCCAGCATGCTACGGAAGCCTTGGCGCTGGGCGACTTCCGACATCTCCGGAAAGCTCGCGTTTCGGGCGATGGCCCCGCGAACTTCCGGCGTACCGAGGAGCAGTTCGAAGACGCCAATGCGGCCCTTGTAGCCGGTCCCGCGGCATTCGGCACAGCCAGCACCCTTCGCAAACTTGCCGTCGGTCAGCTCGGCCTGGGTCAGCTTCATCACGTCGATCTCATCGGCGGTGGGGGTGTAGCGTTGGCGGCACTTGGCGCAGTTCAGGCGGACGAGCCGCTGAGCGAGGATGGCCACGCTGACGCCCGCCACCAGGTACGGCTCGGCGTGCATATCCACCATCCGGCCGATCGTCTCCAGCGCGTTGTTGGTGTGCAGGGTGCTGAGCACCAAGTGGCCGGTGAGTCCGGCCTGAATGCCGATCGCCAAGCTCTCGGGGTCGCGCATTTCGCCGACCATCATGACGTCCGGGTCTTGGCGAAGGAAGGTGCGCATCACCTTCGGGAAGCCCATCTTGTCGGTGACCTGAACCTGGGCGATGTGCCGCTCAAACTCGTATTCGATCGGGTCTTCGACCGTCACGATGTTGCGCACGCGCGCGTCCAGCTGTTGCAACGAGGCGTAGAGAGTCGAGGTTTTCCCGGAGCCGGTCGGTCCGGTAACGAGGATGAGGCCGTACGGCACCTGGATGGCGCGTGACCACTTCTTCATCACGTCTTCGGGCATCCCGAGCTTGGCGAGATCGACCCGCATCGCTTGCGGGTCGAGCAGACGCATGACGAACTTTTCGCCATTGAGGCAGGGGATGCAGCTGGCCCGGGCGCTGAGCCGGCGACCGCCGTACTCCATGTCGATTCGGCCGTCCTGGGGCTCGCGGTTTTCGTCGATCCGCATGCCGGCCGCCAGCTTGAGTCGGGCGAGCGCGTTCTGGGCCTGTTCCGGCGGAAGCTGGCCGGTCTCGTGAAGGATGCCGTCCTGCCGGAACCGGATTTTGAGCTGCTCGCGCTCGGGCTGCAGGTGGATGTCGGAGGTGCCGGTGTCGAGCGCGTTCATGAAGATCGAGTCGACGATCTGCACGGCGATGGACATGTCCTCGCCGCCCATCTCGCGCGCGACGCCGCCCTCGCGAAGGATGAGGCGAAACCGCTTCGCCGCGCCAAAGTTGCCCTGGGAATAGTCGCTCAGTGTTGCCATCGTGGTTCCGGTCTGTTTCCGCCCTCTCGTAGGTGCGACGCTACCTTACACCAGTTCGGTTCGCCCCGGGAAGTGGGGCGAAGGACAGGCGGGTGCGGAGTGACTGCGATTGGTCCCGGGTGAGTCGTTGAAGCGGGGCCGTGACCTCCAGTTCCACGTACGCCGGTGCGTGCGAAACGTAGATCTGTTGCGCCTTACCGTCGTCGGGGTATGTGCCTTGCGGGTCGAACGGAGCCGATAACGTCACCTGGTACCGGTCGTACACGGCGGTTAAGGTGCCGGTGGGGGCGGCCAGCCCGTACTTGATATTCTCGGTCCGGCCGGGCGTGAGTCGCAGGGAAGTACCGGCGCGCTGCCATCGGCCCGAATCGACGGTATCGCCGTACACTGCATAACCCTTCGGAAATCGGTCCGACGGCGCGAACGGCACCACGATTTCGCGCGGAAACGGAACTTGGGCAATCTGCCACAGGCCGACAGCGGCGGCGGAATCGCCTCGGCTCGTCAGCGTTTGGTCGATGATGAGGGTCCGGCCGTGTAGCCGAAAGGTCCGCGTGATGACGGCCTTCGACTTACTTGAGTTACCGCTGCGCAACGTGATGGAATCGCGATCCCAGGTGCCGACATGGGGCAAGCCGTCGTGCTCGGGTTCCGGCGGCCAACCCCAGAGCGATTGCGGCGCGACCCAAATCTTGTCTCCGCCGAAGTTTTGCCAATCCCCGGCGGCGGGTTCGCGCTGCGCCCAAAGCAGGTTTGGCCCTTGGCGCGGCCCGAAGGCGATGAGGCGGCCGATTTGCGGCACCACGACCGCATGCACGTGCCGATTTTCGAGCGCGATCGCGACGAAACGGCCCCAATGGGTCGCACGGGTTGTCGCGGGACCGAACTCGGGAGTGGGCCGGGAATGGGCAAGGGCGACGGCCAGGGCGCACGTCAACATTCCCGGCAGATTACTGCTTAGCGAGCCATTTTGCCGACGATCGGCAAGGCGTAGTATTCGCCCTTGTAGGCATTGATGGCGGCGATAATCGGCATGACAATTGCGTAGATGCCGAGCACCATCAGGATGGGAATCCCGACAAGGGCAAACGTGAGCAGGAATCCGATAAAGGCCACGATGACCACGGCGACCTGAAACAGGATCTGCTGCTTCGCGTGGTACCGCACGAACGGCGATTCCTTCTTTAGCAGATAGATGACCAGTGCAGAAATGATGCCGCCGATGGCCGTGCTGGAAAGCACCAGCGGAACGATGTGAGCGAGCATTGCCCAGAGGCGATCTTCCGGATTGGTGGCGCGAATTTCGTACACACCGGCATTCACGAAAAAGCCCGCGGATGGGTTGCATCCGCGGGCACCGGCCCGGACTTTAGGCGTATCCGGGAAGGAATTCCGCTTCGGCCTCGAACAGTTCGTCCACCAATCGGAAGATCTCTTCCGGCGAGCAGACGGCCGCCGTCAGCGGGTCTTGCGTGAGGGCAAGGCGGGCCAGGTGCTTCGATTTTTCGATCGCGGCGTCGGCGGCCAGGTCGAACATGCGCATGTTGCTGTCGCAGATGGCGGCCATCACCTTGGGCAAACGGCCGAAGCGCGTCGGCTGGATGCCATTGCGATTGACGAGGCATGCCACCTCGACGCAGCCATCTTGCGGAAGGTTGGCGATGCATCCGTCGTTTGGAACGTTGCCATGAATCATGAACGGCTGGTTCTTTTCGATGGACTCGATGATCCATGCGCCGTACTCCCAGCTGCGGTCCGGTCGAATCTGCTCTTCGCCGGTAAAGAGCTTCTGCCGGTATTCGTCCTGATTCTTGCGCCAGGTCGGCCAGTTATTGGCGTAAAAGCTTTCTTCGCCGCGGTAACCGGTATCGGTGTACTTGTCCAGTAGGTCCTTCCGCTTTCGGTAGTACGGCAGGTACTCGCTGAGGTGGCCGCTTGATTCAGTGATAAATGCGCCGAAGTGAAGCATCATGTCGCTGCGCACGGGCTCTTCCGTCGCGAACTTACTGCTGCGGTCGCGGGCCTGCTCCATCAGCGTCGGGTACAGCGATTGACCATCCGGACCGTTAAATTCGGTGAACCAGGCGAGGTGGTTGATCCCGGCACACTTCCACTGAATCTCATCGTACGGCACTCCGGTGTAGCCGGCCAGCATGTGCGACGTCCCCTGGACCGAGTGGCACAGCCCAACCATCGGCAGTCGGCTGACGCGCGACGCGGCCAGCATCATCATGTTCATCGGGTTGGTGTAGTTCAGCACCACCACTTGCGGGCACAGGCGCTCGGCGTCGCGCAAGATATCCAGCCAAACCGGCACGGTGCGCAGCCCCTTCATCAGTCCGCCCGGACCGATCGTGTCGCCGATGTTTTGGCTGATGCCGTACTTCAGCGGAATGTCGTTATCGTGGCGCACGCAGGCCAATCCGCTGACCTCGATCGAGTTGATGATGTAGTCCGTACCGGGCAGCAGTTCGGTGCGGTCGGTGCTGGCGCGGATGGTCCACTTGTCGGCTTGGCCCACGGCCTCCAAGACCTTCAGCATCAGCTTTCGGCTGAGCTCCAATCGTTCGCCGTCGATGTCGATCAGGCGGAGTTCGCCCCCTTGGCTCTCCGGAATCAGCACCACATCTTTGAGCACGCTGTTGGTAAAGCCGCTGCCGGCCCCCATCATCGTCACATTGATCTTGCGCGGCATGGCCCCGGCCAATCCGCGACGGCTGTCGGATTTTGAGTGCTCGATATGTCCTTGCTCCGAGTGCTCTTGCTCAAGATGTTCTGAGGTCGCTTCCGCCATGCGGCTACATTATCTGAACACGGCGGCTTGTTGCACGGTCATGGACGCCAGCGCCGGTTTCGGGAGTCGCGATTGGCCGCCGTGCTACGATACGAGGGACCGGTACTCCGCCATGATCCGCATCACGACCGACGAAAACGCCAGCAAGCTGATCCTCTTGATCGAAGACAACACCGATGACGAGCGGCTGACGTTGCGGGCGCTGCGCCGAAACAACGTGATGAATGAGGTCATCGTGGCGTGCGACGGTCAGGAGGCCCTGGACTATCTGCGCGGCGAAAACAAGTTTGCCGGGCGCGACACGACCTTGCTGCCGTCGCTGATTCTGCTGGACCTCAAGCTGCCGAAGCTAAGCGGGGTTGAGGTGCTGCGGGCAATCCGCGCGAACGACGCCACCCGATTTACGCCCGTGGTGGTCTTTACCGCGCGCGAGGACGATGGCCAACAGCGCGAATGCCTGCTGGCCGGGGCCAACAGCTTTGTGCTGAAGCCCAGCGAGAGCGAAGAGTACAGCGAGCGCATCCTCGAGCTCGTGATGTATTGGCTGTTGGTTCACCGAGCCGTGAGCACGGGCTAGAACGGGCTAGGCCGCCGGAACGGCCAGATACTCTTCCAATCGGCGGCACTCGCTCCGCGTCGGATCTCCGAAGACGTCGAGGGCTCGTATCAGTGCGGCCGCCGTATCGATGCTGGTGACGCACGGCACCCCGGTCTCGATGCATGCCCGCCGAATGCGCGCTGCCTCCGATTCGGCCGTTTCATTCAGTGACGGGGTATTCAGCATCAGGCTGACCCGGCCGCCCATGATCGCGTCCAGGATGTTCGGCGAACCGTCCTGAATCTTGTTGAGCGTTTCGACCGGAATACCTTGCTCTCGAAGATACGCCGCAGTGCCGGGCGTCGCGAGAATCGGGCGTCCGGCGGCGGTAAGGGCGCGGGCAATCTCCAATCCGCGCGGCTTGTCGGCATCCTTCACCGTGAGGCAGACCGCGCCATCGCCCTTGAACACGATTCCGCTGGCCACCATTGCCTTGTACAGCGCGCCTTCGAACGTGAAATCAATGCCAAGAATCTCGCCGGTGGATTTCATCTCGGGCCCCAACGACGGCTCGACTTTCGCCAGCTTTTGAAAGCTGAAGACCGGGGCCTTGATCGCGGTGAAGTGGGCCGTGGGACGTGCGGCCACGCTGGCCGCCACCGAATCCACCGGGATAATGCGCTCGGTCGGATCGTCGGTGACGCGCCAAAGCCCGCTGGCGTAGCCAAGCTCGCCCAGTTTTCGGCCCATCATGCACTGGGTGGCCAGGTCGACCATCGGCACGCCCGTGACCTTGCTGAGGTACGGCACCGTGCGACTGGCGCGCGGATTGACCTCCAGCACATACGCGCGATCGTGGGCGATGACGAACTGGATATTCATCATGCCGCGCACCCCGAGGGCCCGGGCGATTCGGACACCCGCCTCGACCATCTGCGCCTGAAGCTCGGGCCGCAACGAAACGGGCGGATACACCGCCATGGAATCTCCGCTGTGGATGCCGGCGCGCTCGATATGCTCCATGATGCCGGGCACCAACGTGTCCTCGCCGTCCGAAATCACGTCGATCTCGGCCTCGCCGCCGTTCAGATACTGGTCGACGAGCACCGGTTGACCCGGATTGGCGGCCTCGGCCTCCGCATAAAACGCATCGAGCTGCGACGCGGAGAACACGATCTCCATGGCCCGACCGCCGAGCACAAAGCTGGGCCGGACCAGGACCGGGTACCCGACCTCCGCCGCCACCGCGTGGGCTTC
>JANRKI010000113.1:0-14890 GCA_033763535.1 Fimbriimonadaceae bacterium | reverse complement strand
TACGATCAGCTCCGGCAGACGTCCTGCCGCAATCGACCAAAGCACCGCGGGATCGACCGCATCGTAGCCGTGACTCAGCACGTTCCGAAGGCCAATGATCTTCTCGCCATCGGGAAACCGCTGGTACATGGGGCCAGAAAGGGCCTCGCCGATAACCTCGAACTGTCGCTCGACCGCAGATTGCAACCGCCAGTCTTGACCGAATTCCTCAAACGTTCGGCCCGCCGTGGCCTCTACCGCACGCGTCGCCGCAAGGTGCATGGCGAAAAGCGAGGCCGCCGTTTCAGGCCGCATACAGCTCCACTGTGAGCCGTTCTGCGCTTCGCCGAAAGAACGGGTTTTTTGCCGCATGCCAGTCGACAACTTCCACTTCGTGACCGAGCAGCTCGCGGAGTGCCAGCACAAAGCCCATGTACCTCTCGAAGGCGTCCATCCCTTCGGGTGGTCCAAACTCGGCGAGGAAGTCGATGTCGCTGCGCAAGGGGTCCCACCGATCGGTAAGGGCCGAACCAAACAGCCGGAGCCTCCGCACGGCATACTGGCGACAAAGCCGTTCCAGCGGCTCCCGGTGGTCCTCCAGTAGGCTGATTGGGCCCACGGCCGTATTCTACAGCGGTTCGACCATGCGCTCAGCCTGCAGTTGATTCATGGTCGCAAGCAGGGGCCATGGCGAAGATCGCTCACCGGCGGGCTGGCCGCTTGTTCTTTGCCGATAGCGAGGATTGGCTCGCTCGAATATCTTCCACGTCCCATGGTGTCTCCGTAGATGAGCCATCCCGCAATTGCAGGACTTCATTGGAGATTTCACCAAGCGGTGCGAGTCAGATTGACGGTGGCCCTAAATCCGGGGCACGCTCCGTTGATTCTAGGGCTGATCGCTATGCCCCGTCGCCCAAACGTTCGACGTCCTTCATCAGCAGGTACAGGTGCAACGGGTTGCTCGGGCACTCCTGCATGCCCATTCGAAGATACAGGGCTTTTGCATCCTCATCCTTCGCGTGGGTCATGAACGCCCTTACGCCGGCCTCCCTCGCCACCGAGAGCGAACGCTTGAGCGCGTCCTTAAACAGCCCCTTACCAATGCCTCGACCCTGATACTCCTTGTCCACCGCAAACCGCGCCATGAGAAGAATGGGAATGGGATGCTTGGCGAGCCCCTTGGCCATGCGCTCGGGCGCGTCATCGAACAGAACGGAACCCACCGCGAGGGAGTAGTAGCCCACCACCCGATTGCCGTGGAGACCGACGAAGGTCCGCGCGCTCCCGTTGGCCTGATTCGCGAGCGCGTGGCGAACGAGGAAGGTATTGAGAGGACCCTTCCCGCAATCGAAATCCAGGAAGTCGTGGGACTTGGCGAGCAGGACCGGACCGGAGAACTCGCTCACAACCCGAAAACCTCACGACCCGAAGTCCTCATGACTCGAAGACGCTGGGGCGGCCGAAGAGCTCCCGGAGCGCCGGAATCTCTTGGGCAGGCTCCTCCAGCTTCTCAAGCAACCAGTCGTATTCCGCCTTCGACACTCGGATGAGGCGTTGGTCGGCGATGACCTCCTCGGCCGCGTCCAGAGACTTGCTGAGCACAAACTGGCTGACGTTCATGTTCTGTAGCCTCGCCGCCTCCGCCAGCTTCGCTTTCTGCGATGCGGACGCGCGGATGTTCAACTGCTGCGCTTTCTGGGTTGATGACATGCAAGGCACCTTAATTGGTTCTCCTAGAACCCTACCAGATTGTATAGACGTTGGCCATACAGATCAGGTTCGCATCCGCGGGCGATTCGCCCTGCTGCCGGCGTCGCATAATCTAGCCCGATGCCCGTCTACGAATACCGGTGCGAGCACTGCGGCACCAAGTTCCGCGAACTGATCGGCATGGTCGCCGGAGCCGATTCCGTCCGGTGTCCCAAATGCGACCGGCCCCACGCCCGGCGTCTCGTCTCCCGATTCGCAAGATTTCGCGGAGAAGACGAGCGGCTGGACGCCATCGCCGACCGTCTCGAAACCATGGGAGAACCCGAATCCGCCGGCGAAATGCGAGAAATGGTGCGCGAGCTCGGCAAGGCCATGGACGAGGATATGGCCGATGAGATGGAGGAACTCTTCGAGGAAGACCTGAACGATGGCGGACCCGAATCGGCAAGCGAAGACGCGTAAACCCCCGCACCGACGCGAGGGCAAGCTCACCGTCATTTGCGGAAGCATGTTCGCTGGCAAGTCCGAGGAGCTCATCCGTCGCGCGCGCCGCGCCCTCTACGCCCGCCAACGCGTCCAGGTGTTCAAGCCCAGCATCGACCGCCGCTACGACGAGGCCATGGTCGTCACCCACATGGGCGTTCGGCACGAGGCCACTCCGGTCAACGGCGTCGGCGAGCTCCGGACCGAAATAGACCCCGCCGCCCACGCCATCTTTATCGAGGAGGTCCAGTTCTTCGACCCCAGCATCGTCGAACTCTGCGTCGAACTCGCCGACGCCGGTCACGAGGTCGTCTGCGCCGGCCTCGACCAAGACTTCCGCCGCCGACCCTTCGGCAGCATGGGCGATCTCCTCGCCGCCGCCGATGAAGTCGTGAAGCTCCGGGCGATCTGCGTGCAATGCGGAGCACCCGCCAGCCACACCCAGCGGATCATCGACGGAAAACCCGCCCAAAAGAACGAACCGATCATCCTCATCGGCGCAACCGAATCGTACGAGGCGCGCTGCCGACGCTGCTACCGGTTACGCTGACCGCCGCAACTACTCAACCTGCATATCGATCGTGCCCGAAACCGGGATCGGCGCCCCCGGAAACTGCAAGTTCGCGAACCGGCCGTTCACCTTCATCAGCCGACAATCCTTCTTGCGCAAAATCGCCGTCGCGGTGAGCGAACTCCCGTTCGGACCGCGGGCCTCCATCCGGATCCGGATCGCCGCCTCGCCGCCGTACGTCTCCTCGCGCTCAAACACGTAATTCGACGTCACCCGCGCCGAACCGTACATCGAGCCCTTGTGTTCGTGCGTCCAGCGCTCGCCGGGCTTGATCGCTTGCTCCGGAAACACGATGCCTTGCATCGCAAGCAACACCGCCGCCGAACTGTCCCCGTTCACCCGAACCAACGCCCCGCGCGCCGAGATCCCTCGCACCTCCGATCCGCTCGGCGGCATCGAATCCTCCTCGTCGTCGATGATCACCCGCGTGCTCAGGACGTCATCGCGCAACGTCAGGTCGCCCGTCGCGGTCGTGGCGGTCACCGTGGTTCGCTGACGCGTCACCACCCGCAGCGAGGTGCCGTCCACGTTCATCACCACCGTAATTACGCTCTGCCACGTGTCATTGACCGCACCCCGAAACCGGAACGCGCGGTCCGGACCGATGTCGCCCGCTCCTTCCTTTTCCGGCGTCATCTTCACCGGAACCGTCACCGTTCGCCCGCCTTCCAGCACGGCCCGCGTCATCACCGTCCCGTAACCAGCCGCAAAGACTTGAATGTCCACGCCGCGTGTCTGCCCTTTCGCCAACGCCTGCTGGTACCGGCCGCCGGAAACCGACTTGCCATCCACCTTGACCTCCGCCCGCGCCGGAAGTCCGGTCAGCTGCAGAATCGCGACCCCAGCCTCGTTCTCCGGTTGCGGTTCCGGATTCGGCCGGACGTCCCCGCCCGCTAACCGCCCGAGAAAGATGGTGTCGGCGAAACTCTCGCTACTCGACCCGGGCGTCATCGTCCGACCGTTCGCACGGCACCAGTTCGCGACAAAGCTCTTGGTCTGTTGTTCCACCAGAGCCGGCACGAGGTTGCCGTCCGCGTCCGCGCACTTGCGATTCTCCAGCGCACCCAGGAGGCCCGCCGTGTACACGCTTCCGCCCTTACCGCTAAAGAGGTCGGGCGATTCCCAACTTTGCTCGCCTTGCTTACAGCTGTACATCGCGACGTAGCTCACATCGCCCTGCTTGCTGGCCTTCACCACGTTGAGCACTTTCGCCTGGTTGGCGTTGTTGACCCCCGAAATGTCTTTGCTTCGCCCCGGTTCGTTGCGACAGGCATCCACAATGACCACCCGTTGCCGAGCTCCCAATTCCGCAAATGCCTCGCGCAAGGCCTCGAACGACAGCATCGTCTCCGGATCGGGCGCAAACGTGTTCTCGGGCGTCCGTTTCAGGGTGGAGTCAAACGTGACGAGGTAATCCTCACCCCCCACGCGGGCACCATGTCCCGAAAAGTAGAACAAAAACGTATCTTCCGACGACGTGCGCAGGTTCCGGATCGCGGCCAAAATCCGGCCCCGAGTCGCGTCGGCGGCGGTCGCGTTTGGCCGACTCAGGATGAGCCGCGTCTCCCACCCCAGCTGAGTGAGTTTCTGGCTCAGGCGTTCGGCATCAAGATGCGGAGTGCGCAGCGGAGTCACCGCGCGACGATCCGCCGCCTCGGGTTCCACGTAGCTGCTCACCCCCACCAGCACCGCGATCCGCTTGCCCGGTGCCGACCGGCCACTCGAAACCACGCCCGCCGTCGCCGTCGGCACCAGGCCAAAGCAGGCGAATCCGACGACCGCCGCGATTGCAATAACGTGAGCGCGCATACCCTTACGTCCGCGAAAAATCATTTTGTCAACCTACGGCGATCAAATTCTCACCTGAGTGGACTTGAACTCGGTAAAGCGAACGCCGGAGTACTGGCCATTACGCACCGTTGCCTCGGACTTTACCACCGAGGTGTCGTCGCGATCGAACCAAACCGTCTCCTCGCAGACCATGCCGCCCTCCTTGAGCTCGCGCGAGGCGATCTTCCACACGTAGCAGTCAAAATCGCCGATCACTTCGCGCCGGTCAAACACGAAGTCAAACTGCACGTCGCTCTTCTTCTTGGTGCCTTTGCGAATGTCGGTCCACCGATCGCCGATCGCCTTGGGCGCTTCGGGGAAAACCCAATCACGCATGTCCGCCTGACTGGTGACGTCGAGCGCTTCCGAATCGGCTTTCGGGTCCGGCCGCGTTTCGTTCCGCGGGGAAAGCACGACTTCGACCGGATCGGCCTCTTGCTCAACGGTTTCGCCCATCACCGTAAGTTCAAACCGCTCCGTGATGACGTTGAGCCGCAAGTCGCCGTTCGGATCAATCGCCGTGAGTTTTGCCAGGGTGATGATGTTGATTTTGATCTCAACGCTCTCGCCGTCTTTCTCGGCGGTGATGGCCGCCTTCATTTCGGTCCGCCGTTCCTGCCCGACCTTTCCGGACACCCGGAACAGCACCGGTTCGGCAGGCCGAACCGTCCGGGCGGCGATGGCGGGTCTGGGCGACCCCATCGCCGTCATGGCGAGTGCGAACAATAATGCGCTCACGGCTTGTTTCTACAACCTCCGAACCGTCAGGTCCATTCGAGTCGGGCCCTCCTTATCCATGAGATTGATGGTGCCGTTAGCGTTCACTACGCTTGAATCGGCGCGGCTCAGCCAGTACGTAAACTTCCCGTTGCCCCCGTTCGGGTCCTCATCTCGCAACGTGATGTTGAGCTTTCGGCAGGGGATGCCCTCAACGTCTTCGTCCGCCGCGTACAGCAACGTGATTTCACACTTCTCCTCGGCTTCGCCTCGCGTGAACCGATGCGGCTTTCCGATCTCGATCGGAAGTTCGGCAAGCTGCGGCAGGAGAATCATGATGGCCAGGCTAACTTCGCCGTCTGCATCGTTGATCTCGAACTCAGAGAGAACTTCGCCGGTTTCCGAAACCTCAAACTCGTAAGGCTTGTGCAACTTGACGGCATCGCGGGCGTCCCCCGTGCCGTTGACTTCCATGTCAACGACTTCGGGCGTGACGCGAATGGTGCGGCTTCCGTCCGAACCGATCGCCTTGACATCGAGGCGTTCGATGGACTTCAGGACGAACGGCAGTTTCAGTCCGAACATCGGGGCGTTCGCACGGGCCGTGATGAAATACCGCAGCCGATCTCCCGCCTTCCACTTAAGTCGAAACAGAACTTCGGTCGGAGCGTGGGCCTGGGCGGAGACAAAGATCCCGAGTGAGACGAGCAACGGAGTGATGGCTAACTTACGATTCACGCCCTTATCATACAGGCCCGAAGTGAAAATGCCAACGCCCCTCGATCTTGAAATCGAGGGGCGTTGCGCGTTCGGAATTGCAACCGAAACGTCAGTCGCGGACGACGGTAAAGGTCGCGTCCGTAGGAGTCGGAGCCCCCGGGAACTGGACGTTCTTCATCTCGCCTTCTGCCTTCACCAGGCTCAGGTCTGTTTTGTCGAGCCATGCCGTAAAGCTGCTGCTCGATCCGCCCGATTCCGTTTCTGCGTTCTTCGCCTTGATCACGTAGCAGTCAAAGTCGCCGAGCTTCTCTTCCTTCTCAAACTTGTAGGTTCCCTTCAGCGACTTGGTCCCCATCTTGTCTTCGGCCACGTCCTCGGTCCACTGGTCCCCGACGTTCAGTTCGCCTTCCGGAAGGATCACGTTTTGGAGCGAGCTGAGGCGCGCGCCGAGTTCGCCCGATTCGCCTTCGTACGCCTTCAGACGATTGCGATTGTCCATCTTGGTCGTCTCGGGGCTACCGCCCGGCATCTCTTGGCTCTGACCGTTGAACTCGATCGTCGTACTGATTTGCTGACTTTCGTACGCGATGACGCCGTTGTCGTCAATCGCGGTGACCTTTTCGCGCGAGGTCGCCTTCACGGTAACCGTCATCCCTTGAATCGTCAGATTCGCGGTGGTCTTAAAGTTCGCGGTATCACCGACCTTCGCGACGCGTCGCATGGTCACGCCGAAGGTGGCGTACGCCATTGCCGCCGCCGCCAACAGGCTCAAACCAAGTCCAATGCGGGTGGAAAACTGCTTCATCATATGCTCTCGCTATCGTACGATATCGCGCCGAGCCGGTGCCGGTTGCGCGGATAGGCCCATGGACTTACCATCCAGCGGCTTCACCTCGATCAGCGCGGTGCTGAACTTCGCGTTCATCGGCGTGGTGGAGCCCGGAATCGTGAGCCGAATCCACTCGCCCGTCACCTTCAGCACGCGGAAAGACGTCGGGTCGACCCAGTATGTGGCCTTGCACGACGCGCCGTCATCGCCGGATTCCACCACCTCGGCCTCCACCTTCAGGGCATCGGTGGAATCCAGTTTCTCCGTGCCGATCAGCTTGTAGCTCGCCTTGGCGGCGCGGGTGCCCAGCTTTTCGTCCGGCTTCACCTCCACCGTCCAGCTGGCCCCGCTCGCGACCGGAGCGTCCGGCGCCAAGAGCGCATTGAGAATGCCGAACCGGAGAGCCGCGCCACTCGCCGCCGGACCCACGTAGCCAATCGGCTGACCGTTCGGCCGGTAGGTGACCCGCGTCGTGTCCTTCGGAATCGCTAACTCGCCAAAGCTCGATTTCGCGAGCCCGTCGAGCACGGTTTGCTCCACGATGTAGGTGCCATCCTCGCCGACTTCCGTGACCTTCGAGCTGAGTTGGGTGGTCACGGTGATTTCACCGGTCACAAACTCGACGCGGTAGATGGCGGCCACCTTCTTGTCGGGCACCGTTCGAAAGGTGTAGCTCGGCGCCGGGTCCTGGGCGCGGGCCAGGGCGATGGTCAGCAGCAGCATAGGGAGACAAGCGCGGTTCATGCCCAATAGTCTACGGCGAAACATGCCCGCCCCCGGTATGCGAACCGAAAAAAGGTCGCATCAGGAAAATAAGGGAATGCAGGGATTGCAGCTGGCAGACTACGACTTCGATCTGCCGGAATCTCGCATCGCCCAGCAACCGCTCGCAGATCGGGCCGCCTCCAAGCTGCTCCTCTTGGCCGCTGACGGCCAAATCCATGACTTGCAGTTTCGCGATATCGTCACGCTGCTGCGGCCCGGCGATGTCCTCGTGATGAACGACACCCGCGTGACCGCGCGACGGCTCTTCGGTCGAAAAATCCGTGCCGGAGCCCCCGATGGAGCCGCCATCGAAGCACTCCTCCTGCATCGAACCTCGGAACGCACGTACGAGGCACTGGTCCGGCCGGCCAAACGGCTCGACGTCGGCGCCGCCATTCAGTTCGACCTCGGTCTGACGGCGGAAGTCGTGGACAGCACGGCGACCGGCGGACGCGTCTTGCGGTTTTCCGGCGACACGGACCCCGGACCGATCATCGAGGAGCGCGGTGAGGTGCCGCTTCCGCCGTACATCCGCGAGGCGCTGGCAGATCCGGAGCGGTACCAAACGGTGTACCGGCGCGATCACGCCGAAATGACGGGATCGGCCGCCGCTCCCACCGCTGGCCTCCACTTCACGCCGGAACTCCTGGACCAACTCGATGCGATGGGCGTCCAACGCACAACCGTCACGCTCGATGTCGGCATCGACACCTTTCGGCCGGTGAACGTGGATGACGTGGCCACCCATACGATGCATGGGGAAACGTGCCGCATCAGCGAAGCGGCGGCGGAGGTGATCAACGGTCGCCGCGGTCGCCTCATCGCAGTCGGAACCACCAGTGTGCGGACGCTCGAATCGTTCGCGCGGGATGATCGCACCGTGTCCGCCGGGTTTACCAAAACGCAAATCTTCCTGTATCCGGGCGTGCCGTTCCGGTGCGTCGACGGCATGTTCACGAACTTTCACCTGCCGCGTACCACGATGCTCATGATGATTGCCGCCTTAGCGGGATACGAGCCGATCATGTCGGCGTACCGGCATGCGCTGACTTACGACTACCGTTTCCTGAGTTTTGGGGACAGCATGCTCATTCTTGCAAAAGCTTGAACGGGAAGTGAAAAATTTGGTTGACAAAACCTTTGCCAAAAACATTACACAGTGTATGATTCTTCCGTTAGGGGGTACTCGCTCGTGTCCGAAACTCACTTTGATCCGCTGGAATACCTAGAAAACGCATTCGTGGAACGATCCGGGGATCGCAAGCCGAGCGACGCGGTGGAGACCGGCAAGCCGACCTCCGAAGCGAATTCGGTGGATACCTCCGCCGTCGATCACTTCATTTCCGGTGCCGACCGTACGCCGCGCGACCGGTTCCGCAAAACGGAAATGCGCGCGCCGCGGCCTCGCCGTAGCCAAACCGGCAAGGGCAAAGGTCCGATGGATCCGGAGCTCCAGGCGACTTGGCGGGCCTTGCCGAAGAACATCGAATTCTTGATTCGGTACTTCGATGACGAGGCCGCCGAGCACTACTACCGGGGCGGATTCAGCGAAACCCGGCAGGAGCTTGTCCGGCGCTTGCTGGACCCGGAACTGACGCTGGAAGAAACGAGCCGATTGCTGGGCGTGGTGCCCGCGACCGTCCGCCGGTACACCAATCGCGGCTGGCTGCATTGCCACCGCACCCAGGGTGGGCAGCGACGGTTCCGCCTGAGCGATGTGGTCGGATTCGTGGAAGCCCACGGTCGATTCCCGGAAGAGTGATCTGGCACCGGCGGACCAGCGGTCGGCGGACGTAATGCGCCCGCTGCGGATCGCGCTGTTTTCGGAGAGCGCACCGCCGGTGGTCAACGGCGTCAGCGTGAGCGTGGCGACCCTTCGGCACGGCCTCGTTCAGCTGGGACACGAGGTGCATCTTTACGCCAACCGGTATCCGGGACATCGCGAAAATGACTCGCGAACCCACCGGTTTCTGGCCCTGACGTTTCCGTTCTGGCGGAACTATCCGCTGACGATGCCGCCCGCCTACCCGTGGCTGGGCGAATTTCGGCGGACACGGTTTGACGTGATCCATACGCACACGCCGTTTCCGGTCGGCATGATCGGCCTGCGGTGGGGCGAATCCGAGCGCATTCCGGTCGTGTCGACGTACCACACGCTTTACGATCGGTATGCCCATTACGTGCCGCTCGTCCCGCGACGCAGCGTTCGGGCGCGCCTTGCCCGACATACGCACTATTATTACAATCGGTGCAACCGGGTGATCACTCCGAGCGAGACGGCGCGGCGTTGGCTGGAGCGGCACGCGGTACAAACGCCGATCACCGTGATCCCGACCGGGGCCGCCCCGATTGTGCTACCGGACCGTTCCGACGCCCGCGCGCGGTTTGGATTGCCCGACGCAGTTCCGGTGGTGCTGTGGGTCGGGCGATTGGCGCGGGAAAAGAATTGGCCGCTCTGGGTGGAGACGATCCGCCGATTCGCGGAGCAGAGCCGCCCGGGTGAGACGCCGTTTTCGGTCTTGGTGGTCGGCGACGGTCCGGACCGGCGGGCGATGCAGCGGGCACTGCAGCAGGCACTGGGCGACGCGTGCCGATCGCAGTGGCCGGGCATGGTGCCCCCGGCGGAGGTCGGCTCCGCGTACGCCGCCGCCGATGCCTTCCTCTTCACGAGCCTGACCGAAACCCAGGGATTGGTGGTGCAAGAGGCGCGGCGGCACGGTTTGCCTGTGGTTGCGGCGGCAAGCGGCGGGGTCGAGGAGGTGTTGCGGGGCGATCCGGGCGCTTGGCTGGTGCGACCAGACGCCACCGCACTCGCGGCTGCACTCGCCGAGGCACTGGGAGCGGCGCGGGCGACTCGGCGGGAGGGCATCGAACTGGCCCCCGGACCGGCGATGCTGACCGATCTCGAGATGGCGACCCGGGTCGTTGAGGTCTATCGGCAGGTGCTGGAACTCACTCGGGCCGCGGTCGGTTCCGATGGTCACGCGCCGGATTTCGGTTCGCCAAAATAGGGGCGACGGCGCGCTCTTGCGGGCCGGAACCCGCGGAATTGGACATGATGACGGAACGCAACGACGCCTCCCCGCCAAGCGAATCGCGGAATGCCGAACGCTGGCGGAGTTTGGCGGCGGTGCTCGGCGTGCTCGTGGTGTTGCGGGTCGCGATTGCTTACGTTCCGATGCCATTGAGCATGGTCGGTCCGGTGAGTCTCGTCGTCTCCGCGCTGTTCATCCTGGTGCCGGTGTTCGGGCTGTTTCGCGGCGGCGAGATCGCGTGGTCGCCCAAGGTGGCGGCGGTGACGGTCGTGGCCGGGTTAGCCCTACAGTTCGGCCTGATGTTCGGCTTTGGCGCGGTGGCCCCGCGACTCGATCCGGGGGTGGCCAAGGCGATCTTCGTGCCGGTAAGCGCGCTTTCGCAAAGCGGGCTGCTGATCTGGTGCCTGGGGCTGGGGGCGGCCTTGGCGCAGGCGATTCGGGACCGCAACATGATCGTGCCGATTTCGATCTTTTTGGCGCTGTTCGACATTTGGCTCGTGTTCGTGCCGGAGGGTCCGGTCGGCCAGATCGCGCGGGGAAATCAGGCGCAATTGGCGAGCATCGCGTTTACCGTGCCGCAGCCGGCCACCCCGCAAACGGTGGGGCGAGCGGCGGTGTTGGCGTACGTGGGGCCGGCGGACTTTCTGTTCATCGCCATGTTCTTCACGTGCCTGTTCCGGTTTCAGCTAAATGCGCGGCGGACGGCGATGTGGCTGGTGCCGGTGTTGGCGGCGTACCTGCTCGTCGTGCTCGTGGGGCGAGAGATCGAGATCGGGCCGATTACGCTCGGCGCCCTACCCGCGTTGGTGCCGATCGCGAGCGTGGTGCTGGCCGCGAACTGGCGCGAGTTTGCGATGAAGGGCGAGGAACTGATCGCCACGATTTTGGTGGCCGTCATCGGTACCGGACTGCTGTGCTGGCGGTTTAGCGTTCAGCCGCCAGAATCGCCCGCTGAACGCGGGACGACGCGCGGCCCGAGCCAGTCGAGCCCGGTCCGGTCCGGAGCAGTTGGGCAAGAATCGGCTCCGACGCCCGCGCCAGCCGGTCCAGGTTGACCCCGGTAGCCATGCCATCGCGTTCCAAGGCGTACACGAGGTCTTCCGTGGCGAGGTTGCCGGCCGCGCCGGGAGCGTAGGGACAACCGCCGAGGCCGGCCGCGCTGCTGTCGAATCCGGCCCAGTCGGACGAAACGTGGAGGGCTTCGTACACGTTGGCGAGAGCGGTTCCGCGCGTGTCATGGAAGTGCCACCAGATGCGTTGTGGCGCGATGCCTTCGCGAAGTAGGGCCTGGGCGAGTTCGCGGACATCGCCGGGGGTCGCCGTGCCGATGGTGTCACCGAGCGAGATTTCGTCGGCGGACGATGCGGCCACCGCGCGGACGGTCGCGAGCACGTCGGCGAGCGGCACCCTGCCCGCGTACGGGCAATCGAAAACGGTGCTGACGTACACCCGTTGCGCATCGTTCGGACCGCGTTCGGCGAGCAGGGACAGGGCGGTGGCGGTCGCTTCGTCCCGTGTCATGTTGAGGTTGCGCTCGGTAAAGGCGGAACTCGCGGCGGTGAGCACGGCGATCCGGTAGGCACCCACCGCGCGGGCACGCTCCAAACCCTTGGCGTTTGGCACGAGGACCCAGGCGCGAAGTTCGGGCGGTAATTGCGGGACGAGTTCAGCGGCGTCGGCGAGTTGCGGGACCCATTTGGGCGACACGAAACTCGTGACTTCAATCTCGGGTAGCCCCGAATCCATCAGGGCGCGGATGAACGCGAGCTTGGTCTCGGTCGGGATGGGGGTCGCTTCGTTCTGGAGCCCGTCGCGCGGCCCGACTTCGCGGATCCGGACGGCGGTCATGCAGGCTCCGAGGGAAGCGGATCGACTTTTGCGAGCAACGCGCCGTCGGCGACCTGCTGGCCGGCGATGACCGCCACGCACGCCACGGTGCCATCGAAGGGCGCGGCGAACGGTTGCTGGGTCTTCATCGCCTCGAGAACGACCAACGTTTCGCCCTTGCGGACGGCCTGACCGGAGGTGACTTTGACGTCGACGATGAGGCCCGGCATCGGGGCGCGGAGCTCTCCGGAAGCCGCGCCGCCGGCCGCGGAGGCGCGCGGCCGCTCGGTGCTAAGCCGGTACTGACGGCCGTGTACGCTCACGAGCACCTCGTTACCGACGCGTACGGCGAGGGCGGTAAACGTGCCCTCGGGCGTGACCACGCGGAGGCGATCGCCGAACGGTTCGACCGTCACTTCCGGAACCGGGGTCAGCGGGTCGTCACCGCGATACAGCCGCAACGCTTGGCCCTCCGGTGCGCAAGGTCGGGTTGGCGTACTCGCGGGCGGCGGCGACGAACCCGCGGAAGAGGTTTTGGGTTTCCGAGTCGCGCGGCGTGCGCTCCGGGTGCCATTGCACCAGCACGAGGAACGGGTGCGCGGGGTCTTCCAACGCTTCGATCGTGCCGTCATCGTGCGTGCCGACGACGGTCAATCCGTTGCCGACTGCCGACACGGCCTGGTGGTGGTAGCTCTTGCCCTGCGGCCGAACCGTGCCCATGGTGCGGGCCAGCCGGCTTTCGGGAACCAGGGAATAAGATTGACCGATGCCTTGGCTGTGATCATCGTGGCCGAGCACGTCGGGCAGATGCTGCTCAAGCTTGCCGCCGCGAAACACGTTGACCAACTGGCAGCCGTAACAGATGCCGAGCAGTGGCATGTCGGTGGGCAACTCGTGCAGCAGCGCGAACTCCGCTTCGACGCGGCGGTCGGGCATTCGGGTGTTGGCCGGGTGGTTGAGTTCGCCAAAGCGGGCGGCGTCGAGATCGAGGCCGCCGGGAATGAGGATGCCGTGCACGAGGCGCACGGCGACGGCGGGATCGGTCGCGGGGGTGATGACGATCGGCACGCCGCCGGCATCACGAATCGCCTCGGCGTAGTTCGCGTTGATGCGGTAGCGGAAGCCGCCGGTGCGAGCGTCCTTGGACGCTTCGACATCGGCGACGATTCCGATGACGGGCGCGATTAGCTCGCCCATTCTCCGACGGCCTCGATCTTGGCGCGGATCGCGTTGAGGAACTCGGCGGCACCGACCCCGTTGGCGACGCGGTGGTCGAACGTGAGGGTCAGGTTGCAACTGCGCTGGACTTTCGCCTCGGCGTCGTTGCTGAGACCGTTGTAGGCCTCGCCGATGAAGAGGGTGCTGACGGCGGGCGGCACCACGACTGGGATCGCGTCGCGCAGGCCGAACGCTTGCATGTTGGTCAGCGAGATCGGCACGGTCTCCTTCGCCTGATCGACTCCGGAGCGCGCAAGGTCAATCCGTTCGCGGAGCTTGCCGGCGAAGTCGCGCCACGCGAAGGTGTCGGCATCGTCAAGCACCGCGAGCACGAGCTCATCACCCGGGAGCGCGACCGCGACGCCAATGTTGACGGTGCGGTACGTGCGCAGCGTATTGTCGCCAACGAGCGTGGAGCGGAAGACCGGGAAATCTTTCAGCACTTGGGCGACCGCGAACGCGAGCATCGTGAAGGCGCTGGGCTGAAACTCATCGCCGCGCGATTTGGCCTCGGCGCGCAAGGTTTCGACCGGGCCCCAGTTCGTGACCACGCTCATGGTGCCGGGAACGACGAGTTGGTTGCCGCGCACGAGCCGGCTGGCGAGCAACCGTTGCTTCGGCGGGAGCGGGCGATCGTCGAAGGTCGCCGTTCCGGAGCGGTTGGCGAGGTACGCGTCGACGTCGGCGGGCATCAGTTTGCCGGTCGGCGCGGGAATCTGGAGGAGTTCGTCATCGCCGAGGCCCTTATCCTTGGCGTACTGGCGGGTGCGCGGCGGCACCGAAGCGTTGCGGGCACCGGCGGCGATGGCGGGACCGTCGTGCGCAGGGGTGCCGCCGGTCGGGGCGGAAATCGGGGCTCCGTGGGCGGCGGGGGCCGATTCGCCGGCGGCGTCGGCATCGGACACTTCCATTCGGGCGACTTCCGCGCCGATCGGCAAGATGTCGTCGGCGTTGGCCAGCCATTCGACGAGGGTTCCGGCGAAGGGGGATTCGACGTCCATGACGGCCTTATCGGTTTCCATCTGGTAGATGGGCTCGTCTCGCCGCACGGGGTCTCCGGCTTGTTTGAGCATGGCGACGAGCCGCGCCTCTTGCAGTCCCTCGCCCATTTGCGGAATTCGAATCGTTACGATGGCCATGGTCAATCCCCGCCTCAGCGCGGTGCCTCAGTTTGGCATGAAGGCGGTTCGTTCGGGTTGGTTCGGG
>JANRKI010000112.1:0-4332 GCA_033763535.1 Fimbriimonadaceae bacterium | reverse complement strand
CGCGAAGGTGGACGATCGGCTGGTGACGCAGGGGAACGCGAATACCTCGGAAGTGCTGCTGGGCGGCGTAAGCACGGAGATCATGCGGATGATCGAGCGGCTGGCACCGGGCGAGTTTGATATGCGCGGCACGGTGCTGGGTCACGTTCAGCGGGGCGGGACTCCGATTGCAGCGGACCGGGTGCTGGCGAAGGCGTACGGCGTGGAGGCGATCGAGGCGATTGAACGCGGCGAACGGAGCGTGATGGTGTCGTACCAGAATCAGGCGATGACGACGGTTTCGATTGCGGAGGCGTGCGGTCAGCTAAAGGTGGTCTCGGATCAGACGATGGAGTACCAGGTCGCGCGGTCCCTGGGCGTGTTTATTCACTAACCGGGTCGAGTTCAGCCCAAAGGTCCCGGTGGGGAAACGGCGGCGGATTTGCGGCGTTGAAATATATGACGCAACATCCTCCTTCCCCAAGGAGACCTCGTTCCGGATTCCCCAATCCGGGCGGGGCGTTAACCCAACCCTCACCGGCCTCGACTCCCTCTCCGGGGCCGGACCCTCTCTAACCGCAACGAGCAGTCCGCGCGGCGAACGACTCTGACGAAGGAACCCCGGCGTGAATGGTCACGCCGGGGTTCTGAGTTTGCGGTTAGCGTCCGGAGCCGGCGGCGCGTCGCTCGAGGTCGGCCTTGGTTTTCTCCATGGCGGCCTTAAACTCGGCGTCGTCCTTGAGCGGGCTGGTGGGCAGCAGTTCGAGGATCTTATTGGTGTAGTCCAGCGCGGACTTGAAGTCCTTGGTTCGGCTGGCGAATGCCTGCGCGTACTGGTACACGAGGATGTCCTTGCCTTCGGACTTGGCGATGGCGGCATTGAGCGCGAACTTCGCTTGCTCGACGTTGCCCCCCTTGCCGGTTTGGCGCAGGATGAAGCTGAGCACGACGCCGCGGTCTTGGGGCTTGCCGGTGGCGAGTTTCGTTTCGACGAGCTTCTTCCAATCGGCGTCGTTTTCTTTGGCGATCCAGCCGAATTCGAGGCTATCGGCGGGGGCGTTCGCCTCGGCGTCCGACTTACGGAGTTCGGCGAGGGCTTGCTTGGCCTCGGCGGTCTTGCCTTCGTTATAAAGTCCGCTGATGCGGTTGACCTCGCCGTTCAGCTTGATCTGCCGTTGGGTGCGCTCGGCCTCCGCCATGAACTCCTTCTGAAACTTCGGGAGATCGAAGGTGCCGGCTTTGATTTCGGCGAGCGGCTGATCCATGGCCATCGGGTGGCCGACCCATTGGACGATGCCGTCCTTTACGACGAACGCGGCCGGGATCCCGTTTTGCACGGCGGCTTGCATCCAGCTGGTCGCCATGCCGTCTTGGTTGCCGGAATAGCCGACGGCGTAATCCATCTTGTCCCCCATCTCATTGATGAAGCCGGTGATTTTGGCCTCATCCTGTTCTTCCCAAATGGAGATGCCCATGAACGTCACGTCCGGGTTCTTTTTGGCGAGCTCGGTGAGGTGCGGGATGGTGGCGCGGCAGGGGCCACACCAGGTCGCCCAGAACTCGACCACGTAGGTCTTGCCGGGTTCCAGCGCCTTGACGGGGGTGCCTTTGTACCACTTCTTCACTTCGAGCGCGGGGGCCTTGCTGCCGGGCGCGAGAATGACGGAGCCATCGGAAGCGCAGGCGGCGGTGGTGAGGGCGGCGGCGAGGGCAACGGTCGCCCAAGCGTGGCGGAACATCTGCATCGTGCTCCGCATTGTATCGCGGAAATTGCGGTTTTGCGGATTGAGATGCCGAATGCCCGGTTTCATTCATATTTTCCGAACATTCAGGGAGGATTCGGACATATTGCATTGACAGATGGCCGATCCTCGGCGAGAATGACCGAATGCTTGGCACTGTCTTCGCAACGCTGTCCATGATCCATCCGGGGGTGGCAGCAACAACCGGCAACACTCCGCCGACGGCGCCGTCCCGTTACTTCACCGAGAACCGCGGCCAATGGGATGCCGAGGCGCGTTTCTTGCTTCAATCGCCGGGTTCGAACCTTTGGATTACGAAGTCGGGGGCAGTCATCGACACGTTCCGGATCGACGAAACGCGTTGGAAGGACGCGCACGGCGATGAGCAGGTACGGCGAACGCGAACGGGCGATGTGGTCCGGGTGGATTTCGTCGGGGCATCGAGCGCAGTGAGCGCGGTCGGGATCGGTCGAAGCTCCGAGTACGTGAGCTTTCTCACCCAGGGTCGCGAGATCGGCCATGTCGGTCGGTTTGCCGAAGCGACGCTCGTGAATGTGCTTCCGGGGGTGACCGCGCGGTACTACGTGGATGGCGGTGCGCCCCGGTACGACGTGATCTTGGCTCCGGGGGCCGAGCCCGAATCCGTGCGACTGAAGTACACGAATGCGCGTCATCTGCGCGTTGGAGTGGACGGTTCGCTGCTGTACGACACCACGATGGGCACGCACCGCGAGCAGAACCTTTTTGTGTACCAGTCGATCAACGGCGTTCGGCAACGGGTGCCGGCCGCGTTTGAGGTTCGGGACGGTCAGGTGGGCTTTCGGCTGGGGGCTTATGACCCCGCGCACGAGCTGGTGATCGATCCGCAGATTTTGCACGCCGGTACTTACTTGGGCGGCTCCGGGTCGGACCGCGCGTCGGATGTGCAAGTGCATGCTTCGGGCGATGTGATCGTGGCGGGCGGTACCACGTCGACCGATTTTCCGACGGTGGCACCGTACGCCGGTGACGCGGTGAACAACGACTGGTTTATCACCCGGTACCGACCGGACCTGAGCCGCCGAGTATTTAGCACGTACCTTAGCGGGAACGGTGATGAACGTCTCGCCAGCGTCGCTCAGGTTCATATCGAAACGGCCACCAACGGCGATATCTGGTTTGCCGGAACGAGCGATTCGACCGATCTGCCCACGACGTCCGGCGTGATCCAGCCGACCAAGGACTCGATGTACTCAGTTTATCTGGCGCGGTTTGGAGCATCGCCTTCGGCGCCGGTCGCGCTCAAAGTGGCGTCGTATTTGGGTGGCGAGCGTTCGGAGACATTGGGCGGCTTGGCTTTACACGAGCCGAGCGGCAATATCGCGATCGGTATCCAAACGAACAGCTCCTCGTTCGACAACACGGTGACGGGTAGTGGCGCGCGCGGCCCACTGGTGGTAGGGAGTGCCGCATCCGCCGGTAATCCAAATTCTTCCAATACCGACGCTTACATCGGAGTGCTCAATGCGCGGCTGGACCGGGTGCTCGTGGGGACATTCTTCGGCGGGAATCGTGTCGACCGGATTCGGGCAGTGGCCTTCGGTCGGCGCTTCGACACGGTGTTCTTCGGTGGCGAAACGTTCTCTACCGACATTCCGTGGGCATACGGCTCGCCCAGTACCTTTGCGAACGCCTTTCTCGGGCAGATCAAGATTCACGACGGTTCGTTGGTGAATGCGATTGGCTTCGGAAGCGATTTCGAAGATTCGATCCGCGCCTTGGCGGTGGACCCGGTGACGAACAACGTTTTTGCCACTGGCGACGTCGGCGCGGCGATCAACACCCCCGGCTGGGGTAGTACGATCATGGTTCAGATCGGCCAGGATGGCACGATCGGTTCCTCGACGCGCGGGGATGCGTTCGTGGCCCAGTTTAACGATCGATTGGATCGCGTACGGTTTACATTCTTGGGCAGTATCTCGGCCGAAGTCGGTGAGGACATCGTGGTGACCCTGAATGGCGGTTGCATCGTGGTCGGGTTTGCGGAATCGGCCGGTATTCCGATTGTGACGGCGGGCGGTACGAACATTGTATCGCCGGGACCGGATGGCAGCGCCTTTTTGGCCCGGTACAGTTCTGCCTTGCGACTCCAGGGCTCAAGTCTCTTCGGAACCACGGGCAGTACGACGGACATTGCCTACGCGGTCGCGTTGCGGCAGCCGTTTAACAGCGTTTACGTGGCGGGCGAGACGGCCGGGTCGGACCTGCAGGTGACGCCGGGCGTGGCTCAACCCACGAGCGGCGGCGGCGTAGATGCCTTCGTTTACGACATGCGGTTCTACACGGATACGGCGCGCATCGTGCTTTCGGGCGATACGGTCACTCCAACCACGAGCATCCGGGCGCGAGGATTCTTGCACGCTCAGGTGGTGAATCCGGCCGGGCAGGTGATGACCTTCCGGTTGTCGCATCCGTCGGCGCGGTTCCGCAACGGACAGCAGGAGATCAGCGTGACGATTCCGGTGGGGCAGATTAGCGCGGCGGTCGAGATCTTCGGGACGGGCGCGGGGGTTCCGCAGTTGACGTTCGTCGGGGCGACGAGCGCGGGCACCACCGAAAGCGCGTCGTTTAC
>JANRKI010000111.1:0-4207 GCA_033763535.1 Fimbriimonadaceae bacterium | reverse complement strand
TCGGGCGGCCTGGGCACCGACGACCGCCGCGATTCCGGCCGCCGCGACGATGAGGAGGGCGATGTTTCGGTTCACACGGGGAGGTTGGCGCGGGGTCGCCACCGTCCGGACCGGGTTCCGTTACACGGGCGGTTCCGTTACACGTGCGAGGGCGAGGTTCGGGCCGGGCGCCGGGGTGGGCGCACGCCTCGGCGAGGCGAATCCGGGCAAACTAGCGGCATGCTCGGACCGATCAGCATTGCCTCGTTCTCGTTCCACGGTGCCCTCGGCGAGGGGACGTTCGACGTCTTCACGTACCTGGAAGCGTGTCGGTACCGGTACCACCTCGACACCGCCGACATTTGGAACGGGTTGCTGGGGCCCGACGTGGAGGTTCAGCTGGACCACGCGCGGCTGCGGAAGGTGCGTGCGGCGATGGATGAGCGGGGCCTAACCTGCGTGAACTACCACGCGGACGGGTGCCATCCTTACGAGCCGGATGCCGACGTGCGGGCCCGGCACCGCGACCTCGCGTTCCGTCATCTCGAAGCGGCAGAAATCTTGGGCGCGCAGACGGTCCGGATCGATCCGGGCGGGCGCGATCGACACTGGTCGGAGGCCGAGATGGAGATTCTGGTGCCGGCGTACCGCGAGTTCGCCGACTTTGCGGCGCGGGCGGGGTTCCGGGTGGGGCCAGAAACGCATTGGGGCGCGGGCAACTATCCGGACAACATGCTGGCGTTACACGCGGCGGTCGATCGGCCGGAGTACGGCATTCTGCTGCACCTGGGCAAGGACACCTGGACCAGTCCGGACGACTACGACCGCGCGCTGGCACCGATCGCGATCCACACCCATATTGATCAGCGCACGTGCGAGACTCGGCTGGGCGCGGCGCTGGCGATTTTGGCGGAGGCCGGGTATTCCGGCGCGCTGGGGGTCGAGCACCATACGGGCAAGAACGAGTTTATGGAAGTGGCCGCGCAGATCGGCGCGGTTCGGCGCGAACTGGGGCGGATGCGGCTGGAGGCTCCGGCGGTATACGGCGGGAATCCGCTGCTGAATCCGGCGGACGAGCGGTCGCTCCGCTAGCCGAGGGGTTCGGCGGGAATCCGCCGTTGACATCGGCGGGTGACGCGGGTTTATGACCGGGACGTAAACTCCTTTCATGGTCGATGCGTCGGTAAAGCAACAGGTTGAAGGATGCACGCCGGGCAGTTGGGTACGCGTCATTCTGCGTCAGGAGATCGCCGCGCCGGAGGCCGTCAACGGCGTATCTTTGCCGAAGTCGCAACGATATAAGCTCTTTATTGAGCGGTACCTTGCGAAGAAGCGGCCGGGAATCGACCTTGCCCGCGAAGCGGAATTGCAGGTTGACGACTTACCCGGCACGCCGGACGTGATCGTGAGCGGGACGAAAGAAGCCATGCTTCGGTTCCTGAACGGCGTTGCGGACCACGGGGATGTCTCGGTAGTGCCGGAGCACGTTTTTTCGGCGGGCTAGCGGGCGGAGCGCCGGCATCCGGTCAGTGAGGTAACGGAAATTAAGATTCCGTCGTAGCTCGGCGGGTAACGCGGGCTCATGGATGCGCGGGGTTGGATCCGGGTGTATGGCCGCTGGTCGCCCAAACGTGCCGACCCGTATCACCGGCTTGCTTCCGAGCGGCGGGATCGCGGAAAGACCGGCCTCGGCGCGAAAAAATTTCCTTCAAGACTCTTCTCATCTCGACAAAATCGTCGTACAATCCAAGAGAGGGGACAAATGAACACTTTGGCGTGGCATCAGCAAGTACCGAAAACAGCACTTGTCGCCTGGCTCGTTCACTCGTATCCCGTGGCCATTTTCGCTCTTGCAACTGGTGTTACACGGGCACAAAGTTTGGAGGGGGGGGGTACAAGGGCTCCAACAATCGCTCCTTTGCTTGCTCGCCAGCGTGTTTCTTTGGCTAAACAGCGAATCGGTCATTCGCTTTGCACGGCTGTATAGCTTTCTTGGTGCGCTTACCAGTTTCGTTGCGGGTATTGGTTGCCTCACATGCAACGGCTTCCAACTTGATTCAACCCTGAGATTAGTTCTCGTTGGCATCTTCATGTTTGGACATATTGTTCTCGCATACTGCGCACGATCTAACGATCTCGTTGCTGCTTTAAGGTGGATCAGTATTACTGCCATTGCCGTGCAAGGAGTTGTACTAACAAATTCCCCCAAGCTTTGCTTGTACTGCGTTTTGTTAAGTATTTTGCTTAATTGTGTAGCAATTTCCGCTACTAGCGTAAGCAGTGAACAGTCAAGCCGTCGATTGCAATTTACGCACGCTACCACTAGGACAGCCTTGACGACCGCACTCGTCGTCCTGGCAGTACACAGCGCGCTTGTCGCGACGGGAGTAGTACCAATTGCTCATGGTCAAATAAGTGCATCGCAACTTAACGGTCGGCATTCAGCAGTGCTGGGCACACAAGTCAAGGATGGCAATTACGTCATAACCTCGTTTGGTTGCTATCCGTGCGAGGTCGCGCGGACGATGATAAAGGATCGTGGGCTTGAAGTTGCAGAATTGCCCCTATGTACAATTGCACGTGCCAAAGAGTTTGTAACAACCAAGCTCTCAATTCCTACCCCAACGTTTCTCGTGGTTAGAGAGGGAATCATTGTTTGGTCTCATACCGGACTACCCGATGACAATTCTCTGAACATTTTCTTTCAACGGCTAACGAGCGAGTGAAATCAATGAATCGCCTCAACCATACCATCAACACGTCTCTAGTCATCGCCTTCGCCGCACTTGCCGCAGGGGCCGTTATGTCCCCTATGCCAAAGTCGGTCACACCGTGTACGGGACCGTCAGTGTCGTACTGCGCATCGAAACCAGGATCAATATGTTGGGCCCTCCAACCGAACTTCTGGGCAAAAAAGAAGAAAGTTTGGTACTGTGAAGGCAAGAACATTACACACCAGGGACAGTGCAACGTTTACTACGAGGGAGGTTGTTGCCTCGCAGTGACCTTACCCGTGCCAGACTGTCCTACACCGGCTTGTCCGTGTGTTTACGTCGATGAACCCGATCTATAGGCGTTGGCGCACCCTGCCGGGTACTGGGTCAGAATCCGGAATCTCGCTGATCGAACTTATCGTAGTGATCGCCATATTATTGGTGATCGGTGCGATCACGTTCTCGGCATTCTCACAAGCGCGTCGGCGTGCCGCGATGACCACCAGTATCTCAAACTTGCGGCAATGCGCAGTCGCAATTGCCATTTACCAGGCCGGAGATTCGGTCCACGCACTACCGTCGTTTGCGTCGGTGTCATCGCTACTCAAGGATCAACCCATCTGCGATCCGGCAGATCCGAACGGGCAGGATTGTCGCACGCGCCGAGATGCTCCGCTAATAGGCAGCTACGCATATGTACGTGGGGTTCAGGAGTACCGTGTGGAACAATCTGACGACTCCGATTGGACGGAGTTCCTGGCAAAACGTGCAAATCCGGCGATACTTGTCTCCATCCATCACTCATCGAAAGTAATGGTTCCCTACGATGGGAATGACCTGAGTCCCTGCGTAGGCGACGGGACGTGTTACCTTCCATCCCGGTTAATCCGTGCCCGAGCCGATACGAGCGTCCACACCGTGCTACCTGTCGTCAGCGTGACAGACCCCCGAGGAACTCGCATCGCGCTATTCAGCTGGCCCGCCGTCTTCGAATATGAAACCAAACAACCCTGAACCAACCTTTGATCGTTATCTTCGAGAGCTTCCCCGCGCCCACCGGCTGGCGATAGGCCTCATGGGAATTCCTTTCGTCACGACCGTGGTCACGATGATTCTCTTCTCAATCTGTATGCGACAGCCGAATCTGTTCGATGATCCGACCCGCGTGCTTTGGAGTTGCCTCGTTGCCGCCATTAGCCCGTCGATCGCGGCCGTAGCGCCGAAGATGCCGTGGCTCGCCTGGATTCCCACAGGAATTGTCGCGATGCTTCAGATCGGGGTGATCGCCTACGCGAAACCGATGGATGAATGGTGGCTTGTGCTGGTAGCGCTGCCGTTTAGTGTCGGAGGACTAATGGTCGCGCCGCTCCTCCTCTTTCGCTCAAAGTATCAACCTCGGTATCTGCACGATGAGCCGGCAGTTGACGTCCGTAAACCGCTTCATTAAGGTCGTACTCGATTCGCACGCTCAATCAAGATCGAAGAGAAACCCCCATTTTCACCGACCGTGCGCC
>JANRKI010000110.1:0-9021 GCA_033763535.1 Fimbriimonadaceae bacterium | reverse complement strand
GCGAAACTGCGCAGGTCGGCGGGGGCCACCGAGTGCGGGTCATCGAGGTAGATGCCCACCATCGGACCGGTCGGCTTGATCTGGTGCGCGCCGAGCTTCTCGCCGAGCTTCATGAACGCATGACCGATTTCGTGGTACGGGCCACGATGGGACACGCCGATCATCGTGGTCATCGGACGATCCGCTTCGATGGTCATAGACATGCGACGAGGATACGAAGCGGGCGGATTCGCGTCAAGCCCCGTGCGCTGAGGTATCTTCTCGGACTCGGAGATTGCAACGCGGTCCATGCCTGCGTTGGTCACTTCGAAAGTCTGAGCACATCCTCGCATGAAAATCCGCATTCGCCTTCGGGCATTTGATCACCGCCTCATCGACGTTTCGGCCGAAAAGATCGTCGAATCCGCCAAGCGCACGGGTGCCCGCGTGAGCGGCCCGGTGCCGTTGCCGACGCGCATCCGCAAGTTCTGCGTGATCCGCGGTCCGCACATCGACAAGGAGTCGATGGAGCACTTCGAACTTCGCACCCACAACCGCCTGATCGACATCCTGGAGCCGACGAACAAGACGATCGACGGCCTGATGCGGCTCGATCTGCCGAGCGGCGTCGACATCGAAATCAAGCAAGCGTAAGCGTTCGCGTCACGAAACGCCGGGTGTCTCCGATCTTGCGGTCGGAGGCACCTTTTTTGTGGAAAACCTTGCGGCCCGGGACGGCGGCCAGGTACAACTAGCGTTTGTGCCGGGACATTGCGGCGGCACACGCTTCTCAGCACGCACGGCAGGACGACCCGTTCAATGGGCAACGTCAGTGAATCAAGACGATTCCAACATGTCGAACGTGGCGCACGAAGCAGGAGAATCAACGTGTTACCAGGAATTTTAGGACGGAAGGTCGGCATGACCCACCTGTTCACCGAGGAAGGCAAAATGGTGCCGGTCACGGTGCTCGAGGCGGGACCGGTTTTCGTCACCCAAATCAAGACCGAAGAAACGGACGGCTACAACGCGGTCCAAGTCGGCTTCGAAGAAGCCAAAGAATCGAAACTCACGTTCCCGAAGTACGGGCACCTCAAGAAGGCGGGCGTCAACAAGAACCTGCGCACGCTTCGCGAGTTCCGCACGGAGACGGCGAAAGCGCTGGAACTGGGTCAAGAAGTGAAGGTGGACATCTTCGCCGAGGGCGAAGACATCACCGTCACGTCGACCAGTAAAGGGAAGGGCTTTCAGGGCGGCGTGAAGCGGTACCACTTCCGTGGTCAGCACATGACGCACGGTTACATGACCCACCGTCGGCCGCTTTCGAGCGGTGCCACCGGTCCGCAGCGCGTGTTCAAAGGGACGCGCAAGCCGGGCCGCATGGGGACCGACACCGTGACCCAAAAGGGCATCCGCGTGGTGAAAGTTGACGCCGAGCGCAACCTGCTCCTGGTGAGCGGAAGCGTCGCCGGCCCGAACGGCGCCCTCGTGGTGGTCAGCAAGGTGAGCAAGTAATGGCCGAATTAAAGATTCAGAACAAGACGGGCCAAAGCGTCGGGACGCGCACCCTCGCGACGAGCGTGACGGATTCCCACGTCAGCATGACGTCGGTCCACCGCGTCATCGTGGCGGAGCAAGCGAACGCGCGCCAAGGCACTCAGAAGACCAAGACCCGCAGCGAAGTCCGCGGCGGTGGTCGCAAGCCGTACAAGCAGAAGAAGACGGGGAACGCCCGACAGGGTTCCACCCGATCGCCGCACTACGCGCACGGCGCGATGGCGCTGGCGCTGTTGCCCCGCGATTACGACAAGAAGGTCAACAAGAAGGAGCGACGCGCGTCGATCCTCGGCATTTTGGCGGCGCACGCGGAAGCGGGCAACCTCATCGTGTTGGACGAGCTGGCGTTTGCCGCTCCGAAGACGAAAGACGCGATCGAAGTGCTGAAGGCTTTTGGCCTGCAGAACGAGCGACGCGTGCTGGTGATCTTGCCGGAATACGATGAAGTCGCGTACAAGTCGTTCCGCAATCTCACGCACGTGACGATTCGCACCGCGCCGTCGAAGGACGCGGATGCGCGCACCCAAGCGTTCTCGGCCCGCGACCTGATGGTCTCGCGCAAGGTCGTGGTGGTGCAATCGGCCCTCGATAAGATCGAGGAGGTCTGGGCGAAGTGAAAACCCCTTACGAAATCATCATCGCGCCGCACATCAGCGAAAAGTCGGTGGCCCTGAGCTACGGCGATCCGAAGATCAAGGAAGAGAGCGACATCGTGCGCAAGTACACGTTTATCGTGGCGACCGATGCGAACAAGATCGAGATCAAGTCGGCGATCGAAGCGATTTACAACGCGGACAAGAAGGGCAGCGACAAGATCGAAGTCACGAACGTTCGCACGATTAAGGTGCTGGGCAAGAAGCGGCGCCGCGGGCGAAGCGTCGGTTACGAGCCGGATCGCAAGAAGGCCGTGGTCACGCTGAAGCAAGGCCAAGTGCTTGAGGATTACGGAGTCTAACCATGGGCGTTAAGAATTACAAACCGACATCACCGGGACGTCGCCACATGGTGGGGGCGGACTACAAGGAAGTCACCAAATCGAAGCCGGAAAAGAGCCTGACGGTCGCGCTTCCGAAATCGGGCGGTCGAAACCACTTTGGCCGCATCACGTCGTTCAACAAGGGCGGCGGCAACAAGCGACGCTACCGAATCATCGACTTCAAGCGCTTGAAGGATGAGACTAAGGCGAAGGTTGCGGCGATCGAATACGATCCGAACCGCACGTGCCGCATCGCGCTGCTCCATTACCTGGACGGCGAAAAGCGCTACATCTTGGCGCCGAAGGGTCTGGAAGTCGGTGCGATCGTCGAAAGCGGTCCGCAGGCCGACATTCTGCCGGGTAACGCGCTTCCGCTGAAGAACATCCCGCTCGGGACGCTCGTGCACAACATTGAGCTTCAGCCGAACCGCGGCGGCCAGATGGTCCGTTCGGCGGGCGCGGCGGCGCAGGTCATGGCGAAGGAAGGCAATTACGTCACCCTTCGACTACCGAGCGGCGAAATGCGAATGGTCCACAACACGTGCCGGGCAACGGTGGGGGAAGTGGGGAACAGCGACCACGAGAACGAGTCGATTGGTAAAGCCGGTAAGGCGCGCGGTCTTGGTCGCCGAATGCACGTTCGCGGCGTCGTGAAGTCTCCGCGAGACCACCCGCACGGTGGTGGTGAAGCGAAGTCGCCGGTCGGACGCAAGAAGGGTCCGGTCGACCGATGGGGCAACAAGTCGCGCGGGGAAAAGACGCGCCACAACAAGCGCACGGACAAGTTTATTGTCCGTCGACGCGGCGGCAAGTAAGTCCGAACCGGTTTCGGTACTGGCTTACGCCCGACTCTCTGCTTCCGAGTGGGAACTCGGAAGCAGATTTTGCGTTAGTCGGACGGCATTTTCACGGAAAGGTGCGAGCCATCCCGTGCAAATGGGGTAGCAGACGGGGTATCTTCTTCGTTTGCGTCGGGCACATGGTGTGCCTTTCGCGTCTGGTTAACTTGCGCGGCCAAGCGCCGCGTTAACAACGGAACTCTATGGCAAGAAGTCTTAAAAAAGGTTACTTCGTGGATCAGCATCTTGTGGATAAGGTGCTGGCACTGAACGAAAAGGACGAGAAGCGGGTTATCAAGACCTGGAGCCGCCGCTCGACCATCATTCCCGACTTTATCGGGCACACCTTCGGGGTGCACGATGGTCGCAAGCACATTCCCGTATTCGTGACCGAGAACATGATCGGCCACAAGCTCGGCGAGTTTGCCCCGACGCGCACGTACAAGGGTCACGGCGGAAGCCTCCCGGAACGAGGAGTGAAGCTGCGCTAAGCGCGAGGGCACTATGGAAGTTCGAGCAGTAGCAAAGTACATTCGCGTTCAGCCGCGCAAGGTTCGCATTGTCGCCGACGAGATTCGCGGCAGTGAAGCGGTGCTGGCCGCGGCCAAGTTGCGATTCCACCCGAGCAAAGGGGCGAAGGCCCTGCACAAGGTTTTGGTTTCGGCGATGGCGAACGCCCAGGAGAATCACGGCGTCGGCCCGGATCAGTTGCGGATCGCGACGATCACGGTGGACGAAGGTCCGCGATTAAAGCGGATGCAAGCCCGTGCGATGGGTCGCGGCAACCGCATCCTCAAAAAGACGAGTCACATCACGGTGGTGGTAGAGGACTTCGAGGCGACGCGCCCGACGTCGACCGCCAACAACACCAAGGCCAAACCGCGTCCGACGTTTGCGAAGAAGAAGTCGGCTCCGGTGGCGGCGGTTGCGGTAACGGAGCCGGTTGTGGAACCAGTTGCGGAACCGATTGCGGCCGATACGGAAGTGACCGAAACGGTCGCGACTGAGCCGGTGGCAGAAACGACGGAAGCCCCGGCCGACGTGCCGACCAAGCCCGAAGGAGAAGAGAACTAATGGGACAGAAGATCCATCCGGTCGGCCTTCGCGTCGGCGTTATCCGTGGTTTTGACAGCCACTGGTTTTACGGCAAGAAGGGCTACAAGCAAGCCCTGTTGCAAGACCACATCATCCGCAACATCATCAAGCACCGCGCGGGCCTCGGCATCATTAGCCGGGTCGAGATTGAGCGCGCCGCGAACCGCGTGAAGGTGAACGTGTTTACCTCGCGACCCGGCGCCATCATCGGAAAGGGCGGTAAGGGCATCGACGAACTGACGCAAGAGCTGAACCGGCTCGTGCGGCGCGACGACCCGACCAGCATGGTCCAGGTCAACGTGACGGAAGTTCGACAGCCGGAGCTTGACGCGCAGCTGGTGGCGGAGAACATCGCCGTTCAGCTGGAGCGACGGGTGAGCCACCGCCGGGCCATGCGCCAAGCGATGACGCGGGTTCAGAAGATGAACGGTCGCGGCATCAAGGTGCTGATTTCGGGCCGCCTCGGCGGATCGGAAATCGCGCGGAGTGAAGGCGACAAGTTCGGCAAGATTCCGCTGCACACGATTCGGGCCGACATTGATTACGGCCTCGCCGTGGCGCACACGATCTACGGATCGGTGGGCGTGAAGGTGTGGATCTACAAGGGCGAAGTGCTGCCGGATCGCGGTCTGCGTGAGTTTGCCCGCGAAGAGCGGCGCGAAGAACGCCGGGAGCGACGTCCGCGATTCAACGACGAGCGACGTCCGCGCCGAGAAGGTGGCGACCGCGCGTTTGATCGCACCCGCACGCCGGACCAAGGGGCCGGTGCCCAAAACGCCCCGAACCAGGGAGGACAAGCCTAATGTTGATGCCCAAGCGCATTAAAGGGAACCGGCGTAAGATGCACCGGGGACGCATGACCGGCGCCGCGACGCGTGGCAACACGCTTTCGTTTGGCGAATACGCGATCGTCGCGCAGGCTCCGGGCTGGATCACCAGCCGGCAGATTGAAGCCGCACGGATCGCGATGACCCGCCACATCAAGCGGGGCGGGAAAGTGTGGATCCGAATCTTCCCGGACAAGTCGTACACCAAGAAGCCGCTCGAAACCCGGATGGGTAAGGGTAAGGCTCCGATTGAAGGCTGGGTGGCGGTCATCAAGCCGGGTCGCGTGATGTTCGAAATGGCGGGTCCGCCGGTCGAGCTCGCACGCGAAGCCATGCGCCTAGCCATCTACAAGCTGCCGATCGCGTGCAAGTTCATGACCAAGTCGGACATGGCCTTGCTCGGACTGGAGAACAAGCACAATCCGCTGACGCCGGAGCAACGCGAAAAGCTGAAGACTCGCCGAGAGCGCGAGGCCGAAGCGGCCGCACTCGCCGGTACGGCCGTGGCGATCGACCCCAACGCGGAAGTCGAAGTGATCGAAGTCATCGAGACCGAGCTCACCGACGATGCGGTGACGGAAGAAGCGCCGAACCCCACCTCGGAAACGGAGGGCAACGAATAAGGATGAAAGACATCAAGGCGGCTGAACTCCGCGACAAGACGGTTCCGGAACTGGAGCAGATGGTGCGCGAGGAGAAGGAAAAGCTGTATCACGCGCGCCGCGACCTCGTGTTTCGACGCATGACGGACACGACGAGCCTTTCGGTGCGACGACACAACATCGCCCGGATGCTGACGATCATCAACGAGAAGAAGCGAGGTGCGCAGAACAATGGCTGAAGCAACCCCCGCTCCGACTTCGGCAGCGGCACCGGTCGCGGCGGAAGTGAAGGCACCGGTTCGCGGTCGCCGCAAGGTTCGCCAAGGATTGGTGACGTCGAACAAGATGCAGAAGACGGTCGTGGTCCGGGTGACCCGCCGCGTTCAGCACCCGTTGTACGGCAAGACGATCATCAAGTCGGAGAAGTTTAAGGCTCACGACCTGATCGGCTGCGACGAAGGAGATACCGTCGAGATCATGGAAACGCGACCGCTATCGCGCGATAAGCGCTGGCGCGTGACCCGGATTCTCGAAAAGGTGAAGTAACCGTTTGCCCGGGTTCGGGCAAACCCCCTGGTCCACGCCCAACTGCGCTCGGTATTGCCGAGGGCAGGGCGGCCTCTGGAGGAGAAGATTATGGTTCAACAATTTACGAGACTGAAAGTAGCCGACAACAGCGGCGCGCGCGAAGTCATGTGCATCCGCGTCCTGAAAGGGTCGCAGCCGCGCTATGGCCGAGTGGGCGACGTGATCGTGGCGTCGGTAAAGGCGGCAACGCCGAACATGCCGGTGAAAAAGGGCGATGTCATCAAGGCCGTGATCGTGCGCTCGAAGCGGGCGTCGCGACGGGCCGACGGAAGCACCCTGCGATTTGACGAAAACGCCTGCGTGGTGATCAACCCGAACAACCTGGAGCCGCGCGGCACCCGGATCTTTGGACCGGTCGCCCGCGAACTGCGCGACAAGAACTTCATGAAGATCGTGTCGCTGGCGCCGGAGGTGCTGTAACTCATGGCTCTGAACACCGCAAAACCGATTCGACGACCGCACCAACCCAACCGCAAGAAGGCGCACGCCAAGAAGTTGGCGCCGGCGATCAAGCAAAAGCTGCGCACGGGCGACCAAGTGGTCATCATCGCGGGCAAGGACAAGGGCGAACGCGGCTTTATTGCCGCCGTGGCTCCGCGCGAGTTTCGCGCGATTGTGCTGAAGAACAATCCGGACAACCCGGATCAGCCGCTGCCGCTGAATGCCGCCATCAAGCACCGTAAGGCGAAGATGCAAAACGAGCGCTCGGCGCGCGTTCGCATCCCGGTGCCGATCCACCTGAGCAACCTCATGTTGATCGATCCGGCGACCAATGAGCCGACCCGCGTGGGCCGGCGTCAGGAAGACGGAAAGCTGGTGCGATACGGCAAGAAGTCGGGCACGACGATTCCGGAACCGAAGCTTCCGGAGTAACGATCGCCTCCGCAACGATATGGTCGGGGCGAGTCCCCGAGAATGCGCCTGGTCAGCAATCAGGCAACTGTGAACCGAAATGGCACGAAAACCCAAAACAGAAGAATCTGGACTCGCGGCAGGCGTCAACCTGCCGAAGCCGCGCTTGCGGCAAAAGTATCGCGAAGAGGTCATTCCGAAGCTTCGCGAGCAGTTCAAGTACGAATCGGTGATGCAAGTCCCGCGGTTGGAAAAGGTGGTCATCAACATGGGCACCGGCGCCAGCGACAAGGACCCGAAGCACCTCGAAAACTCGATTCGCGACCTCACGCTGATCTCTGGCCAAAAGCCGGTGGCGACGGTGGCGAAGAAGGCCGTCTCGAACTTTAAGATTCGGGAAGGGATGAAGATTGGCTGCAAGGTCACCCTGCGCGGCGACCAGATGTACCACTTCTTGGACCGCCTGATGACGGTGGTGCTGCCGCGGATTCGCGACTTTCAGGGGATTTCGGCGAAGTCGTTCGACGGTCGCGGCAACTACGCGATGGGTCTGAAGGAGCAGTTGGTGTTTCCGGAGATTCCGTACGACACGTTCGACCGGATTCGGGGGATGGACATCATCATCTGCACCTCGGCCAAGACGGACGAAGAAGCGCGCGTCTTTCTGAAGGCGCTCGGCATGCCGTTGCGCGAAAAGTAAGCGTTCGGAGCACGTGGAAGCGAGAGATCGTCGGCGAACCTACGGGTTGGCCGGCGATTTTTCTGCGTTTGGCCGAAGGTTTTGCCGGGCGGATCGCTCTGGATAGGTGATGCTGTCCATCGTGCATTCCATCGGCTGGATACGGGAACGGAGCGAGCGCCGGGCCGACCGCGTGGTCGCGTTTTTGGACGCCGAACGCCCGTGGATTTTTCGGCTGGCACTGGCCATCGTACACCGGACCGATTTGGCCGAGGACGTGACGCAGGAAACGTTGCTGGCGTGTTGGAAGGCGCGGCATTCGGTGCGGGAAACGGCGGCGATTCGAGGCTGGGTTCGGCGGACGTTGGTGCGGCAGGCGTTGCGGCAGCGCGTGTCGCACCTCGCGATGGACGGGGAATTGGCCGCGCGTGGCGATCTGGCGGAATCGGCGGCGGTCCGCGCGGTGCTGGCGTCGATGCCGGCAAGCATGCGCGCGGTGCTGGCCCTGGCCGATTACGAACGACTGAGCTACGCGGAGATTGCGGCGGCGCTTGAGATTCCGGAAGGTACGGTCGGGTCGCGGCTTCATGCGGCGCGCGCGATGTTTCGGGCGCGCTGGGAGGGGCAATGAGGGATCCGCTGGACGGTTACTTCGCCGAGGTTCGGGAGGCGGCCGTGCCCGAATCCGTGCGCCAGTTTCAGCCGGAGGCGCGGTGGCAGCGGGAATTGGCGCTGGACTTCAGTTGGGCGGCGGCGAGCGTGATGTTGGTGCTGCTCTTGGCGAAGGTGGGCGAACGTGGCGAGGTTTCGGTACCGCAGATCGACCCGACTTGGACGCAGTGGCGGCAACTTTCGGCGGAACTGGGGCTACGGGAGGAGGAGCGATGACCTGGACTCGTCGCCTGGTGATCGTCGCGGTGACGGTGCTGGTGGCGATGGGGTTGCTTCCGACGCTGACCTGGATTTTGGCGCGGGACGTGGCCTTGGTTCGGGGGCAGCTCGTGGTGGAGCAGATGGGCTCCCTTGA
>JANRKI010000109.1:0-21125 GCA_033763535.1 Fimbriimonadaceae bacterium | reverse complement strand
TGGACGACGACGTTTTCGATTAACACGGAAGGCTACTCGCGACACTACGGCGGAAGCAGCTGCCTCGATACCAACTGGTCTGGTCCGACGTCGCCGCGAAGCCTGACCGGGATCGAAGATTCGGCCCAGCGTCTCGCGATTACACCGGTGCGTGTCGGTGGCGAGCAATTCGGCTGGATGCGCTTCTTCTATACCGATGCGGCATGGCCTACCGTGGACCGCTACGCGAGCAACTTCTCCTGGAGTCAGCTCGTTTACGATGCGCGTCGACAGTACGCCGGACCGAAGTTCATCGGTGCCTATGCCGACGGTCACGCGGGCAAGTACGGTCGCGAGAAGTTCGTCGGGTACGTGGCCGATAATCCGGCGGCATCGGATGCGCAAACGTGGACACGGTTCTGCGAAGTGATGACCGAGCGCGATCTGCACCGGTTCTGGGGTTACGCGTGGTCCGGCAACTGATCATCTTGGCCTTGGCCCTAGTGGTCGTCGGATGCGGAACGGACTCGACTCCGACCGTCAAATCTGACGATCCGGCCCTTTCCCGGCCGAACGCCTATACGCCAGAGCAGGCGGCCGAACGTTCGGCCCGGCACAATACGCGGTAACGCAACTGATCTTGCTCTCCGGACGTCGGTCCGGAGAGCCTAGCCGCTATCCACCCACCAAGATGACTCGACGCGACCTACTTGCTTATGCTGGTGCGGGACTCTTGTTGCCGCGTGACATCTCACTCAAATCAGGTCATCCTTCGCGTTGCCTGCGGGTTGCCTTTATTACGGACGTCCATGTCCAGCCGGAGTACGGTGCCGAGCGGGCGCTTGTCCGGTGTCTTGAGCACTTTCAGCAACTTGCGGATCCGCCTCAGTTAGTGATCAACGGCGGCGACTCCGTGATGGATGCGTTCGGCGCTACTGCTGACCGGGCGACTGTTGAATGGAATCTATTCGGTAAGGTGCTGAAGCAATCGTTGCGGACCCCGATTCTGCATACGATTGGGAATCACGATATCTTTGGTTGGGGCACCGGCGAGCGAGACCGCACAAATCCGCGCTTCGGCAAGCGCTGGGCGATGGACACGCTTCAACTCGAAAGTCCCTACTATGTTGTTGATCGCGACCCTTGGCGTTTCATCGTTCTCGACAGCACCGTCCGCAACGGCGATAAGTATCTTGCACGCCTAGACGACCTTCAGTACGAGTGGCTTGAAGCGACTCTGGCCAACACTCGTAAAGACCAGTTTATCGTCATCGTCTCTCATATTCCGATCATTTCCGTGACGCCGTTCTTCGACGGGAGCGACAAGGTGCCCGACCAGTGGCAGTTTTCGGGGGGATGGATGCACACCGACGCGCGGCGGCTAAAAAATCTGTTCGCGAAACATCCGCAGGTCCGGCTCGCGCTGAGCGGTCACATGCATCTGGTGGACCGAATCAATTACAACGGCGTCACGTACTTTTGCGGCGGTGCGGTTTCGAGCGGTTGGTGGGAAGGGGTGAACCAAGAGTGCGACTATGGCTACACCATCGTGGATTTGTACACCGATGGCACTTCCGACACTCGGTATGTCCCGTATGGCTGGCAAACCGTCCGCGAGTCGATGGTCGCCCGTGGGCAACAAGCGGCGACCGCAGAGTGATTCACGGATTTGTGCAGAAAATTTTCGGAAACTTAACGTTTTCAAAATATCACGGCTACACTGATTTGTGTTACCCGTTTCCCAGTCCGATCGCTCTCTCCCTGAGGTTCGGCTGACGATCCTCGGCACATTCCCGCCGCGCCGGTGCGGAATCGCGACTTTCTCGCACGACCTTCGGCAGGCGATCGGCAGCGCATGCCCCCAATTGGAAGTCCGCGTCATGGCGATGGACGATGGAACGGTCCCGCGATACGGCAAAGACGTGTCCCGGCGAATCGCCGCAAACAACTTGTCGGATTACCGTTCGGCGGCCGAAGCCATCAATACCGACGGCACCGACGTGATGCTCATCCAGCACGAGTACGGCATCTTTGGCGGACCCGACGGCGCTTTGGTACTTGAACTGGCGCGCCGGGTCAACATCCCGATCGTCACGACGCTCCATACCGTGCTGGATGACCCTTCGCCGGCCCAGCGACTGGTGATGGACGAACTGTTGCAGCTGTCGCAACGCGTGGTGGTCATGAGCCATTCGGCGAAGCGTATTTTGCTCCGCGTGCACGGGATTCATGCGTCTCGCATCGACTTCATTCCGCACGGAATTCCGGACATTGCGCCCGGTATCGGCGCGAGCATTCGCGCTTCCCTCCCCAGCGGGCCGATCCTGCTGACTTTCGGATTGTTGTCGCCGTCCAAGGGGATTCAGCACGTGATTGAAGCGATGCCGCGCATCGTCGCGACGTATCCCGATGCCCGCTACATCGTGCTGGGTGCAACGCATCCGCACGTGCGCGCCTCCGAAGGCGAGCAATACCGGAATCAGTTGCAGCGGTTATCCAACGAACTCGGCGTAACGGGCCACATGCAATTCATTGATCGATTCGTGGACTTGGCCGAGTTGACGCAATATCTTGACGCTGCGGACTACTACGTCACGCCGTACCTCAATCCTCGGCAGATCACCTCCGGCACGCTGGCGTACTCAATGGCAACGTCCGCGAGCCTCATCTCGACCCCTTACGAATACGCGAAGGAGCTGCTTTCCGACGGCCGGGGAGCCCTTGTACCGTTCGGAAACGGGGACGCCATCGCGGAAGCGGTGCTCGCGAGTTTCCCGAATCCGGCGGCACGACGGGCAACCTCCGATCGGGTCCGCGCGTTTGCGCGAGGCATGACCTGGGCCCGAGTCGGGATGCTTTACGGAATGACCAGTGCCTCGGCCGTACGGGAGGCGCGGGTTCACTTGGTCCCGGCGACCATCACCCCTCCGGTCGTGCATATGGCGCAGGGTCCCAGTTGGGCGCACTTGCACGCCATGTGCGATGACACCGGCATTTTTCAGCACGCCGAGCACAACATCGTACGGCGCGAAGACGGGTACTGCATCGACGACAACGCGCGGGCCCTCCTGCTCTCCGCGTATCTGGAATCGGCCGGTGAACTCCCATCCGAGCTCAACCGTCACCAATCGAATTGGCTGGCCTTCGTCCGGCACGCGTACCATCCGGGTCGTCAGAGATTCCGAAACTTCATGAGTTACTCGCGGGAATGGTTGGAATCCGAAGGCTCCGAAGACTCGCAGGCCCGCGCCGTTTGGGCCCTTGGCGAGATGGTGCGTCGCACACGACACCCCACCCGACGGGCCGTCGCCGCCGACCTGTTTATGGTGGCGGCCGGTTCGATGCACGAGTGTTCAAGTCCGCGTGCCCAGGCGTACGCAATTCTCGGAGCCGGCGCGGCGATGTACTCATCTAAGACCGCCGGTCCGGCCCGGCGTTTATTGCAACATCTCGGGCACGGGCTTGCAACGCGATTCGACCGGTGCGCAACCGAAGCGTGGCCCTGGCTCGAGCCTCGGCTCGCGTACGCGAACGCCCGAATCCCGCAGGCCCTCATCATCGCGGGAGCATCGGTCGGTCGGCCGGAGTGGGTGCGACGCGGTGTCGAGACCTTAACGTGGCTGATGCAGGGGCAGGTGGAACCGATCTCTCATCGATTTCACCCGGTAGGCGCGGCCGGTGCCGGCCCGGACGAGTTCGGCAGCTTGCAATTTGACCAGCAGCCGATCGAAGCCTGGGCCTGCGCGTCGGCCTGCCTCACTGCGATGGATCACGGCGAGCATTCGCAGTTCTTCACGTGGGCGGAGTGCGCGTACGCGTGGTTTCACGGCGGCAACGCCCTCGGCATCTCAATGAGCAACCCGCTTACCGGGGGCGGCTACGATGGACTGCACGTCGATCGGCGCAACGAAAATCAGGGGGCCGAATCCACGCTCGCCTGGCTGACGTGCCACATCGAGATGCAGTGGCAATCGCGTCTGAAGGACCAGGCGATCCCATCGTTACGAGCGTAAGTTCGCTCACGATCCGCCGGCCAAAAAGTCTCGCACGGCCGGGTCCGTCGTCATCGAATGCGCCTGGCGCCGGGCCTCGGAAGACTCGGCGTCGCGCCCGACACGTCCCAGCAGGTGCGCCCGAAGCACCCAGTACGGCGGGTACGACCGGGCTTCGGGCAGCGCATCCAATGCCCGGAGCGCGGCTTCGGGTTCGCCGGATTCCGCCTGTACCATCAGACGGCCAAGTTGCGCGCCGTAGGTTGGCGCCACCCGCACGAGGCCGTCGTACAGGGCGCGCATGAATTCCCACCCCGGCTGACCGGTGCGCACCCGCGACATCCAAGCCGATTCGATCGCCGCCTCCAGCTGAAATCGGCCCGGGCGACGGGCGCGGCTCGCGCGCAACAGATACTCCTCGCCGCGTGCGATGCGGTCCCTGTCCCACGCGTCCGGCGATTGGTCTAGCAGTGGAATGAAGGCACCGCCCGCCGTTCGCCGCGCCGCTCGCCGCGCCTCGCTGAGCAGAATCAGCGCGGCCAGCCCGTCCGATTCGGGATCGGATAGCGCGGCATCGGGCGGAACGGCATCGGTATGGGCCAGGTCCGCGACGGTTTGGCTCAGCCGCTCCGCGAGGTTCGCGAACTCAGTCTGGCGTTCGGCCTGAGGCTGCTCCCACCCCCGCAGGTAGAGACCATAGATGGCATCGCGCACCGCCTCGGTCCGGGAAGGCAGTTCGGCGGCCGAGGGAAGTTCCGGCCGAATCGCAGCGAGGCGAATCTTTTGCTTCGCGCGAACGAGGCGTTGGCCGAGCGTGGCGGGTTCCATCAGAAACAGCGGGGCCAGTTCCTCGGCGGACATACCCATCACCAGTTGAAGCATCAGGGGCGTGCGAACGCCGACTTCTAGCGCGGGGTGGCTACAGAGATAGAACAGGCGCAATCGCTCGTCGGTGCGATCCAACGCGGAGAAGTCGAGACCAACGCGATCGTGCATCACATCCTCAAGGGGCTCGGTCGGTAGGTTGTCGGCGGCGGTAAGGGGTTGCAGCCGGGATTCGGACCGGCGGAGGTCGATGGCCCGGCGACGCGCAACCGTGTGGAGCCACGCGACCGGGTGCTCCGGCGGTTCGGCCGCCCAGGTTTCGGCGGCGCGAGCCAGCGCACCTCCGAGCGCATCTTCGGCGAGATGCAGCGGAAATCCGCTCGCGAGCAGTCCTGCCAGCACGCGGCCGTAGGCCTCCCGAACCACGGTTTCGAGCAGTCGGGAGGCCATGAGCGGTCACGCGGCGGTCGGAGGCGGAGGCAATACCGGCCGAACCTCGACCGTACCGGCGGCGGCGCAAGGGGCCTTGGCCGCCCATCGCAAAGCTTCGTCCAGAGATTCGACCGCGATGACGACGACTCCGCCGAGTTGCTCCTTCAGTCCCGGAATCGGTCCGTCCTGAATCTGGAGCTGATCTCCGGAGACGCGCACGGTGGTGGCGGTGCTCGGCGGCTGAAGTCCCGCGCCGCTTCCACGAACCAGCACGTTCTCATCCGCGAGCAGGTCGATGTAAGCCGACCACGCCGACCAGTACTGCGGCGCGGTTTCCGATTCGCGGCGGGCCATTTCGGTCTCGGTTTCAAAGAAGATCAGGGCGTACTGGGTCATTTCGTGCTTCCTTCGTTCATCGGCAGAATCGGGCGAATCTCGACGGCCCCGCCGTCGGCGATGGCCGGACAGTCCTTCGCCAACGCTTCGGCGGCGGCGAGATTCTCCACATTTACCAGGACAAAGCCTCCGACCCGCGGCGCGTTACCGGCGGCCTTGCCCAGCCACTTGCCGGTGCTCGGGGCTTGGACCCCGCTTCCGCCCACCATTTTGCCGCTTGCTTGCAGCTTGCCGATGTAGGCGGTCCAGCGTTGCCAGTAGTCGGCCGACTTCGCGTTGGTGCGCAATTCGAATGCCGCGGAAGGCTCAAAGAAGAAGAGGGCGTGGGTCGCCTTGGCGTCTTGCCGTTCCGCAGGAGCGATCGGCAGGGTGAGACCAGCGGCGACAAGCGAGAGGACGAGGACGGTTTTGGTGAACATCAGGATTCTCCGGTTCGGCACGGGCCGACGGAGAGAGAGCGATTGACACCGCCTGGTTTCGACATCCGCGCAGAAATTTTCTGAAACTCAGTGGACGAGGCGGTACCGGATCGCGTCCACCTGCCGCCGAATCTTGCCCGTTTTCGCATCGAAGTCCACCATCTGCACCGCGAAACGGGTGGTGTACGTCCCGTCGGCATTACGGACCGAGTGCCACTTGCCCCGCCACCCCAGCGGCGTCGCCACCGTGGTGATCTGCCGGATCGAGGTGACCGGTTTGCTGGTCGTGAACTCGGCGTTGACGAGCGACGTTTCGACATCGTGCCCGTCCGGTCCCCAGTGGGACAACGTGTACGAGCCGGCTCCCCGAATGACGTACAGATCCTTTCCGGCCCAGTCCTTCCAATCCGGCGGCACGACCATTTTCACCGTTGACCACTTGGCGGGGGCGTGAACGGTCACGGTGTCGCCCCGGTGGACGGTCCGCGCGGGTGGCGAGATCGGCTTGCTCGGCACACGCAGCCGCAGGGCCGGATCGCCGAAAAGCATCCGCACCTGAGTGTTGTAACGGTACGCGCCGCCAGGTCCCTCGTCCAGATCGCGGATCGTCATGACGCTCGTAAACTGGGCGTCGCGGTGGGCTTGGCCCAGAGTTTTGCCGGCGAGCACTCCGTTCCAGTAAGCGCTGCGCATGACTTGCGCTTGGGCGGATAACTCGCGCGAGCCCCCGGCAAACGAAACGGCTCCGACCCGGAGTAAGCGAGCCACCACCGAGCGGTTATCCGCTTCTCGGTCGAGGCAAGCGGTGCCGCAACCGCCGGATTCCACGATGGTCGGTGCCATGGTCACGTCGGCATCCCAATTGAACATGCTGCCGAGTCCGCGCCACCAGGAGTGTTCGCTATGCGCTAACACCGCGCTTTCGGCGAGTGGCGAATCTTGGGAAAAGCTGGCGGCGCGGGTACCGCCTTCGCCCGCTTTCGGAGGGACCGTCCACGGCACATCCTCTCCGCGCAGGTGGTGGGGACGCGCGTAGCCAACGTTTTCGAACAGCGGCCCGAGGCTGTTTTCCCACTCGGCTTGGCTCGCGCGACCGATCCAGTCGCGCGGCTGAAGTTCGCCGTACGCTAGCGAACGCGCCGCCAACAGCGACCCAAATCCAACACTTTCCGCGATGATGCGACCGACCCCGATGCGGGGGTACCCGGAGGAATCGGTCATCGCGAAGGGCAAATCCGACGCCTGCTCCTCGACAATGCCGCCTTTGCCGATGATCGCGTGCGGCAATGAGTCCGGAAAGCCCACCAGGCAAAGGTGCTCCGGACTTCCGCCGTTGGCCCGATAGTACTGCGCGAGTCGATCGGTCAGGACGCCCGCCGTGGGCCACGTCAGGTGCACCTCGGTTTGGCCGAATTTGGTCCGCGTCCCCAGCGAGATCGCCCACGGTTTGCCGTTCAACTCGATCTCGTCGCCCGATACGTACGGCCCCTGGATCGCTCCCTTGGGGTCGAGTTCGACGTACAGCTTGAGCTCGGTTTCCTCGCCGGAACGGGTCAGCCAGAACGGACGCGGCGCACCGCCGACGTCGATGCTGCCCCGCTTGATCGGACCGGCCGCCGGCGCAACTCCGGTCGGCAACTTCCCGCCCGGTGCTTTCCCGTCATGGGCGGTTGTCGGCATCGCCCGCTTCCACTGCACCGCGTAGTCGAGCGGCACCAGCAAGCCGCCCCGACCGGCGGCAAACTGCGCGCCCAGGAGCGAGAGTTTCCGAATCGTGCCGTGCTCGCGATCTTGCGGATTGACGGCGGCGAGGTAACGGACCGGCTGGCCGCGCTTGCCAAACCACTCCAACACGCGCTCGGCGTCGGGAAGCACCGTGATGCCCGCTTCGGCCGTCTTCGGACCCGCGCCGATCCACACCGTCTGCCGCGCGTCGAGGCGACGAAGCTCTTCCCGTGTTCCCGCCGAAAGTTGCCCGTCCCGCGCAAACAGCAGCGGTCCGCCGAGTCGGGCTGCGACCGGGGCCGCCACCAACGCGAGCGCGTACGACCGCTCGTCGCAAATCACCACGTAGCGGCTGGTTTTCCAGAACCGGCGGCTCATGACCCGGGCGGCATCGTCCGCGTTCGTGGCGACCAACGGCTCCGGTGCGGTGGGCAACGCTGCGTTGAGGGTGCCGTCGCCCAGCCGCACGATTCGGTCCGGGCGATACCGGCGTAGCGTGTCCCGCAGTAAGGCGTCGAGCCCGGCGGCACCGTCGTCCGCGATCAGCGAGGGTCCGCCCGCGTTCACACGTTGCGATGCGGGAATCGCGGCGAGGTACGCGAGGTCGCGCCAACTCGGACCCGCGTCCAACCGCACCATCAGCGTCGTCCGCGGCGCCGCCGCGACCATCCCCGGCGAAGCGATGGCAACCAGCACGGCGAGCCGCTTCATGCCGCCAGTATAGGACCTTTTCCCGTCGGTTCTACATCGGGACTGCAACCGGCGAGGGGCATACTTCCGAGCATGGCGACGAAGGTTTTGGTGCTGGGCACGGTGGGCGTCCAGACCGATTCTGGCCTCGTCACCACCTTCCGCACGGCCTCGGCGCGACGCGTTCTGCTGCATCTGGCCCTACGCGGCAATCTGCCGATCGACCGCGCCGAACTCGCCCAACTCGTGTGGCCCGACACCGAGGAGACAAACTCCCGCACCTCCCTGCGGACCGCGCTGGCCTCGCTCCGCAAGCTCAGCGTAGAACTCGGCGGCGACAAGGAGCGGGTCTCCCTGCTCACCGAGACCGATCTCGACCAGTTTCGACGTCTCGTGCGCAAGGGGGACCGCGCGGGGGCGTGCTTGGCGTACGGAGGACTCTTTGCCTCCGGAGAGTCCGACCTGATCCTGATCCATGCCGCCGAAGCGTTCGAAGCCCAGTTCGTAGAGGCGTACCGCGCGACCGCCGGCTCGACGATCTTGCGCCGATTGGATCTGGATCGAATGGTGTTCTCGGACTCCGACCTCGCCGGGCGGTTGCGCGCGGAGGCCCAGACTCCGCTGCGGGTCGGTCGGTACGGGATGCCCGACCAGGCGCACCCTCACCCGTTACTCGAGCGCGACGCATTGCTCGGGCAAATCCTTGCCCGCATCGGTACCGAGCGATGGTTGACCCTCGTCGCGCCGGGCGGTTCCGGGAAGTCTCGGCTCGCGCTGGAGGTGGCCCGCCGCATGGCCGACGGTGGCGTCTCCGTGCTTTGGATCTCGCTGGAAGGGCGCAGCGATTCGACCGATTGGGTGCAGATCATGCGCGAAGCGCTCGGCCTCGAGTCCGTCGCGGGGCTCGATCCGGCCCGGCAGCTCGAGCACTTTCTGTCTACCGGCAAGTGGCTGGTGGTCGTGGACGGCGCGGAAGACAACGGCTCCGTTGCGGCCGAGATCACGCGCCTCTCGCTCCGGCTCGCGTCGCTGTCCGTCATCACGACGTCCCGGTTCGCGCTCGACGGCGTTCCGGGCGCGATAATCCCCGTGCCGGCCCTCGAAACCGCCCCCTGCCCACATCGCGGAGTCAGCCCGGCGTCCGTCCTGATGCGGTATTTCGCTCGGGCGGCCGGGTCGCGCCATGCCGACGCGTTGTCGGACCCGTCGAACTCGGCCGAACGCGCCGAGTCCGTCGGCGATCGGCAACTCGACGACTTGGCGACGCGGCTCGGCGGACATCCGCTGGCCATGCAATTGGCCGCCGCGCAACTGGGCACCGACTGGTCGCCCGCGCGGTTGGCGCAACTCCGGACCCGGATGGATCGCCTCGTCAATCCGACCCACGCCGAGCACGATCGCCATGCGGACTTGGCCAAGGTACTGGGTTGGAGCCTGCAGGAATGTAGTCCCGCCCTTCGCGAACGGCTCGGCCTGCTCGCGTTGTTTGGCTCGGGCTTTCGAAGTTCGGCCCTTCCGGCAACCGAATTCGCCGAGCTGCGCCGACTGGAGGTCATCTCCCCGCGCGGGCCGGGATTGTGGCGGTTCATCGAGCCGTTTCGAAACCTTGTCTTGCAGCGGGGGAGCGCGGAATCAATGGCCGAGGCCCGCCGAGAGTACTGCGACTACTGGTATCGGCAGGCGTGCCAGGCCGGCGAAGTGAGCTTCACCCGCGACGAGCAGCCCTTCTTTGCTTTGCTCGACGAAGAGCACGAGAGCATCACCGCCGCGCTCGAGTTGCTCAACGCGACCGATCCAGCCCGGTTTGTGGAGGCTGTGACGCACCTGTCGTGGTTCTGGGTGATGCGGGGGCGCTTTAGTCAGGGCATCCGGTGGGGACAGGCGGCGTTACAGGCCGAGCCCGCCCTCGTTTTCGATACCCGGCTCCGGCACGTAGTCGGGTTGAACCTTTACTGTATCGCGCGATTTGCCGAGGCCGAGGAGATGCTCCATCAGGCGTACGAACTCGCGAAGGCAAGCCAGGATACGGCCCGCGCAAGCCTCGCCGGACTCAACTTGGCTTCGTTGTGCTGCGAATCGAAACGGCCAGAGCGCGCGGTGACGCTGCTTGACGAGTCCCTGCGGACGCTCGGTGCGGAACCGCGTCCGGGCCGACGAGCCGCCGGGCGCGTGCTGGCCGCGCTCATCTACAACCGATTGCGTCGGCCGCACGAGGCGATCGAACACGCACAAATCGCCCACGAAACGTGCTGCGAGATCGAATACCTGTGGGGCATCGGATCCTCGCTGAACGAACTTGGGAACGCCCTCGCGAGTCTGGGTCGTCACGAGGCGGCCGAGTCGATCCAGCACGAAAGTGCCGAAGCTCGGCGCAAGACCGGGTTTCAGCGGGGCGTCGCGGTCGCGCTGGTCGATCGGTCGCGCTCGCTGATCGCCCTACGTCGGCCCGATGAAGCGCGGGCCTGTCTCGCGGAAGCCCTGAACCTGTACGAAAAAATCGGCGATCGCTGGGGCCAAGCCCGGGCCCTCCGTGCCGCCGCAGAACTCGCGCACTCGGAGGAGCGCGCCTGGGACCGCCTGATCCTGTGGGCAGCGGCCGACCGGGCCGACCAGGCCTTCGGAGGGACGAGCACCGATAATGCCTCCGGTCCGGCGTGGCTGTCAGAAGTAAGCCCGGCGGACTGGGCGGCGGCGCGTGCGCTCGCCCGACAAACTCCGGAAGCGGAAATCGGACGCGCTCGCCTGTAACGTGTCGCGGTCTTGTCGCGGTCGACGTGCACGCTTCCCAGGTGGACCATAAACGCGTCAACCAGAACTCCTCATCATTTGCGGCGAAGGCACTCCTGGCGATCGTTGGCGTCACGATCGTTGCGTGCGCGGGAACCGGCGGCGGTACGCAGGGAACGGAAGGCGACTTTGAACCGTTCGTGTACCGAACGGCCGGTACCGGCGGGCGACAACTGCGCCAGATTGAGCTACCGGAGGCCACCCGCGATCATCAGATCCCGACCTCGCTCTCCGAAACCATCCACCTGGGTCCGATCGCCAATCGGTCGGAAGCTTGGGTCGTACGGTACACGGCGGAGGCCGGCTATTCCATCGCCATCCTCCGCTACTCCGGCGGAAACTGGACGTTCGAATCGGAAAAGCAGATTCCGGGTCTGGATCCGATCCTGAACTTTAGCGTCGCGGGCAGTACCTTTGCATTCGAGCGTTCAGTGGGCGGCACGAGCCGAATCTTGTTGTTGGATCGCTTCGGCACGACGATGCGACCGTTACCCGCTCCGGCTGGCATGGCCCAGCGGGAGCCCGTGTTGTCCGATGATCAGAATCGGGTGTATTGGACGACCGGTACGACGATCAAGTGCACGGATAACCTCCGATCGACCCCTTCCGACCCACTGGATTTGCGCGGAGCGCCGGTTGCCGGATGGTCCCCTGACTTCGACCCGACCTATCGAACGCTGTGGTTTATCGGTCCTGATCCGGCGAACGCTAGCCGCACCATGCTGTTCAAGTTTGAATCCAGTGTGGTCCCGATGGTTGAAGTTCCGCCTCGCGCGCGCAACTTGCGGGTCGGCAACGGAAGCGTCGTGTACAGCTACACCGACGACGAGTTCGGGAGCAATCCCAAGCTCCGAGTCCATTCGCGTAGCTCCTTGACACGGTTCCTGTTGTTTGGAGCGGGCACGGATTACCGATTCGCGGGCGACTTCGTCGCGCTGTCAAATCCGACGCCGTAGAGGCCCCGGGCGGGTGAGTCGCGATCGGTTTGCGACTCACCCTGGCTAGTGGCTAGTCCCCTTGCGGACACGCATCACGGCTACACGACGGTGGTCAATTATCGGGGAACCGGCCACCTCAGCGATCGCACTGCCTGTTTCTTGATCTCGATCAATGACGTTCCTCATACCGGCGGTCGATCATTAATCCAATCGCGAAGTCATAGACAAGCGATCACGAGATGAAACCATGGCACAGACAAACGCCCCATCGCACAAAGGTCCTGAACCCGATACTCCTCGACGGCTACCCCTATGGGGAGGAATCCTGTTAGTCCTCCAATTCGCAGCCATGATGACCTGCGTGGTGGTGCTCGGCGCGGCGATCAATTGGCCCGCTTCGCTGGGAGAGACTCCGGAGGTGCTCCTTCCCAAGATCCACTCGCACGCGAGCGAAGTCTTCCTCGGATACTTGATGTATCTGTGCCACGCGATATTGCTGATACCGGTGTCAGTGATTGCAAGCCGCGTGCTTCGAATGTCCGACGTGAGTCGCTCCATTATCGTTGTAGTTGGAGCGCTGGCTTCAATATGCAAAGTGATCGGGATCGCGCGTTGGCTGCTGGTAATGCCCGTTCTCGCTCAGCGATTCGCAGACCCCCCGACCAATGATGCTTCTCGAGAAGCGATCAAGATCGTCTACCTCGCGCTGAACGAGTACGCCGGGGGAATCGGCGAACTGCTCGGCGTTGGATTGTTCAGCGGATCGCTCACCGTACTCATTTCCTTCGCCGTGGCGAAAAGTGGCCGGGGAAGGCTTGTAGGTTACTTTGGGTACCTCGCTGCGAGCTTGCTCTTTGCGACTCTGCCATCCATCGCTGGCATTGGGTCTCCCGAATTGCTTACCGTTTCCGGAATGACTTGGCAGATATGGACGCTCGCGCTTGCGGTCTGGTTCTACCGAGGAGATAAGAACATTGAAAAGTGAACATATCGTTGTCCTCGGTAGCGGAGTTCTGGGCACCGAAATCGCCAGTCAGCTACACCGACAAGGGAGGCGAGTTACCATGGTGGTTCGCACCCCCCGAAGCGGTCCCGCAAAAGGCGTCCCCACCGTGGTCTCAGACATCTACGATCAAGCAGACCTCCGCGCAAAACTTTCGAGTGCCAGTACGGTGTTTCACTCCGCGGCTCCGCCGTATCATCGCTGGCCGGAGGAGTTCCCAGCCCTCCAGTCAAGTATCGTCGGGGCAGCAATCGCAAACAACTGCAAGCTAGTTGTCGCGGAAAACGTGTACGGATACGGCCGTGCGGGAAGACTGACCGAGGAACTTCCGCTGAATGCGCAGGGTCGGAAAGGACGCGTCCGGGCCCAACTTTCTGAGGAACTCATCAAGCTCCACGCCGCAGGAGCGCTGCCGGTGGTGATCGGCCGGTCATCCGACTTTGTCGGACCAGGCGTGTTCGCTTCCGCACTCGGCGAGCGGTTCTGGCCTCCGCTAATCGCCGGAAAAGCAATCGGGTGGTACGGCAACCCCGAGTTGAAGCATTCGTACACCTACGTTCCGGACTTTGCGCGCGCACTGATCAGCCTGGCCGACTCTGAAGATGCCTACGGGCAAGCGTGGCATGTGCCTTGCATGGAACTCAAATCCACGCGAGAGGTCATTGAACTCGCAGTTGAGCGGCTTGGAACCCCGCTGCCGAAGGTCGCAAGATTGGCGGATTGGCAGCTGAAACTTGCCGGATTGTTCCAACCGGCAGCTCGCGAACTGATCGAACTAAAGGCGTTATTCACCGAGGAATTGATCGTCGAGGATTCGAAGTTTCGCGCCAGATTCGACGGTGAAGCGACTTCATGGGACGATGCCATCAGCGCCACGATTGAATACTGGAAAGCGCGAAAGAACGACTAGCTCGGGCGCCCTGCAATCCGTGACAGTGCCTCGGGAGTGATCCCGAGGAAACTCGCGATCATGTATTGCGGCAAGGTTCGGGCGAGACTACCCCTGCGTTCAAGAAAACGAGAGTATCGTTCTTGCGGAGACAGATTCAACAGCTCCGCGGTTCGTTTTTGCGAACCTGACAGTGCCCCCTCCATCATGATTCGCGCATATCGTTCAACCGCATGATCGTGATCGTAGCAATCTCGAATCGATTGCCGGTCGAGCGCCAACACGCGACCCTCAGAAAGAGATTGGATCCATTGCACCGCTGGAACTCCAGCCGAAAACCCGGGCACATCCGTGAAGCAATCTCCTTCGTCGAAGAATTGCCCGGTGCGTTCCTTTCCGGTTTCGGGGTTGACATAGTAGTAGCGGAAGACACCCGATTCCACAAAATACAGTTTGGTCACGGGTTCGCCCGCTCGCAACAGGTGATCATTTTTCGCGACCTTGATCAATATCGCGGTATGGGCCAAGCGGCTCAGCGAGGCTTCCGTAGGAATCAATGGCGCGACACTGCGCGACATCACCTCCGAAAACTTTGCGAACGCCGGATGACCTGCTCGGATCACGAATTCAGTCTATCCTTCCCCAGATAAGGGCGGGTTTGCCCTTATCGTCCGCAGGCAAGTTCCGGCCCGATGGTTTCGGCCGACCCTAAGAATCCGCCGAGCGCTCTCGATGCGCTTGCCCACAGTCCAAGATCAGCCGCTGCAGCGATCGATCACGACTGGTGGTGGTTCCTGGACCCGTTGCGGAAATTAGCACTTGCGGTTCCGGTACGGACCCGCAACACTCAGGACTTGGTGGAGATAATGGGATTCGAACCCACGACCTCTGCAGTGCGATTGCAGCGCTCTCCCAGCTGAGCTATATCCCCACGCGAACCAAAAAGTATACCGTCACGGCACCGAACGGAAGAACGCCATCATCCGCTCCGCCGAACCCGCCGCAAACCGGTGCCCACCCGCAGTCACGTACGTCACCGTCGGAGCCAAACCCCCAAACCGCGTCTCGCGCACCCCGTCCGTCGCCCGCGGAACCTCCCGCTCCTTCGCGCCGTTCACGCCCAGCACCGCCTGCATCGAACGCAACTGCCCGGCAAAAGGCACCACTTCGTCGGTCTGGCCCGCGATGATGAACGCCGGCTTGGCGGTCAGCCGCAGCCGACCGTTGGTACTGGCCGATGGCCCGAACGCCGCAAACTCCGCCGATCGCTCCGCCCACAGCAGGTACGTCATCCGGCCGCCGTTCGAATGCCCCATCGCGAACGTCCGCGCGGCAGAGATGCCGTAGCGCGAGCACACTTCTTTCAATATTATGTCGACAAAGGCGAGGTCGCGGTCGCCGTTCTCGCCAAGGTTCTGCTGCCATCCGCTCCGCTTGCCTTCCGGGTCGCGTCCGGTTTTGGTCGGCAATCCGTCCGGGTACACCACCGCCGCCTCCGGCCAGTGCCGCTCCATCGCGAAGCTCCGCATCGCCTGACGCCCGTTCCCGCCGTGCCCATGAAACGCCAGCACCAGCGCCTGCGGCCGCTCCGGAATCACCACCAGCGCCGTCCGGCTCAGGCCGTCCACCGTCCACGTCCGCGTTTGCGCGGCGGGCCTCTGGCCAAGCAATCCCATCGCGATGAGCGAAATCATGCTCGGCTTCAACGCGCAATCCGCCCTCGGGTTCAGCGTTCCCGGTCGCGCAGGCGTCAAACTAGGCCTACCATGTCGCCTCGCCTCGCGTTCGCGCTCAATGCCGCCCACGCCGCCGGACGCTTCACGCTCTCCATGTTCCAGACCGGAACCGCGGTCGAGAGCAAGGGCGATGAAACCCCCGTCACCGCCGCCGATCGCGGGGCCGAACGCATGATCCGCGAGCGCCTGGCCGAATCCTTCCCCCACGATGCCATCCTGGGCGAGGAAGAGGGCGGCGACGCCCAGGTTGCCGATCGCTGGGTGATCGACCCGATCGACGGCACCAAGGCCTTCATCGCCGGCGTCCCCAGCTACAGCACGCTGCTCAGCTACGAGGTCGACCGGCAACCGGTCCTCGGCGTGGTCTATTTCCCCGGCCTCGACCTCATGTTCCATGCCGAACGCGGCGGCGGGGCGTTTGTCAACGGCCGGCCGATCCGCGTCAGCGAAAAAGGGCTCGACGGCAGCATTCTCTGCTGCGGAAGCCTCCGCACGATGGACCGCCTTGGCCGTCTCGCGCCGTACCTGGGTTTTAAGGATCGGGCGATGGATATCCGCACCTGGGGCGATGCCTACGGCTACGCCCTCGTCGCCTGGGGTAAGGCGGAAGCGATGATCGATCCGCGGGTCGCCCTGTGGGACATCAGTAGCGTCAAGGTCCTAGTCGAAGAAGCCGGCGGCCGGTTCACCACGCCAGACGGTGCCGACGCCCTCCGACCCATCGACGCCACCGGCGGTTACGCCGCCCTCGCCACCAACGGCCGCGTGCACGAAGAGCTGGTCGCCGCCTTCCGGAGCGTCTGATCCGGTGCGCGTGCTCGGGGTCGACCTCGGCCGGAAGCGGATCGGTCTTGCTGTAGGTGAATCTGCGCCAGGCGTCGCCTCTCCGCGTCCCGTCCTGGCGGCCAGTGGCACTCTGCGCCAAGACGCGGATGCCATCGCCCGCCGAGCCACCGCCGAATCCGCCGATGCGATCGTCCTCGGCCTCCCGCTCAACCACGACGGCACCCCCAGCCGCATGTCGCGCGTCATCGATCAGCTCGCCGAACTCCTGCGTGAACGTGGCCAAACCGTCCACACCGTCGATGAATTCATGACCAGTCAAGAGGCCGAGGCTGTCCTCGCCGAATCTGGCCTGCGCGCCAGCCAGCAAAAGCGCGCGCTCGACAGCGAGGCGGCCTGCCGCATCATCGAACGCTTCTTCCGGGAGCTTCCGCCCGCATGATTCCCCCCGAGCCGCCACCCGAGCCCGCCCCTGCAGAAACCTTGCCCGGCGCGAACTCATCGGCTGTCGCGGAACCATCGGCCGGCCCCGCCCGAAGTCGCCGTCCGCACGGATGCCTGCTCGTCGCGGCCGGGTTGGCCGTCGTGGTTGCCGCCGCTGCGTGGTGGGTCACCGATCAATTGCGCCCGATGCCAATCGGCCCGCCCGTCACGCTCAGCCTGCCGCGGGCCAGCCTCAGCTCAACGTTGCGTACGCTCCAGTCCCGGGGCATCATCCGCAACGCCACCGTCACCGGGTGGTCGTACCGGCTGTTCGGCCAATCCCGCATCATCCGCTCCGGGCGATACCGGTTGTCCCCCGGCATGTCCGCGCACCAGGTCGAACAGGCGCTACGCCAGCCGCTCCGAAACTGGGTACGGCTCCCGGAAACCAACTGGGCCGCGCGCAACGCAAACCTCTTGCAGCGCGCCGGCGTTTGCCTCGCCACCGAATACCTGGCCGAAGTCCGCAATCCCGCCAAGTACCAGCGCGAAGTCAACTTCCGGTTGCCCGCCCAATCGCTCGAGGGTTACCTGTATCCCGATACTTACGACTTCCCGCCCGGGTACGGAGCGGCGGCCGTCGTCCGCACCCAGCTCAAGACCTTCGAACGGAAGGTGGGGCAAGCGTTCACCGACGTGCCCGACCTCGACCGAATGGTCACGATCGCGTCGCTTGTGCAGCTCGAGGTCGCCCGCGACGAAGAGCGTCCCGTCGTGGCGGGCGTCATCGAAAACCGCCTCGCGCGCGGCATGCGCCTCCAGATCGACGCCAGCATCAATTACGGGTTGCAGGTGTGGCGGCCGCTCCGGCGCAGCGAGTACCGAACCGTCGACTCCCCGTACAACCTGTACCGCGTAGAAGGCCTTCCGCCCACGCCCATCTGCTCGCCCAGCCTGGCTAGCATCCGCGCGGCACATCGGCCCGCCCGGCATTCATACTTGTACTACGTGGCGATGCCCGATGGCGAAACCAAGTTTGCGAGCAACCTCGACGACCACGAGGCGAACTTCCGCGAGCGAAAACGTCGGCTCGCGGAGGCAGATCGTCCGTGAATACCTGGCAAAACGCAGAGTTTGATCGGGATCGTGTCCCGCCCAGCCTGCGCCGATTCACACCGGTCTCCTCGGTCGATTCGCTGGATCAGGTCGAATTGCTGCGCCTCTGGGATCAAGGTAAGCGGCTTATCCTGGTGGATGTCGACCACACGTTGCTCCAGTGGGAATCCAATGCGCCTTCGCCCGCCGTCATCGCGTGGATCGCCCAGGCGCGCCAGATCGGCTTCGACCTATGCCTCATCAGCAACACGCGCCGGATCGATCGCTTGCGTCGCATCTCGTCCGAAGTCGGCATCGAGACGGTGCGCGGCCGCATCAAGCCAAGCCGCGCCATGTACCGACTCGCTCTTATCAAGTTCAAGCGGTCGCCCGAAGAAACCGTGATGGTCGGCGACCAACTGCTCACCGACGTCTGGGGAGCCAATCGTAGCGGCATCGAGGCGATCTGGGTCCAACGCATGGAAGGCAAAGAGTTCGCCGGCACGAAGATCAACCGAGTCATCGAGCGATCGCTCCAAAGTCGGCTGTACCGCTACCTCAGCGAGCCGCAACCGCGCGACGCCGAACCGAGTTCCACCCTTCAAAAGCAGGTCGTTCGGTTCATCATCGTCGGCGGGACGTCGTTCCTCATCGATACCGTCATCAAGATGGCGCTCACCCGCTGGACGCCGTTCGCCGCGTCCCTCGGAGCCGGACTGCTCGAATCCGGTTTCGCCAGCTTCTACGCCCAGACGGCCCTCAACGCCGCGAGCCCGATCGTCGCGACCATCGCCTGGATGATCGCCACCGTCAACAGTCTGATCTTCAACCGATCGTGGACGTTCGAAGCGGTCGGCAAGGACAGTCGCATCCGGCAAATCCAGCGGTTCTATCTCATCACGATCGTGGGCGGCGCGCTCAACATCGCGCTCTACTCCACCGTGTTCGCCCTCACCAACAAGATCGAGATCGCGCAGATCGTGGGGGCAGGCCTCGCCGCGGTCTGGAACTTCCTTGGCCAACGCCTGTTCGCGTTCCGCGCTCGATCATGACCACCGTTTACGACTGGCGCGCGCTCCCGTCGGACGCAAAGTTCGCGGTGATCGGAGATCCGATCCATCACTCGCTCTCGCCGGCGATGCAAAACGCGCTGCTGCAATCCATCGGCGAACCTGGTACCTACATCGCCCTCCACGTCCCGCCTGTCGAACTCGCCGCCGCCCTCGAAGCGTTGATCACCGCTGAATTCGCGTTCGTCAACGTGACGGTGCCGCATAAAGAGGCCGTCCGCGCGTGGTGCCACTCCGTGCATCCGGATGCCGACACGATCGGCGCCGTCAACACGCTGTGGCCGGGTCGCCGCTTTGGCATCAACACCGACGCCCCGGGATTTCTGGCCGCGCTCGACCTCGCGCCGCCACCCGGGCCGAGCGCCCTCGTGCTGGGCGCAGGCGGATCGGCGCGTGCCGTCGTGCATGCCCTCCTCGGTGCGGGATACCGCGTCGGAGTCTGGAATCGGAGCGACGCTCGCCGTGCCGCCCTGCTTGCCGACTTCCCCACCGCCCAACCGATCCCGACGCTGGACGAGCTCGACGCCTTCGACCTCATCGTCAACACGACCAGCGCATCGCTCGCCGGCGACGCCGTGTCGATCCGGTGGGACTCCGTGCGGACCGGCATCACCGCGATGGACCTCGCGTACGGCTTGTCGCCGACGCCGTTCGCTGCCTCCGCCAGCCGGGCCGGGGCGCGCGTCATCGACGGCACCGAGATGCTGATTCAGCAGGGCGCACTGGCGATGGAAGCGCACTTTAACCGTCCGATACCACGCGACCCGATGCGGGCCGCGATCACCGCCGAACTCCGCCGCCGAGGGGCCGCGTGAGTCGGATTGTCCCCGCCGATACGGCGCATATTGCCGAAGCCGCCGAGGCGCTCCGCGATGGGCAACTCGTCGTGATGCCGACCGAGACCGTGTACGGGCTCGCCGCCGACGCCACGTCCGAGCTCGCCCTGAAACGCGTCTTTGCCGCCAAGGGTCGACCCGCGACACATCCGCTCATCGCCCATATCGCAGATTACGACATGCTGGCCGCCTTGACCGACGATTGGACGCCGATTGCCGACGCCCTCGCGGCCCGATTTTGGCCGGGCCCGCTCACGATCGTCGTGCCGAAACGCGCGACCGTCTCGCCAATCCTGACCGGCGGTCACGACACCGTGGCGGTCCGAATGCCGTCGCATCCGGTCGCCCTTCGGCTGATCGCCGCCGTCGGACGGCCCCTCGCCGCGCCAAGCGCGAATCCGTTTATGGCGTTGACCCCCACCCGCGCCGAACACGTGGATACCACGCTGCTCGCCCAGACGTGGGGCGTGCTGGACGGAGGACCGTGCGAGCACGGGATCGAGAGCACGGTCGTCACGGTTTCCGACGCCGGCACGATCGCGGTGCTGAGACCGGGGGCCGTGAGTCGCGCCGACCTCGCCGAGATCGCCCCGGTCGCGGAGGGGATCGGTGAGACGGCCAGTCCCGGGCAACATCCCCGGCATTACGCCCCCGCCGTTCCGGTACGGCTGGTCGAGATGTTGTCGCCGGGTGCGGTCGGTCTCGGGTTTGGCATCGCGACCATCGACCAGATCCCGATGCCCACCGATCCGAAAGCGTTTGCGGCGTGCCTTTACTCTTTCGTCCACGAAATCGCCGAATGTCAACCACCCGAAATTGAAATTGAGACGCCGCCGCGCACATCCGGCTGGGAAGCGGTGTGGGATCGGCTCACGCGGATGGCGGCGGCGACGCCCGATGGACCACAGTGACGCGGAAGTCGTCGTCCAGTTGCACCCACGTGCGGACATCGGCCAGGTTAAGGATGGGATCGCCCAGCGCAGCCCTCGGGTTATAGGATGTCGCCCGAATCGCGCACTCCGGCCCGAAGTCCTTCGCGAGGTTGCGGAACGCGTCGGCCAAGGTGATCGCGCTTCCGGCGAGCGTGCCATCCGGTAATCGCACGTC
>JANRKI010000108.1:0-15367 GCA_033763535.1 Fimbriimonadaceae bacterium | reverse complement strand
TTTGTAAACAGCGGGTCGCGGGTTCGAATCCTGTCGCCGGCTCCATTTTTTGCGTGTCCGCTTCGCCGTCCGGTGAGTTTTCTGCGCGGCGACGGTTAGACTGCGGGGATGTTGGGACTTGTGGCGGCGGTGGTCGCCGTTCCGCCGACCGGGCGGGTGGATGCGCAGCTTGACCGATTGCAGCGGGTGCTCAATGCACGGTGCGCGGCGTTTCGCGGGCGGGCCGGATATTGCCTGGTGCGACTCGATACGGGAGCGACGATCTCATTTCGCGGGGACGAGCGGTTTCCGACCGCGAGCACGATCAAGACGGCGGCGGCGTTGCACGCGATTCGGGAAGTGGACGCGGGGCGGCGAAAGTGGGACGACAAGTATCCGTTGCCGAATGCGGACGCGCGACGAGAGTGGGACGCGAGCGAGTGGTCCTACTACATGAAGGACGGGCTTCAGCTGAACCTGGATGGGTACGTGAACCTGATGATCACGGTGAGCGACAACCTGGCGACGCGCGTGATTCGGGAATGGCTGGGGACGGTGGCGATCAACCGATCGTTGGATGCGCTCGGGCTGACGGAGACGCGCATGCTAGCGAGCGCACCGCCGGAAGAGACGCGGTTGCGGCGGTTGGGTGGCCAATTTGGGATGGGCGTGACGACGCCGCGGGATATGGCGCGCTTGTTGACGCTGGTTTACCGGAACAAGGCGGCGTCGCCGGCGGGTTGCGAGCGGCTGGTGCGGATTTTGAGTCATCAGTACTGGGATGACTGGATCGGGGCGAGCATTCCGCCCGGGACCTGCGCAGCGCTGAAATCGGGGGCGATCAGCCGGAGCCGATCGGACACGGCGATTGTGTATGCGCCGGTGCCGTACGTGCTGACCATTTACACCGACGCGCAGAAGGATCGGCGGTGGGAGGTGGATAACGAGGGCGACGTGCTGATCCGCGCGATGGCGGTGGACGTTTGGAATGGATTACAGCGGCGGAAGTACGTGCCGCCGAAGGGTTACGAGAAGTTCTTGCCGACGGGGGCCGGGGTCGAGAATACGTAAGGGTCGTCGGGAACTGGCATCGGGCAAAGAAAAATCCCCCGTGACCGTTGGGTCGCGGGGGATTTTGCGTTTTGAGAGACGGGAACCGTTATTCTTTGCCGGCGCGATCGGCAGCTTTGCCTCCGCGCAGGGTGGTGTCCGCGTTTGAGCTCGCCTCGGGAGGAGGCGGTGCAGCTTTATCGCAAGCGACGAGCATCACGGCGATGGCTGCGATGACAAGGGCTTGAAGGTTACGCCGCACCGACATCTTATTCTTGGCTGTACTGCCAGCGGTAGGCGTTGAGGCCGCCGCTCACTTGGATGATTTGGAAGAACCGGCTGGTTTCGAGGGTAGCCGCGTGGCCATCCGCGAATCCGACGGCACCGTTTCCGATGCGGTATCGGACGCCGTTGACGAGTCGTTCACCTTGGAAGGTGTAGCGGCCGTCGAAGTTCAGACCGTAGTTGGTGCCGGAGTTGTCGGACGCATCCAGCGGCGCGGGCCAGTTGTAGGCGCAGAAGAAGCCGTAGTCGAAGCCACGGGCATCCATGATGAGGGCGGTTTCGGCGACGCGGGCAATCGCGGTTTGCGAGAGCGACGGCGTGGCGTACTGGTCCGCGGTTTGACCGGTGCAACCGTTGTTGTTGCCGATGTAGGCGGCGCCGGGCTCGAAGCCGTAGCCGGCGATGCCGTCGGCGAGGGCGGTGCCGTAGCCGGTTTGCCACATGTTGGACGCGCTGGCGTTTTGGCCGCTATAGACGCGCCATCGCGGAAACATGGCGTAGTTGCTGACGATGCCGCCAGAGCTTCGTTGGGCGCCGACCAGAACGGGGTCGCGTTGATCGCGCGCGTTCGGGCTGTAGAACAACCGCAAGTTCTTGACGTACGGCTGGAGCATGAGGATCCAGGACGAGTCGTAGGGGATGGTGTCGGTGATCTTTTCGACCATGACGGGCGCGAACAGGTCGTCGCTGTCATTGGAGTAGATCAGTTGCGCCGTGGCCAGTTGCTTCACATTGTTCAGCGACTGGGTCTTCTTCGCGGCATCCTTCGCCTGGGCGAAGACCGGGAACAAGATGGCGGCGAGGATGGCGATGATCGCGATGACGACCAACAGCTCAATCAGGGTGAAAGCTCTTCGAATACGGTTCACTTGGCCTCCAAAATCGACGCCAGGCAGCCACTGCCTATCTCGGCGCTCCTCACACTATACATGCTTCACCGGGAGTCCGGACAGCGCAATTTTGCTAGGGACACATACACTATTTTCGGCGGTCCTAGGACTTTAGGTTCGCGGGAACCGTGCGAATCCGCGCCGGGTTCCGATGAATGTCGCGATCATGCGCTGAAAATGACAAGGATTTGTCACCCGAGCGCACGAGCGCAACCCAGAGGAAGCATGAGCACGGAATCCATTTCGCTGTCGCCCGCCGAAATCAGCCGCTTTAACGCGCTGATGTCGGAGACGTACCGGAAGGTCTTTAACATGGCCTACCGGCTGGTGGGCAACCGCGCGGATGCCGAGGACTTGACGCAGGAGGCGTACTACCGAGCGTATCGTTCGTACCGCGATTACGAGGGCGACCGACCGTTTGAGAATTGGATTTACCGCATCGTCACGCGTTTGTTCTTGGATCTGTTGCGGAGTCGTCGGCGTCGGGTGATGACGGTGAGCTACGACGCGCCGATCGTTACCGCCAATCCGGACGATCACGTGAAGTTTGAGGTGGCCGATGCGCGACCGACGCCGGAAGATCAGTTGCTGAGCCACTCGTTTTCGGAAGATTTGGCGACGGTGCTGATGACGCTTTCGCCGGAGCAGCGGATGTTGATCGAGCTGGCGGACGTTCAGTCGATTCCGTACCAGGAGATTGCGGAGATGATGGGCAAGCCGGTCGGTACGATCCGGTCGCGGTTGCACCGGACGCACAAGCTGATCAAAGCGCGGTTGGAAGCGTTGCAGGCCGAGACGACGTCGGCCCCGGTGCGTCCGTCGCGGTTCGCCGGCTGGAAGTTGGCGCCGTCGGCGGTGTGAACTTCGTGGCGGTGTGAACTTCATGGTGGTGGGTGACCTGAGGCCGCGTTCCGATTGCTGACGGCTCGGTTCGCCGAGAAAACGGGACGCGGGTTCGGGTGACCGGTGAAGACGCGACGTGACTTGTGGCGTGGCCGGGTCTAGAGTAAGACCATGTCCGACGGAGTGCATGTGTCGATCTCGGATGTGCACGTTATGCGCATCACGGTGGTTGGACTTGGGCACCGGATTGAGCTTTTGAATGGCCCGGAGGTGGTGGCTCAGACGGAGTCGGCGGACCTGAGCCGGCTGGTGAAGCGCGCGGGCACGATCGTTGCGGCGCCCCCGCTGGAGCTTCGGAACGAACATCGCCGGATTCTCGTGCGGCTGTTTGGCCGTCCGATTGGAGAGATCGAAAAAGATCACTTGCACCGCGCGCTATCCGAAGGGACTTCGGTTCGTGGCTAGTCCTGTGTAGAATTTGGAGGCAAGATGCAAACGCCTCCTCCCAACTATGCTCAGTACCCTCGGTACCAGGCGCCGCGGGTTCGGTTTGATGCGATCGGCGAGGCGTTCCACCTCTTCGGTCAGCAGCCCGGGCCGTACATCGTGGCATCGCTTCCGGCGTTGGTGCTGTTACTCGGGTCCCAGGCGTACGCCTTTGCGCAGGGTTTCGGCATGGAAGACCGGCTCGGGGCAGACTTCCAGACGCTGATGCTAGCGCAGTTGCAGACCAACTCGATCGGCATGGTGGTCGGCTTCATCGTGGCGTTGATGACGGCGGGTCAGGTTCAGATGGCGTTGCGGCAGATTCGCGGCGAGCGGGTGCAGGCGAAGCACGCGTTCGAGTTCGGCCCGATGGTGCCTTCGCTGGCCCTGGCGCTGTTGTTAGTCGGATTTATCGTTTCGTTGACGATGGTGGCGTGCTGTCTCGGGGTGCTGTTTCTCGGGCTGTTTATGCTGACGTTTCCGCTTATCGTGGATCAGAAGATGAAGGCGCTGGAGGCGATGCGCACGAGTTGGGACACGATCAAGACCAACCTTTGGCCGGCGGCGGGGCTGATGTTCGTGACGTACCTGATTTACAGCATCTCGACGGGCATGTGCGTCGGGGTGGTGGTCGGGATGCCGGTCGTGGCGTTGGTCGTCTCGATCGTGTACCGCGATTTCTTTATGCCGCAGTCGGGCTTTACGATGGCGGGGGCGCCGGGCGTCGGTGGACCTTGGCCGGGCGGTCCCAGCGGTCCCGGATCGTCGGGCACGACGGAAGGTAAACGAGACTTATGAACGGACAGCACGCTCAGGTGGCGGATCACCTGCAATCGAACCTCGTCGACTTTCTGGCACTTGACCTCGCGGTAAAGCAGGGGCACTGGAACATCGTCGGCCCGGGCTTTTTGGAAGTCCACGAGTTTTTGGACGAGGTGCACGGCGCGTTGCAGGAAGCGATCGACGAGACGGCGGAGCGGATTCGGCATCTCGGCGGTTTTCCGAGCGGTAACCCGGCCCGGATCGCGAGCAATGACGCGGTGTCGCCGTTGGCCGACGGTCAGTTGGACGTGCAGGACACGGTTCGAGGGCTGGCAGCGCGGACGGAGGTCGTGATTCGGCAGGTCCGGCAGCGGCTGGAGGCGATTGAAGACACGGAAGTGGTGACGGCCGACATGGTCCACGCGCACCTGCACAAGTTAGAGCATTACGCGTGGATGCTGCGGGCGACGGCGGGTTAGCGTCGGATCGCTTGGAGGGCGTCGAGGGCGCGGCGGACGCTCCAGGCGTTCTGTTCCAGGGCTTCGGCGGCCTCGTCCTTGGTGACGGGGGCGAGGTCGCGCACGATGCGGATGCATCGTTCCTTGAGCTTTGCGTTCTTCGCCTTGACATCCACCATCAGGTTCTCGATGACTTTGCCCGCGAGGACCATGGCGCCGGTGGAGATGCGGTTGAGGATGAGCTTTTGCGATGTACCGGCCTTGAGTCGGGTGGAGCCGGTGAGGACTTCGGGGCCGGTATCGAGAAAGATGCCGAGTTCGGCGGATTCGAGCAGGGGCGTGTTGCGATTGTTCGCGATGCCGCAGGTCCACACGCCTTTTTGGCGCGCATGGCGGATGGCCGAGACGACGAAGGGCGTGGTTCCGCTTGCGGCGAGTCCGATGACGACGTCGTTCGGCGTGAGGTCGTGCGCATTGAGGGCAGTGACGGAGGCGAGCAGGTCATCCTCGGCATCTTCCACGGCGGTAGTTCCGGCGGATTGGCCTCCGGCGATGATGGCGATGAAGCGGTCGGGATCGATGCCGAAGGTCGGCGGCATCTCGGCGGCGTCCATGGTGGCGATGCGGCCACTCGTGCCCGCTCCGACGTAGAACACGCGTCCGCCGGAGGTGAATGCGCGTGCAACATGCTCCATGGCGGTGGCGATGTTGGACTCTTCGGTCTGCAGGGCGCGCAGGACGGCGTGCTCCTCCTCGTTCATCAGCCGAACGATCTGTTCGGGGGTCATGCGGTCGAGCCCGTACGAGCGAGGATTGCGTTGTTCAGTTCCCATGGTGCATTTCTCGGGCCAGTTGCACCGCTCCGTAAAGGGGCGGTCGCGCGATCCGGTGGATATTGAGCGTTCGCGGGGCGAAGCGCGCGGTGGCCAGTTCGGTAAATCGGTCTTTGAAGATCGGACTGCCTTTCCATACTCCACCGGAGAGGCAGATGTCGAGGTGCGGCTGCTCGGGATTGAGATGGCGGTCGACGTGGAGGGTGACGACGTCGAGCAGTTGTTCGAGGTGGCGGTCGAGGGCGGCGAGGGCGTACGGTTCGCGGGCACGGACGTCCATGCTAAACGCCTTGGCGAGCTTGGCGAGAGTCGCGGCGGGCGTTGCGGACTTGTAAATTTGGGGGATGATCTCGCTCTCTTCGGTGCCGTTAAAGAGCGTCTCGACCTGGGAGCGGAGGGCCTCGCTGGCCCGATCGGGGTGAGCGAGGAAGTGGCGGAGGGACTCGCGTCCGAATTGGTACGCGGACCCTTCGTCGCCGAGCATGTAGCCGCGGCCACCTGATTTCTTGATCCCGGATTCCGTACGGCTGCAGACGAGGCTGCCGGTGCCGCTGATGATGAGGACGTCGGTTTCGGGCGGAGCGGCGTAGAGGGCGGCGGTGTAGTCGGGCTCGGCCCGGACTTCGGCGGCGGGGAAAACGGCGCGCAACTGCTCGAGCCCCTTGGAGCGGGTTTCGCGATTGATGAGGCCGGCGAAGCATCCGCACACGAAGCTCGGCGGCGGGCAACCTTCGGTGGCATGGGAGAGGTTTTTGCGGAGGCGATTTTCGGGGGTGCTGCTGAGATTGGCGGAGCCGGATTGGCCCTGGAATACGACGTTCCCGTCGGCGTCCATCGCCATAACTCGGCTGGACGACCCCCCGCAATCTAGACCGACATAGACACTCATGCGACGCTCCCTGCGACTCCCTCGGACCGCCGTCGCGCGCATCGGCGCGGCACTGCGGACGGGTGAGAATGTACCCGTCGGGCGGGGGATGGGCGGGCCGGTAGACCGAGACCAGGCGGGTGGGCGAATCGAAAACGAAACTTCCGAAAGGTAAAACCGTGGCGTGCGGCGATACGAGGGATCAGGGTTCGGCGAGTCGCCTCGGATTGCGATTCTCTCCAACGATGCGCTGGGGAACTACTTGGCGGTGACGCCGCTGTTGCAGGCGGTTCGGCGGGCGTTTCCGGCATCGGAGTTGGTGTATTTCAGCGGGCCGCGTACGGAGGAATTGGCGGCGCACGATGCGTCGATCACGCGGTTCGAGCGGTTCTTGGGCGTGGCGCCGTTTAGCTGGGCGCGACCGGATCGCGGGTTCGATTGGGTGATCAACGTGGAGCATTCGGCGTGGGCGAGCGCGGTGGCGGCGATGCTGAGCAGTCCGGACGGGTGCGTCACGGGGCCGTGTTTGGATGCGGAAGGGCGCGGCGCGATGCCGTTCGAATCCAATGCGCGGGGCGACTTGTGGCGCGATACGGGCTGGATCACGGAGGATTTGACTGAGCGGTACCCGTTTTTGGCGAGCGGGTTTATCTCGGAAATCTTTTGCCGCCTCGCGTATCTTGAAGGGGAGTTGCCGGCGTACCGGACGGCATCGGCGGAGTACCCGCAGGAACGGTTGGGCGAGCTTCCGGACACGCTGATCGCGATGAGCGCGAGTTTGCCGGAGAAGTTGTGGCCGCTAGAAAAGTGGCGCGAGGCGTTGCGGGAGTGGAACCGCGCGGGGCACACGGTCGGGTTGCTGGGGGCGAAGCCGGCGGCGCAGGGTCGGTACTGGCAAGGTCAGGCGGCGGAGGACGCGGTGGTGGCGGAGGGTCTAGCCCGCGATTTGCGGGGGCAGTTGACGCTGCCGGAGGTGGCGGGCGCGCTGGGGGCGGCCCGGCACGTGCTGAGCCTTGACAACGGGATCATGCATTTGGCGGTGGCGCAGGGAACGCCGGTCACCGCATTGTTTCGGCGGGGGATCCACCGGCTGTGGACCCCGCCATTTGGGTCGGTGCGGGTGTTGCTGCCCGAAGCAGACGAGCCGGTGGCCTCGATTCCGGCCGTCCGGGTGATCGAGGCGATGGCGAACGGTGACTGACGCGTTGATCGGGGGGTTCCGGGCATGATGCCGCTCGGCCGGGTGGTGGTGTGCATGAAGCACTACATCGGGGATGCGGTGATGGTGTCCCCGATTTTTGGGCCGCTGGAACGGGAGGCAGACCGGGTGGTTTACGCCGTGCGTGGTCCGGTGGGTGATCTGTTGGATACGCCAGGCGGGAATCGGGAGATTTGGCGGATGCCGCGCGCGCAACGGGTGGCGGATGTGCTGGCGGAGGCGCGACGGTTGCGGGCCGGAAAGTTTAGCACTGCGTTTGTGATCAATCAGAGTGTACGGGCGGCGCTGACGGCGCGACTGGCCGGGATTCCGGTGCGGGTGGGACACGTGAAGGAGCCGCGCGGATGGTTGCTGACGCACCGCGTGCCGTACGGAGCGAACGAGTACGAGACGGCGTGCGCGTTTGAACTGCTGCGGGCGGTGGGGATGGAGGATCGCCTGACGCACCCGTGCCTGGAGGTTTCGGCGGCGGAGCGGGAGCGGGGGGATGCATTGCGGGCAGGGGCGACGGTCGCGATTCAGCCGGGGGCGCGTTACGGGGCGAAGCAGATTCCGCCGGCTGTGATGGCGGAGTTGGCGCGGGGGCTGGTGGCGGACGGGCCTCGGCTGGTGATGGTAGGCGGTCCGGACGAGGCGGAGATGGCAGCGGCGTTCGTTCGGGACGCGGGGTTGGATGGCGGCGGTCGGTCGGACGTGGTTAATCTGGTCGGAGCGTGCGGGCTTCGGGAGACGATGGCGGTGCTGGCCGGATGCCAGTTGGCGGTGGGCGGGGATACCGGCGTGATGCACGTGGCGGCGGCGGTTGGGTGCCGCACGGTGACGGCGTTTGGGCCGACGCCGGCGCGGAAGTGGGGGCACGACTACGCTCCGCATCGCGTGTTGGTGGCGCCGGACGGAGACATGAGTCGTCTGGATGCCGAAACGTTGCGGCAAGCGTGCCGGGGATGAACGCGATGAAGCGGTGGTGCGCGATCGGCTGGATGTTGCTGGTGGCGTTGTGGCCGGTGATTGGCCGGGCGAACGTCATCGTGTTCATTGACACTCGCGCGGCGGGTCCGGCGGTGCCTCGGGCGATCGACGACCATCCAACGTGGATGGTCTGGCCGTACCGCGGTGAGTCGGCGGCCCTGGGTCCGGCGATCTCGGTGGCGACGGGGTTCGATTACCGGGTCTCGGAGACGGACGTGGCGATTCGGGGGCTGGAGCGGCACCGTTGGCGTCACCGGAACTTCGTCGAGCTTTCGCGGCGCGGGATCGCGATTCGGGACGATGGCACAGGCATCGGGGACGGGATGCGGCCGCTGGAGGACGCGATCGGGGCGATCGGGCGGGAGGCCGGGGTCGCGAGTCTGCGGGCGGATGGGGCGGACTTCGAATCGGTTCCGTGGAATGCGCGGTTGGAACGCGATCGGTTGTACGTGTTCAGTGCGCATCACTGGGACGAAGTCCGGCAGATTGAGGGGCGGGACCGGGGTCGGTTGTTGGTGATTGAGTGGGTGCCGGACCCGAAGGCGCGGGCGGGGCATTTTTGGCTGATGGGCAAGGATTGGCCCGAAGGGACGCCGGTGAGCCGCGAGTGGGGGACGGTCGGGGCGGTGGCACTGCGGGAATCGGTCCGGTTGATTCAGCGGCCGGAGCAGTTTCGGTGGACGCGCGCGAATCCGTACGAGTCTCCGCGTCGATGGATTGATCACGAGCCGATGTTGCGGGCGGTCGGATTCGGGATGTTGGTGGTGCTCGGCTTTGTGGTCTTCGTGACGGCGGTCGCGATCGGTCGGGAAGAGGGGAGTTCGCTGCTGACGCGGGGGATGGATGCGGCAATGCTGTTGCCGGGAGGCGTGGCATTGGCGGGCCGGGTTTCGCGCGGGCTCGGGCCGGAGTCGATCGCAGTGACATGGCTGGGGTGTTGGTTGGCGCTGATCGGCCTGACGTACGGGGTGCAGGCGGTTTGGCGCGCTCGGGAGCGGCGTCGGGCGCGGTCGGAATCATCGGTAGCTCCGGCAGACGGGGACGTGGTCGGGGGCGCGGCCGATGGGGAATCAGTGATGGGCGCAGCGTCGATCGGCGTAGGGTCGATCGGCGTAGGGTCGGTGGGGGGAGAACTGAACGCGGGATTGCCGGCGTTGCTCTCGGCTCTGGTGGTGGCGATCTCCAACCCGGCGTACCTGCCGTTTTCCAGCGTGTTTGCGGAGGTTTCGCGACCGGTCTCCGGCGTGTGGGCGGGCGTGCTGTTCTCGCAATTGGTCATCGGATTCTCGCTGCTGACATCGGCGCCAGGCGCGGGGACCTGGGTGGTGCGCGGGGTGGCGGTGGCGCTATTCGCGACGACGCTGAACGGCGCGTTGGGCGGCTGGTGGGGACGCATCGGGCTCGGGATCGCGGTGCTGCCGCTGTGGGCATTGCTGATGGCGGAGCGCTGGTTCCCGATGCTGGCGGTCCTCGCAATGGCGGCGGTGGCGACGCTGGTGCCGATCATTCGGTTTGGATTCAGCTTTGATCCGCACGCGCTGGCGTCTGACTACTGGTCGGTGGCGGCCTTGAACATGTGGTGGTATACGGACGGGCTGCGACATCCGGCGGGGCTGGTGGTATTGCTGGCGGGGGTCGGCGGGGCACTCGGAGGTCAGCGGTACTACATTCGGCAGGTTCAGCGGGCGATTCGGATGGATGCCCGGCTGAGCCCGGTGGCATGGACGCCGCTTGTATTTTTGGCGCTGGCGATTGCAAAGCCGATGCTGCTGGAGGGCCTGGCGGTGGTGGCGCTGCTGACGCTCTTAGCGTTGCATCGCGCGGCGTGGACGGAGCTTCAGGGACGGTAAAACGCCGGTATGGGCATCATGTCGGTTGTCATGGCGAGCATCGCGGTGCAGGGGGCACTGGGCGCGGATATTCCGGACCCGCGGGATGCGACGCCGAACCCTTGGAAGGATCCGGGCTACAACCGGTTTCTGTGGATTCAGTCGCCGAACTTTAACGCGCGTCCGGCGGGGGCGATTGTCGATACGGTGGTGATCCATTCGACCGTGATCCCGACATTGGAGGCGACCACCCGCGCGTTTTCTCGGGAGAGCAGTCAGGTGAGCGCGCACTTTACGATCGGGCGGGACGGGTCATTCATCATGCACGTCAGCACGTTTGAGCGCGCATGGCACGCGGGGGTATCGACCGACGCGGAGGGGCGGAAGAACCTCAACGACTTCTCCATCGGCATTGAGCTGGTGAATCTGAACGACGGCGTGCAGCCGTATCCGGACGAGCAGGTGCAGGTGCTGAAGAACATCATCAACGGGCTGCGGCGGCGGTTTCCGATTCGGCAACTGGTGAGCCACGAATACATCGCGGTACCGTCTGGTCGCAAGAGCGATCCGAAAGGGTTTCCGTGGGAGAAGTTGAAGGACCTGGGACTGCCGATGTTTTACGGTCCGAAGCCGGGCGGCGGGGAATAGGGCGCCGCTCGGCAACTCGGGGATGCGGTCGCTCTACCCGTTGAGGGCCGGGAGGGCGCGCTCGACGTCTCGGCGGAGGTCTTCGGTGTCTTCCAAACCGCAGAAGAGGCGGATGACCCACTTGGGTTCCGGATAGTCGGCAGGGGAGACGCGGATGGGCACGACGAGGCTCTCGAATCCGCCCCAACTGATGCCGCGTTGGAAGAGTTGGAGCCGGTCGCAGAAGTCGAGCACGGCGTCCTTCGACTGATTCTTTGGCTCGAACGAGAAGAGTCCGCCGGTGCCACGCATGAGCTTGGTCACGAGGTCGCGTTGCGGATAGCTGGCGAGGCCGAGGTGGTGGACGATGTCGACCTGGGGCTGCCCCTCGAGGAATTCGGCCAAGACCTGGGCGTTGTGGGTGTGGACCGGCAGTCGGACGCCGATGGTGCGGAGTCCGCGGGTGAGCAGCCAGGCGGAGAACGGGTGGAGGATGTTGCCCATGAAGTTGGCATCGCGCAGGCCGATCCGCCGGATCGATTCGGACGTGCCGCAGATGACGCCGGCGGTGACGTCGCTGTGTCCGCCGATGTACTTAGTGGCGCTGTGGCACACGAGATCGACGCCGAGCGCGTGCGGGTTCATGAGCAGGGGCGAGGCGTAGGTGTTATCGATGACGGTGCGGATACCGCGCGACCGGGCGAAGGCGGTGACGGCGGGGATGTCTTGCATCCGGAACAGGGCGGAGGTCGGCGACTCGAGATAGATGAGCTGGGTGTTTTCTCGGGTGGCGGCGATGATTTCATCGACGTCTCGACCGGAAACGTAGGTGACGGTGATGTTAAACCGGTCGAGGTAGGTGTTGAGCAGGGTTCGGACCGGACCGTAGGCGGTATCGGGGCAGACCACGTGGCCGCCGGTGGAGAGGCAGGACATCACGGCGGCGGTGATGGCGGCCATTCCGCAACCGACGACCTTGGCGGCCTCGGTACCTTCGAGGTCGGCGAGCTTGCGTTCGAGGAGGTCGACGGTGGGGTTGCTGATTCGGCTGTAGTGATGGGGCGGGCCGAAGGGATCGACTTCAAGCGCGTTGAGCAAGTCTTGGGTTCGGTCGAAGACGAAGAGTGAGTTTTGGAAGATGGGGTGAACGACGGCTCCGGCGACCTTTTCTTCCTCGCCAAAGTGGGCAAGGCGGGTCGCGACGGCGTAGGGCGTACCGAGCTCGGCATCGGAATGCATGGGGCCTATTTTGGAGAGTTCGGCCAGATTGCGTTCAGGACAGATGCCGGGTTGGCGGGGGCGGCAGACCAGTACAGATGCGTTGCCTGCGGGGTTTGGCGGGATTCTGTACTGAAACGGATGCGGGTGGCTTGTCAGGGGGGCGCGAGATTGGTAATATCAGCGGGGCTGGGCATCTGGTAGGATGCCTGTAGCTTCAAAACAAGGAGTCAGGAAACAGTTCATGCCGTTGAAAGTTCTGGTTTGCGATGACGAACGCCATATTGTGCGGCTGATCCAGGTTAACCTGGAGCGACAGGGTTACCAAGTGGTGACCGCGTATGACGGCAAGGAAGGGCTGGAGAAGATTCGCGCAGAGAAGCCGAACCTCGTGGTGCTGGACGTGATGATGCCTTACATGGACGGTTTTGAAGTCTTGAAGGCGTTGCGTCGAGAGCCGGAAACGGAGAATCTGCCCGTGATCATGTTGACGGCGAAAGCCCAAGACAAGGACGTATTCGAAGGGTATCACTACGGCGCGGATATGTATCTGACCAAGCCGTTTAACCCGATTGAGCTGGTGACCTTTGTCAAGCGCATCGCTCAGGGTGCGGACGAGGGCAGCTCGAAGCGCTACGAAATCTGACGTCATCCCCGGTTTTGGGGTGTCGAGGAGGGAATCCCGCGTGGGGCCGAAATGGTCGACGCGGGATTTTTTGTACGTTGGGTGGGCGGATTTTTGGGTACCGGCGGCCTGTCCCCGAAAAAAGTGAGCAAATTTTCTCGACTTTTTCTCGTCAGAGGTTGCATGAATACGAATTCTCATTGTATAGTCTCAGTGAATTCGTATTCTCACTGCTGAGGATCGGGGTAACCAATGAGGGTCACGCAACAGGACATCGCGCGCATTGCCAGCGTTTCGCAGGCAACCGTTTCGCGCGTCTTGGCGGGTGACGAAAAGGTGGAAGCCGCGATCCGTGAGCGCGTGATTGAGGCGATGCGGGCCCACAACTATCAGCCCGACGTTCGCGCGCGTTCGCTCCGCAGCCAGCGCACGCACCTGATCGGTCTGGTGCTGAACCGACCGAGCGGCGGGCTGAGCGACGATCCGTTCTTCGCCGGGCTGATCGCGGAGATTCTCGACTTTTTGAACGGTCGGCCGTACCACCTGTGCCTGGACATGGTGAACAGCGAGGCGGGCCAGACCTTTATTTACGACGAGATGCTGCGCACTCGGCGCGTGGACGGGCTGATCTTGGTCGAGTCGGAGGCGCGTGATCATCGGATCTTGCGACTGCAGATGGACCGTTTTCCGTTCGTCCTGATCGGCAACCCAATGCCGGGCAACGAGATCCATTCGGTGGATAACGACAACGTTTTGGCGGCAGAGATTGCGACTCGGCACCTGCTGGACCAAGGGTACCGGCGGGTCGGCATGTTGGCGGCACGTCCGGGCGTGACCGTGAGTGACGATCGATTGGCCGGATATCGCCGCGCGCTGTTCGGGCGGCAAGACGATGAGTACGTGTGTCACGCCGACTTTGGATCGGCGGCAGCGAGAGAGGCGGCGCGCGTGCTGCTTCGGCAACCGAACCGACCCGACGCGCTGGTGGTGCTGGACGACTTTATGGCGTTCGGCGTCGTCGGAGCGGCGCGCGAACTCGGAATTCGAATTCCGAACGAACTGGGTCTGGTGGGTTTCAACGACTCGAATCTTTGCGAAATGATCGAAGGTGGGCTCTCGAGCGTATCGCTGAATATGAGCGATATCGTACGGCGGGCGTGTGATCGGCTGCTTCAGATCATCGAGAATCGGTACGAAGGGGCGCCGCGACGGGTTGTCGTGTCGTCGTCGCTGGTGATCCGCGGCAGCTCGGTACCGACGGAGGTGTCGGCATGATGACGTTGGCCGCCGTGGCATTTGCGCAAGTTTCGCACGAATTTCGGTACGTATCAGATCGGGTGGTGGATGCGGTTTACGTTGCCGGCAGCTTCAACGGTTGGTCGGCGACGGCGAATCGGATGGAGACTCGAGACGGGCGGACGTTTTCGTTGCGGCTTGATCTGCCGTACGGCGAGCATCAGTACAAGTTTGTTTTGAACGGTCGCGATTGGATCGTGGATCCGAAGGCGGTCAATCGTCCGGACGGGAATGGGAATACGAATTCTATTCTCACCGTTCTTCCCACCGATTACGCGAAAGCCGCGAGTAAGGGCGATGGAGTAATCGCGAAATCTGCGCTTTTGCACGACGCTTCGCGTGATCTCAATTACGATCAGGGGCGGTACGTGATTCGGCTCCGGGTACGTCCTGACGATGTGGCTTCCGTGACGCTAGTTGTCGGGACTACGCGCTATGCGATGCGTGAGGTAGGGCGCGATTCGCTGTATGCCTACTACTCGATCGGATACCGACGTCCGCTCGGCCAGGCGTTTAGTTACCAGTTTGAACTTCGGGATGGGGCGGCTACGGAGCTTGTCGGACCTTATCGTCTTGATCCGAAGGCTTACCGGCCGTTTGTGGTGCCGGCCTGGGTGGAGAAGTCCGTCTTCTACCAGATTTTTCCGGACCGGTTTAAGAACGGTCGGCGGGATAACGATCCGGCGGGAGTTCAACCCTGGAACGGTAATCCGACCTACGGTAACCGGTTTGGCGGCGATCTTGCGGGGATTCGGCAGGAGATTCCGTACTTGTCTCGTTTGGGGGTTCGGTCAATCTACTTGAACCCGGTGTTTGCTTCGCCGAGTAATCACCGGTATGAAGCGGATAGCTACGAGCTGATTGACAAAGAGCTTGGCAGTAACGCCGAGTTTGTCGATCTCGGTAAAGCACTTAAGGCGAAGGGGATGGGGGTTGTAATGGACCTCGCGCTGAATCACACCTCGCCAAACTTCTTCGCCTTTCAGGATATTCGGGAGAAAGAGCGCGCTTCGAAATACCTGAGCTGGTACACGGTACGCGATTTTCCGGTGCGGGTGGGGCCGAATCCGAACTACGAAGCATGGTACGGATTCCCTTCCATGCCGAAGCTGAACACGATGAACCCTCCG
>JANRKI010000107.1:0-6293 GCA_033763535.1 Fimbriimonadaceae bacterium | reverse complement strand
TTTCCGATATGCTGCGGGCCGAAGTTTTGAACCTGTCCACGCCATGTTTAGAAAAGAAGGCGAAGCGAATATGCTTTATGCCAACATCCGGGGTGACCGCGCAACGCGCAATGAAGTGAGGCTTGCGTCCCGGAGGCGCCGCCATGCTGGGCGAACACTCCAAACTCTTGTGTCGCATCTTCTTGGCGCAAGAGACCAGCGAAAGCGCACAAAGCGCACTGATCACCAGCGCGATCAGATGTCTCATGGAATGTACACATCTCCTAGCAAGTGCAACTTCGGAATGCTTACCAACACGAAGTAAGACGGATACTTTGCGTCGGGAACATCTCCACAGAACTTTAGACGCAAGCAAATCATCGGCAACAACCGCGGAATTGTCCGAGCCAGAAAGCGCGTTCCCCGCCGAGCACAGGCTCCACATCACAATTCCTATCGTAACGCACCTTTTCGCACCTTAACTGTCCCTTAACCAAAAAAGTCATAAAATTGCGACAGCCGAAACCAGATTCACGAACGCGATGACCGGCATCGCCGCACCCCCACCCCGAAACCGGATAACCTGCGGGGATGCGCATCGGTACCGTCCTCATCCTCGTCGCGATCGCGCCCGGTGCTCTCGCCTGGGAAGGCAAGGGGCACGAACAGATCGCCGATATCGCCTGGGTCAAGCTGAACCCGAAGGCAAAGCGCGCCGTCGCGCGAATGCTCCTCGCCGGCGACCCCAAATTTCGGCCCGAGGCACCGCGAGACGAGACCCTCACCGACCGGTACCTCGAATCTCAAGTCCGGCCCGCTTTCCGACGGGCGGCGGTGTGGCCCGACGTGATCAAGGGCGACACGAGCGAACAGTACGAAGCGTGGATCAACGACCTCAACGCCAAGTCGCCCGGCGTGCGGCCCACCGCCGACCCGTTCCAGCGCGGCACGGAAGAAAACCGCCTCAAAACGTGGCACTACCTCGACGTGCCGTTGTTCTACACCGGCGCCGGCCAGGCTCCGCCGCCACGCCCCAGTAACGCCGATTACGCGCTGCGGCAGGTCGAACGCGGCCTGCGCGACAGTGTCCGGAAAAAGGACGATCGCGCGGGCGCCTTCTGGATCTACTGGGCCAACCACGTCATCGGCGACATCCACCAGCCGCTGCACTGCGCCGAACATTTCGGCCCCGAGTTTCTGCCCGGCGGTGATGACGGCGGTAACGGCTTCCAGATCCGGACCACCCGCGATGGCAACCCGACCCGACTGCACGGCTATTGGGACGGCGGAATTCGCCGCGCGATCGAGACCGATGGCGAACCCGGGCCGGAAGCGATCACCGAGAAGTGGCTCCGCGAGACGTCGGTAAACCCGCGCGAGGCCACCAGCATTCGGTGGATGGACGTCATCCGGCGCGGCAGCGAGCTCGCGCGCGACGAGGTGTACCGAGGGCTCACCCAGGGCGCCGTCGTACCGCCCGACTACCGCACCCGCATGGAAGTCTTGTCGCGTCGCATGGCCGTGCTCGGCGGCATTCGGCTCGCGACTTTCCTCAACCGCGAACTGGGCAAATAGGCCGAAAGTCCCGCGATCCCGGTCCGGACTGCCGGGCCCGGATCGCGTCAGAATTCGCAGCGGAACTTTATCCGGGCATTCCGCTTTAGTATGGAATGGAGGGACCTGCGTCCCACTTTTTCAGGAGACACCATGACGACGACTCTACTCGCGATTGCGGCAACCACTTTTCTCGGCGGCAACTCTGGCCTGAGCGTGGGCGAAAACATCACCCCGTTCCACCCGACCCACGTGGCGGGCCCGCTGGCCGGCGGCACGGACTGCTTCCCGTGCACCTTCGGCAACCGACCGCAGGCGCAAGTCTGGATCACCAACGACAGCCCGGAAAACACCAAGGGCATCGCGTCGCTTCTGGATGGCGCGATGAAGAAGCACGGCAACGCCGAATTCAAGGCGATGATCGTGTGGGTGGCACCGAAGGGCCAAAAGGACGCCTACCTGAAGGCCGCGCGCGCCTTCGCCAAGAGCGAAAAGCAACCGGTGGACTTCGCCGTTCTGGAAGCCGGTGACGAAGCGGTCTCGAAGTACAAGGTCAACACCACGGATAAGACCGTCAAGAACACGGTATTCGTGTACAAGAACTGGAAGGTTGCGGCCAAGATGGTCAACTTCGACGCCAAGAAGGACGCCAGCGCGTTCAACACGGCCGTCGCCAAGATCGCGGGCTAAGCGCTCACCTCATTCAACCCAACGGGCGGTGCCAATCTTGGATCGGCACCGCCCATTTGTCTCTGCGGATCGGTCGGTGGCCTCGGAACGGGCCAATCCCGTGTCAGGGGAAGCAGGTTAGGGGAAGTTCGACGCGGCCATCGGCAGGTTCACGAAGCCGGGGTCAAAGGTCGAATTCGACAGGTTGGTGTCGTACAACACGCCGACCAACGCGTTGTTCGCGGCCTGCGTCGGCGTGACGGTCGCGCCCTGATTCGCCGGAACCTCGGTGCCGCTGCGGACGCCGTACCGAAACTCGTTCGCGGTGGTCACACCAAACGTGATCGCGACCGGACCGGTCGGGAACCCGGGCAGATTTCCGGCTGCCGCCGGCGCACTGCCGGTCGTCGGTCGCCAGCCAAAGCTGCGCGTCACACCGTCGCGCGTCGCGGCCACTACGCTCACCCATCGCGGAGTAGTCGTGGTGTACCGGTACGGCACCACCGTCCAGCGAATGTCGCTCGGCGGACCTTGGAACACAACGACTTGGCCCTGGTTCGGCGTCATAAAGTCTCCGCCGCTCAAGAAGTTGCCGCTCGCCCCGTCGATGAGGCTATAGAACTGCTGGGTGCTGCCAAACGAGCGCTCGAACGACCCGCCGGGGGCAATCGTGGCGATTTCGTTGCCGTTGATGCGGATACGGAGCTGGGCCACGCTGGTCGCGTTGAACAAGATCACGCGCGGCGTGCTGCTCGCCTTCGGCGCGGGCGGAGTGCCCGAGGTGGTGCCGGTGCCGCCGGACGTCGTGGACGTCGTACCGGCCGTAACGCCCCCGCCCGACGAGCTGGTGCTACTGGTGGAACTTCCACCGCAGGCGATGAGCACGGCCGCCGAGACCGCGAGAATCGAGAACGTCACGAGTTGTTGAGGGGTCCGCGCCATAGATTTGCACCAAGCAATGAACAGTTCTAATGAGGATAGTCGGTTCCGTCGCCGGCCTTGTGTCCCATTTTCGGGGACTCCTGCCCTTCGCGGTCCGCGTTTCCGGCCGCGCCACGGTCCCGTGCCGAACCCGGTTCCGATGTCGGCAACGGCGACAATCGCGCCTGAAACGCGACGACCGCGGCGGCCACGTGTACGTTGATGGATCGTCCCTTGCCCGCCATCGGCACAAATACGCTGCCGGCGCACCGTCGCAGCACGTGGTCATACACGCCCGCGCCCTCGTTCCCCAGCACCAGGCACACGCGCTCGGGGTACTCAAACCGGTGGTACGGCTCCGCATCGGCGGCGATCTCCACCGCGATCAGCGTGTAGCCCGCGCCGACCAGATACTCGGCCGCCGCATCGTGCCGCTCAAACTGGCGGATCGGCACCCGGCGATGTGCTCCCATGCTGGTGACGCCGACCATCGGATTCGGCGGCACCGGCGTCTTTCCGCTCGCCACCAACTCGTGCGCGCCCACCGCGTCCGCCACGCGAAACATCCCGCCCACGTTGTACGCGTCCTCCCAGTCTTGCATCCACACCGCCAGCCGCCGCTCCGGCATCGGATGCTCGGCGAGGAACTTGCGGATTTGGGTTTTTCGGCGGAGTTGTCGCATCGGCCCGGTGATGATCTGTATTGAACCCCTGCGGGAGAACCTTATCTTTCCCGGCCCCGCGAACAACCCCCGCCCGAAACCATGCGGCCCACCCGCGCGAATCGCGCGGGTGGGCCGGAAGTGACCGAACGGAGCGGGTGGAAGTTACTTGACTTCGACCTTTCCGCCGGCGTCTTCGATCGCCTTCTTGATCTTGTCGGCGTCGTCCTTGTTCGTGTTTTCCTTGATCGGCTTCGGCGCGCTGTCCACGAGGTCCTTCGCTTCCTTCAGGCCGAGACCGGTGAGTTCGCGAACGACCTTGATGACGTTCAGCTTGCTCGCGCCGGCTTCCGTCAGGACGACGGTGAACTCGGTCTTTTCTTCTTCGACCGGAGCTGCGGCCGCCGCGCCGCCGCCCATTCCGGCGAACATCGCCGGGTTAAAGCCGCCCATCGGAGCGGCGGCGGTAACGCCAAACTTTTCTTCGAGCGCCTTCTTCAGGTCGCTCAGTTGGATCGCGTTCAGGCCCGCGATATCTTCAACGATGGATTCGATAGTTGCCATGGTGGTTTCTCTGGTTTATTCCGTGGGGGTCGGGGCCGCGGCATCAGATTCAGACCCTTCGTTGGCCTTGTCTGCGACGGCGTAAATCGTGCGGATCGGATCGGCGTAGATTGCTTCGACGGTGCCGACCAGGTTCGAGAGCGGGGCCGCGATGGCGCCGATGACTTGTGCAATGAGCACTTCCTTCGGCGGCAGTTCGCTCAGCGCTTCGACTTCTTTCGCGGTGTAGGTCCGGCCGGAGAACAGGCCGCCCTTCACCACGAGCTTCTTGCTGGTGCGTGCGAAATCGAGCAATGTCTTCGCCACGTCGGCTTCGTTTTCGAAGACGAACGCGTAGGCGGTGGTGCCGTTGTCGAGCTCGGTGGGAAGACCCTTGGCGTCATCCCCGACCGCGCGGCGGAACAGGGTGTTCTTCACGATGTGAATCTCGCCCCCTTTCTTCCGCAGTTCGGAGCGCAGGTGTTGCAACTCCTTCACTTTCAGTCCGCGATAATCCGTAAAGACCACCCCGGTCGACTTGGCGTACCACTCCCGCGTTCGCTCGATGACTTGCGCTTTTTGTGGAGTAGGCATGCTGTTCCTGCTCTGCCGACGCCGTACCGTACAACAAAAAAGCCCCTGTCACCCAGACGTGACAGAAGCGCGTCGTCCACCCACGGACGGTCTCACTATGGTCACCCCTCGGCGGGCTCATCGTGACGATGATTACGGCCTTGCGGCCACCGGCTGTCTTTAGAGCAATGAGAAGATACCCTATCCGCCGCGCACCGCGTGCGGATAGGGTTGCCGAACCGCGTGATTACAGCGCGAACTGACGGGCGTACAGCTCGTTCGATCCGCCGGCCGTGGTGTACGGCACCACGATGTAATGGCCGTTCGGGATAAACGTGTCGCTGCGAACGAAGTCGCGGATGATCGTGCGCGTACCCGGTTGGCAAAAGTAAACGCGGATCGGGAACGACGTGCTGACAAACGCCGTCCGTTGCGCCGGAGACGAGCCGTTGTACGCCACCGTGCCGATCAACGTCGCGGTCGAAACGTCCCCGCTGGCCGGTCCCCAGTACACCGACGCCGCGCCGCTCTCGCTGCCGCTCCAGGCCACGTGCAGTTGCGCGCCGGTGGAATCGCGATTGAACGCGAATCCCGCCACCCGGAACTGCGAGCCCGTCCCGATCCCGATCAACTCGTTGCGCAGATTTCCGCTGAACGTGTTGCGGAACAGGTTGACTCCGGAGAACGAATCGAAGACGTCCACTTCCACCGGGTCGGCCTGCACCGTGCGCTCTTGGCTCCCCGGAACCCCGAGGTTGATGGCCACCGGCGTGTCGTTGAAGTTGAAATCAATCGACGCCACGCGCGAGACGTTCGTCAACTGGTACCGATACGTTGAGTCGCCTTCGCCCGTGCCGCCGCAAGCAAGCAAGGTCAGCGCGACCAGAGAGACCAATCCGACAATCCACTTCCCTTTCATCCGTTGTTTTCCCCCGCAGGCCCGGAATCCCGGATCCGCGTCGTGTCCCTCAACTCCGGGACATCCTTACCCTCTCAGTTTAACGCAATCCCTCGGACCTTGGGCATTCCCGCCGCCATGCGTGACGCTCGCCGAGCGAGTGCGTCTTATTCCGTATGGCGATTCTCGCGTCGCTCCTCCCGCTCGTCACGCACTCCCCGGTCCCGACCGCGATGGCTCCGGTCCGCCCGGTCGCGCCCGTGATCATCCGACCGTTGTTCTGGCTCGCCCCGGATGGCATGGCCTACCTCAATGGTCGTCCGACGCCGTACGAGAAGTTCGGCGAGGTGCGTGTGCTGCGCGGACGCGGCGGCGTGCAGTTCGATTTTCGCGGAACCAACGGGGCCATCCGGCTGCCCGACCTGCCCGATCTGCGCCTGACCGGATCGCTTTCGATCGCGATGTGGATTGCCCCGCGGCAGTACTGGCGAAGC
>JANRKI010000106.1:0-17411 GCA_033763535.1 Fimbriimonadaceae bacterium | reverse complement strand
AGGCGCGAACGAGGAAGCGCTCGGCGCGCGAGCAGCCTCGGGAGAGCCGTTCCAGAACGCGCTGGGCGGCGATGCGACCGACCTCCTCAAGATCCTGATGAATGCGAGCGAGCACTTCCGGCCGGCGGACGAGCAGGGAGCGGCGGTCAAGGAAGGCGAGAATTTCGAGGTCTCCCGGCACGCTGACTTGGAGACGTTCGCAGGCCTCGACTGCGGCGGCGGCGTAGAGATCGCGCAGGCAAAACAGCGCGGTCGGCGGATTGGCACTGGCCAGCAGGGTGTGCAAGGAGTCGTGGACGAGCTGGACGGCCTGCTCGTATTCGCCGGAGTGTTCGGGAGCGAGGTACGGGAACGTTCGGACGAGCGGGGCGGCGCCCGGCATTTGTTCGGCGATCACATCGCGAAAGGCTTGCAGGCGTTGCGCGGTGGAGACGACGTGCGCCTCGAAGTCAGTGAAGTGCGCGATGACTCGGTGGCCTCGTTCAATCAGCCATTGGACGCCTTGCCGGGTCACCTCATAGTTGTCGGTGAGGACGGCGTCGCACGCCACGCCTTCGAGGTAGCGGTCGACCACGACAAGGGGGTAGCCACGATCGACCAGGCGCTGGATGAGATCATTGTTTTCTGGCGCGCAAGTGGGGAAGAGGACGATGCCATCGACTTCGCGAGAGAGGGTTTCGATCAGTTCCGCTTCGCGCTCGGGCTTATGGCGGGACTCGGCGACCTGCAGGCGGACCTCATCGCCAAAGCCGGTGGAGAGGCTGCTGAGCAGGGCGGACTCGAATCGGTGGCCGACGTTCATAAAGATTGCGGCGATGTTCGGCTTTTCTGTCGGGGGTCGCTCGGCAACGACGGTTCCGATTTTGCGTTTTCTGACGACAAAGCCGGAGCGTTGGAGTTCGTAGAGGGCACGGTGCGCGGTGAGGCGCGAGACGCCCCATTGCTCGGCGAGTTCCACATCCGTCGGCAGGACGGCACTTGGCACCAGCTGCCCGGAGGCGATGCGGGAGGCCAAATCGTCGTGAATCTGTTGCCAAAGCGTTGCGGGCATCTACGGGTTTTCTCTCCGGTTTAGTATAGACCTGACGGACCGACTCGGGCGGTGGCTCGTGATGGATTCTACGGTGAAGCGCTGAGAAAGCAAAAAATTCTTGAGAAGTACTTGCATTTTTCGCGTTTTCATCTATACTTATTCCAACCAGCGCTCGGTGGGGATTCGGCATGGGGCGGACCATCGCCCCGCACCAGTTCGCATTGAGGCGGGGTGTCGGCTCGGTGCCGCCACCAGACAATGACGTCATCCACCCAAAGAAGGAACCTCATGAAACATCATCAGCCCAAGGCAGCATTCACGCTCATCGAGCTGCTTGTCGTGATCGCCATCATCGCCATTCTGGCGGCAATTCTCTTCCCCGTCTTTGCCCAGGCCAAGGTTGCCGCGAAAAAGACGCAAAGCTTGAGCAACGTCAAGCAGATCGGTACCGGCGTCCAGATGTACCTGTCGGATAACGACGGCGGCTACTACTGGGCGTGGGGCGACTGCGTGACCGGCTATACGGAGGTGTTGAATCCGTACATTAAGTCCTCGCGCACGAGTGCCGCGTGGAACGACTTTACCGGCATCTGGAAGGATCCGCTCCACAAAGGGACGAACCCGCTGAGCTACGGCAACAACGCCTTGTTGACCGGGGTGAAGAACTGGGGCGATTCCGGTTGCGCGGGCGCAGGCTGGTTCGACGAGATGCCTTCGAACGAAAGTCGCATCCAGAACCCCGCCAACATTTACGTGTTGGCGCAGTACGCGCCGAACTGGTACGACAACTGGGCGGACGTTCCGACGGATTTGATTCGTCCGACGCTCGACCTCGGGCTGCCGAACGATTCAGAGGCGGCCGTGACGTGGATGCGTGACACGTACCTGACGCAGTGGGATTACTCGGACGGTCTGGCGGACTATCCATGGAACTGCCCGGGCGGGGCCTGGCTATGCAAGTACTTTGCATTTGTGTACAACCGCAATGGGCTGCGCACGGGCTCCACGCAGTTCGTGTTTGCAGATGGTCACGCGAAGACCATGCGGTACGGCCAGTTTAAGGTCGAGAACTACTTCCCGCACCTCTGACCCTGGCCACGATGGCCCGAGCGGGGAGGAGTTCGCTCCTCCCCATGCGCACGTATGACCATGAAACGCAAGCCTTTTGCATTTGTCGTCCTCGTCGTTCTCTCGCTGGTGCAGGGGTGTTCGCAGCCCGAGTACCACATGCCGGCTTCTACAACCAAAACGCCAGAGCAGAGGTTCATTCAGGAAATGGCCCAAAAGTCAGGGGGTGACCTGAAGGCGTTATCGCCGGCCGAGGTGCAGCGGTTGAACCGGATCACTCGGGGTAATGCAGAATTGGCCCTGAAGGCGGAGGCGCGGAGGCTTAAGAAATGAGCTGGCGGCGAATTTTGCCGCTTTTTCTGATCGGGATATTGCCGGCGTTGGCGTCGGCCCAGATGGTCTCCGGTACGGAGATGCCCGGCTTTCTCGAGACGATGGGTGTGCGCGGCAAGCGCCTGATGCCGGGGCTAGAACTGCGCGAGATCGGAGCGAAGCCGGCCCATCACGTGCTATGGAGCGGCGAGAACCTGGATGTTCAGCTGGAGTTCACGATCCACCCGCCGCGTCGCATCACGCTCAGCGGCACGTTACGCACGATCGGGTACCGAACCCGAGTGCCGGCAGGGGATATCTGGACGCCGCACGTTTCGGGCACCGGAGACGTTGCCTCGACCCCTTTTCGGGTGCAATTGTCCGAGTCGGGCCGGGGGCGCGTGTGGGTCCGGGCACGGGCACCGCAGCGGTTCGGCGGGTTTGGGCTTGTGGCCGATCTCGGTGCGAACGGTGCGTCGTTTGTCGGTAGTGGTGCACGGGTCGTAAAGCCGGAGCCCGGTGCGGTGCACGAGCCGGCCTATGCGGTTGACCTTCCGTGGCCGCACGAGATGTCGGAAACCGTGATCCAGACGTTTTCGAAACTCGGCATTCGAGGTTGCCGGCTCGGAACAGCGTACGTACCGACCACCTCGCCGGAGTACGCCGGCATGATGGCCGAGACTCAGCGGGTGATGGATTGGTGCCGGGCCAATCACGTTTCGGTGATGTTGACGATTGGTTCCGGTTCGGCCCCCATGCCGCTGGGGCGTGGACGCCCTTGGCTGCGTTCCGACGGGACGATGGTGGAAGGGGCCAAGGAGGACTTGGCGTGGTTGCCCGCGTACGATGCCGACTTTCGGCGGTACGTGGCAGATATCACGAGCCGCTTCGGTTGGCCGCGCGGGCCGGTGAACGCAGTGGAACTGTGGAATGAGCCGTGGGAAGGGGTGAGCATCTCCGGGTGGGGCGCCGATCTCCCGCGTTACCGCGAGATTTACCAGCGGATGGCGGAAGGCGTGATGGAGGCTCGGACAAAGGGCGCGAAAGTACTGATTGGCGGCGCCTCCAGCTCCAGCAACACGCGCGACAAGCTGTTTTCGGACGGGAGCGGCACGTTCTTGCCGTGGCTTGACTTTGTGAGTGTGCATTACGAAGGGAACGGCGGCACGGCGAGCCAAGACAAACGTTGGCAATCACGCACGGGAGAGTACGGACCGGTTCGAGTTTGGGACACGGAGAGTTGGGTCGCGAACAGCGAGGATCGGATCGCGGGCGTGGTCGCGTCGATGCTGTCGTTCGGTCAGCAACGTGCGATGGGCACGTACGGCGGCAATGTCTACCACGCGCGAGTGGTCAAAGTTGACGACGAGTGGCGCGGCCTGGTGAACGCTTGGTCACCCGCCGCGGCAGCGGCCGCGGTCGCGCGGTACATCGGACAGCGACCGTTCCGGCGTTTGCTGTTTGCCGGCGGGCTACCGTTTGTATTCGTTTTTCAGAGTTCGGAGCGGCCCGACGACGGAACGGTCGTGGTGCTGGGGGACATGACGAAGTTGTACGGGCCGAATTCGGTGGCCATGCGTGACGCGCAGCTCGCGCTACCGGCATCGGGCGGCCGATTCACCATTGCGGCCGTCACGGGAGCACGGTTGGTGGACTTTGCGGGTAATCCGGTGCCGTCGTCCGGACGCTCGCTGCAGATCCCTCTCAATGGCAGCGGATTCTTCTTGCGGACCGACGGTCGCCCGGGGAGTTTCGCGAGATTGCTGAAGGCACTGGAGGCCGGGCGCGCGGTCGGCTACGCGCCGGTCACGCTGGCGGCGAAAGACTTCCTCCGGCCCGGCTTTCGGAGCCTTCGGGTCGTGGTCACGAACGTTCACAACCGTCCCGTTCGGGGCCGATTGGCGGCCGACTGCGTCGGACGTTCGGCGCGACCAAAGGAGCTTGTCCTGCAGCCTCGTGAACGTCGAGAAGTCACGCTCGACCTGCCGGCCGTAGCGCATCAGGCCGATAACCGGTATCCGACCCGGGTGGTGTTTCGTGCGGGATCGGAAAGGGTGGAACTGCGGGAGGACCTTCATGTCCATCAGATCGCAGCCCGGACCATCGCAGTCGATGGAAACTTGGAGGATTGGGCGAGCGTGTTGCCGCTCCCGGTGCAGGGCGAAGGCATTCGCCGGAACATGACCGAAGAGGCGTGGAAGCCGTTTCAGCAGGCGATGGCCGAGACCGGAAAAACGCTGACGACGGGTCGGTTGGCGTACGACGCGCGGGGGATGTACTTTGCGGCGGAGATCACCGATCCGACGCCAAGCCCGGGCGGGATTCGTTTCGCGACTCGGGACGATGATCGCTACTTTTATCCAGAGGTAAGTGCCTCTACCCAGGCATCTGGTTCTGGCTTCGGCGTACGGTGGACGGGCGAGATTACGGCCCCGATCAGCGGGACGTACCGAATGATGACGGAATCGGATGATGGCGTTCGGCTCTGGGTGAACGATCGGCTGGTGATTGATCACTGGACCGATCACGGGCCGACTCGCGATGTCGCGGAGGTAACGCTAGCGAAGGGTTCGCGCGTGCGGATTCGGTTGGAGTACTTCCAGGGCGGCGGCGGGGCAGAGATTCGCCTGTTTTGGAGGCGTCCGGACGCGGGAGAGGCCACGATTCCGGGACCTTTTTCTCGCGAAGTTTTTGCCGATCGCGAATTGACGCTTCCGCTTGGCAAAAAGGTGGACCCGGCGATTGAGTTTCGGCTCGGCCCGGACCTTCCCGGGGTGGAGGGTTCCGCAACGCGGGTGACTCACCGATGGCCGGATGGCGTCCGTCGGTTCAGCTACCGCATGGATCCCGACTTGCCGTCTGGGAACGGGACGGACAACGTTCTGATCGGGTTTAACGTGCTGCCGCAATCGGACAAGCCGTTGTTGCCGTATCCGCGTGGCACGTTCTTTGGCTACACCGCCTACGCTTGCACGGATTACGAATACGCGCTGAACCCGGTTGCAGATGCATTTGGGGGCGGAACAGAGATTTGGCGGCTGAGCGCGCCGGGCGTCCCCCGTAAGCATTTTTATCCTCGGCAACCCAAGTCACCGATCGATGGCGGGGCAGTGACCGACGGTCGCCTGGTGATCCGCCGCGTTGCGACGGGGCGGATTGTTGAGTGCTTTCTGCCGTGGTCGGAGATTCCGGCGGTGGATCGCGCGCGGCGATCCGGTCGCACGATCAAGTTCTCGTTCCGAGTGAACGATAACGCAGGTCCAGCCTACGAATTGGCGCAGGGCCGAAGTGTTTCGAAGGAGAATCCGCCGGCCTTTCACGACGATTGGGCCACGCACTGGGCGAACGAACTGGAGTTCGCGTTCGAGCGATCAAAAACGCCATGAAGATTCATCTGCGAAGCGGGGTTGAACTGGAGGTTCGGTCTGACGCGGGACGATATCTCGGAATCGGTTCCGTCACGATCAATGGGGTACCGATGCGGAACCCGGAGCGGTGCCTGCTGCCAGAAATCCGGACGCCGGAAGGGGAACTGTGGGTCGATCTTGAACTCGTTGATGTAGTGAATACCGCGGATGAAGCGGTGCTCACGATCCGTGGCGCGTGGAAGAGTGACGGCTGGATGGAGTACATGCTCCATACGGTACGCAATCGGTACCGGACGTCAGATTGGGCGGCGGAACCGGTCCGTGATGATTCGACCGAGTTGAAGCTCGTGTTACGAGCAACGACCGTGACGTTACGAGGCGTTGCCCATCACGGGTTTAGCTACGAGTTTCGTTACCGCAGCGAAGGGCGACCGATTTACCGCGTACTTGACCGGGGCACTTGGGAACCGGGCGGGACGCTGGTTGGCTCGGAGATCTGGGTTCGGCAAGGGATTGCCCCGGCGATTTGGCGATGCGAGAGTGTGTCCGATCGGATGTCGAGCGAGTGGTACCTGCCGCCGATTGAGCAGCCGAACATCTTCCAGTTCTTTCCGTTGCAGGCGGCGATGCAAGGGTTTACGATGACGGCCGCGCCAAGCGGCACGCTGTTCACCTGGGCCGAGCGTCCGGCGCACATCCGGACCCTGTTGGAAAAGCGGCGGGACGTCGATGCGTACTTCCACTGGCACGAGCATTGCGCCGATCTTGGCGATGCGTTTTCCACGTCACCGATGGTGGTGGTTTGGCGGGGCGGCGAGACCGACCGCGTGGAGCGGATCAACGCGCACGAGTCCGTGCGCGAGCACGTTTGGGATTCGCTTCATGCGCAGGTCGGACTGGTGCCGGAACGCGTGGCTCCGTACGGCGTGATCGAGGAGTGGGGCATGCCGGACTTCGAGCGGTACCGTGAGGAAGGCGTACCGGCCCTGGCCTCCGCCGGCGTGAGAACCGTATTTCTGCCGAACCAGTTCGAGAACAACATGAACGTGTGGAGCGTGGGAAACATGTGCTGCACGGTCGATCTGAAGCCGGCCGAAAGTGTGGGCCCAGATCGGATTCAGGCGTTTTGCCAACGGGCCGAATCGCACGGGATGCGCGTGGAGATGTGGGGGAATACGGCACTGTCGTCGCTGACTTACATTCACGGCTTGCGGCAGCCGGACGGTCATCCTGGACGCATTGACTTTCTGCCGGATGAGGATTCGGTGCTGGGCGTCGTTCGGGAGGCCGCCTCGCCCTGGGTGCGCAATGCGAGCGGTGCCATCGAGGCAGATCACTACACGCCGGTGTTTTGCGCGCTCAATCTGCGTGAGCCTGCGGTGGTGGCCTACTGGCATCGCAAATGGCAAGAGGCCCGGCAATCGATCGGCATTCACGGAATCTTTATTGATTCGAGCTTTAACATGTCCGCCGACAAGTTTCATTGGCGGCAGAATGCCGAGCCGGGCCAGACGGGCGGCGCGACGATCGACCAGACCAGCGCGCTGAAGGACTGTCGACCCGACGTCGAGCCACGTAAGGCGATTGAAAGTCAGTACTTGGCCTACCTTCAGCTCTTGGTAGAGATGCAACGCTACGGCTATTTCATCAGTACCGAGGACGTCGGGCTATTCGGGAGCAGCCGGAGCGGTCCGGACTTGGCCGACCGGTTGCCCGCGCTACCGCTTTGGCAGGAAAGCTACTGCGATTTCGACGCATGCCAAGCCGAGAAGCCGGACCTTGCATTTTTTGCCGGCCTTGCCTACCGCGTGATGTGGAAGCTGTACTGGCATCCTCATCGGCGCGAGCTGACATGGCGATTATCGGGAGCGGAATCGGACGCCGACCGGCCGTCGCCGCGGCAGATCAGCTGGCTCCGGGCTTTTTCGGTGGCGGACGGCACGATGCAGCGCCGTACGGTTTTGCCACAGGAGGCCGGGGTCCTTTGGGAATCGGACGGCGGTGGGAGCGTGTGGGCGTTTCGGGAACTGGAGTATCGGTTGCCGGTGCCCCGCCGGGTGCATTTTCCGTTGGAGGATCGCACGGAGATTTTGACTTCGGTCCGGTTGCAGCCGTTACAGTTAGCGATTTGGACGTCCGTGGGTTGATGGGGGTCGGACGGGTTTTGGTGCTCACCCAGTTTTGGGTTGATTAAGGGTTTTTGCCGTCACCCCCTTGCCCCCTCTCCCTCAGAAGGGCGAGGGGGATCGGACTGGTTACGGGCCTTAGCCATAACCTATTTTGGGTTGGTTAAAGGGTCTTAGCCCTCACCCCCTAACCCCCTCTCCCTCAGAAGGGCGAGGGGGAATAGGGGTTAGTTGCCGGGGACTAGTTTGGCCTTGACCGCCTTCATGGCGGCTTCGGTGCGGCTATTGACTTGCAGCGCTTTCAGAATATTCGACACGTGGTTCTTCACCGTTTTTTCGGCGATGGAGAGTTTCGCGGCGATTTCTTTGTTGCGCATGCCCTGCGCGACGAGGTCGAGGATTTCCTGTTCCCGTTCGCTCAGCACGTACAGTTCGCTATCGTCGATCTCGTCCTCTTCCTTCACGCGGCGGAAGTCTTCGAGCACCTTCGACGCGATGCGCGGGGTGATCTTCGCCTCGCCGCGTTCGGCCAGGCGAATTGCTTCGACGACATCTTGCGGCGTGGACGTCTTGAGGAGGTAGCCGAGGGCACCGGCGCGGAACGCCTCGTACACCGTATCGTCGTCTTCCTTCACGGTCAGGATCACGACGTTCACGCTCTTCTCTTGCTTCAGCAATCGGCGCACGAGTTCGATGCCGTTGACGCGCGGCATGTTGATATCGGTCAGCAGCACGTCGGGCGGATCCGACAGGCAGGCATCCAACGCTTCCTGACCGTCTTTGCACACCGCCAAGACCTCGACTTCCGGCGCGAGGGTCAGCGTTTTTTCAATCGCCTTTCGGTACGGGGCCTCGTCGTCGGCAATCACGACGCGAATTTGTTGGGACATGGCCGCGAGTATAACGATTCCCGCCGAAAACGTCATCCGGTTCGGGCGGGAATAGTCCGAGCGACCTAGATCTGTATACTGAATGCGTGGCGGTATTGGAAGTGCGCGACCTCGAAGTGTCGTTTGGCGACACGCGCATTCTGCGGGGCGTAAACTTCGATCTCGAAGCGGGCCGCACGTTGGGCGTGGTCGGCGAATCGGGTTGCGGAAAGTCGATGACAGGGTTCGCGATCATGGGGATGGTTGCGCGGCCGGGCAAGGTGAGCCGCGGCTCGATTCGGCTGGACGGGCGCGAACTGGTGGGCTTGCCGGAACGTGAATGGCGTCGGATTCGCGGCGAGCAGATCGCCCTGGTGATGCAGGACCCGTTTACCAGCCTCAACCCGATGATGCGGATCGGGGACCAGATTGGCGAGAGCTTGGTGCTCCACCACGGGGTCAGTCGGTCGGCGGCATACCGGCAGGCGATCGAGATGCTCGAGAAGGTCGGCGTTCCGGCGCCCGAATCGAGCGCGGCGAAGTTTCCGCACCAGCTGAGCGGCGGTCAACGGCAGCGCGTCGTAATTGCGATCGCGTTTGCCTGCAAGCCGAAGGTGCTGATTGCGGACGAGCCGACGACCGCGCTCGATGTGACGCTGCAGGCGCAGATTTTGCGGCTGTTGCGCGAGCTCCAGGAGACGGAGGGCACGGCGGTAATGCTGATATCGCACGACATCGGCGCGATTGCGGCGGTCTCGCACGAGATCGCGGTGTTTTACGCGGGTCAGGTGGTCGAGCAGGGTTCGGCGGAAGCGGTGCTTCGTCGCCCGGCGATGCCGTACACGCGGGCGTTGCTGAATGCGCTGCCGCGGGTGGGGCAGACGCGGTTGGAGACGATCAGCGGGAGTCCGCCCGACTTTGCGAAGTTGACGGGTGAGTGCCCGTTTCGGCCCCGGTGTGCGTTTGCGACCGAGGCATGCGCTACCGCGCCGACGCTGGCGGAGATTGAGCCCGGGCACGCGTCGGCATGTTGGCGTGCCGACGAGGTTATCCGCGGCGTTTTGCCGACGCCTTCGGCGGACGCGTCGCCCGCTTCGGCTTGACGGCGCGCTTCGGCTGGCCGCTGGGGGTTACCGATCGGTTGCCCTTGCCGTAGGTAAAGCTGCCCGACGTATCCTTGGTACTGCCCTGCGGTCCGGTGACGCTGCCGCTATAGGTTCCGTTGCCGTCCTCGTAGGTAAAGGTGCCGTTCGCGGAACCGCTTCGGCCGTTCGGACCGGTGGCGCTCCCCGAGTAGCTGCCCTTTCCGTCCTTGGCCTGGCCCTGAAACTGCGAGCTGGAGGATTTTCCGTTCGGGCCGGTCATGTTGCGGCGGCCGGAGACCTGTCCGCGGCCGTATTGGACGGATGATTCGCCGGTGACGGTGCGACCGTTGGGGCCGGTGGCGGAGGCGTTGGATTGGATGCTGCCGGGGCGCGACTTTACCGTGCCGGACGCGCTGCCGCCGCGCTTGCCAGATTTCGACCAGGACTGGGTGCCGTAGGGGACGGAGGTCGTGGATTTCGACCGGCCATTTGTCGATTGGGCGGGCTTCGATTTCGGCGCGGGTTTTGTTCCGGTACGGGCGGATTGGGCGGCGACGGCGGAGACCGTGAGGGCGGTCATCAATAGGGTGGTCACCAACGGGGTGGAGAGTGTGAACTTGATCATGGTGCTTGCGGGGGCAGACGCGCGAATCGGTGCGGCGTTCAGCGGATCGCCGAACGTCCCGGGCCGGGGCGGGTTCGGGTAGGCCGGGGACGTTCGGTCGGGTAGGTTTTGCACATGCTTCGACCGGCGATTCCTTCCCCCGGCGCGGTGTTGCGCGAACGGATTCGGCGCGGGCCGGTGATGCTGCCGGGCGTGTTCAACGGCATCAGCGCGCGTTCGGCGGCGGATGCGGGGGCGGAGGCGCTGTACATGTCCGGCGCGGGCGTTACCAACGCGCTTTTGGGGGTGCCGGATATCGCCCTGGCGGGGCTCGACGAGTTTGCGCGGCAAGCGGCGGCGATAACGCAGGTGGTGCGGGTGCCGGTGATCGCGGATGCAGACACGGGGTTTGGCGAGGCGTGGAACACGTACCGCACGGTGTTGGAGATGGAGCGGGCCGGATTGGCCGGGATTCACCTGGAGGATCAGGTGTCGCCGAAGCGGTGCGGTCACTTGGACGGCAAGGCGGTCATTCCGACCGAGCAGATGGTGGACAAGATTGCGGCGGCGGTCGGGGCGAAGCGCGACCCATCGTTTGTGATCATCGCGCGGACGGACGCGCGGGGGGTGGAGGGGCTGGATGCGGCGATTGCGCGGGCCCGGGCGTACGTGGCGGCGGGCGCCGACGCGGTGTTTCCGGAAGGACTGGCGTCGGCGGCGGAGTTCGAGAGGTTTCGGGCGGAAGTCTCGGTGCCGTTGCTGGCGAACATGACGGAGTTTGGAAAGACGCCGATCTTGCCGTTCGCGGAGTTCGCGGCGATGGGGTTCGAGATGGTGATCTACCCGATGACAGCGTTTCGGGTGATGCTGCGGGCACTGGACGAGGCGTACGGTGAGTTGTTAGCCAAAGGAAGCCAGGCCGGCCTTTTGGACCGGATGCGCACGCGGGCGGAGCTGTACGCGCGGCTGGAGTATCCGCGGTACGAGTCCAGCGAGTTTCGCGACAATTAGGCTCAATTTTCGGCGGAAGTGCCGACAGGTATTCTCCGTAAGCGTACGGATTGAGTGAGGACCGATAGCATGAGTGATAGCCAGACGACGTACCCGTATAGCCCCGGACTTGAAGGCGTGCCCGCGGGCACCAGCACGATCTGCGACATCATCAGCGAGCGCAGCAGTCTGCAGTACCGAGGGTACGACGTTCATGATTTGGCGGAACAAGGCTCTTACGAGGAGACGGCGTTTCTGCTCATCCACGGTCACCTGCCGACGGCGGCCGAATTGACGGACTTTTCGAATCGGCTGGGGGCAGAGCGCGAAGTGCCGGATGCGATCTACTCGGCCCTACGGTCGTTGCCGTCGCACACGCACCCGATGGACTCGATCCGGACGGCATTTTCGCTGTTGGCGCCGTTTGATCCGGATTACGCCGCGCCGGCGACCGATCACGCGGCGAACATCCGCAAGGCCGAGCGTATCGTGGCGAAGGCGAGTACGATGGTGGCGAACGGCTATCGCATCTCGCGCGGGCTGAACCCGATTGCGCCCGAGCCGGAGCATTCAACGGCCGAGAACTTTTTGCACCTCATGACGGGCGAGGCACCGGACCCGAAAGTGGCGCACGTCATGGACGCCGCGCTCACGCTGTACGCCGAGCATGGGTTCAACGCGTCCACGTTTGCAAACCGGGTGACGGTGAGCACGCTGAGCGACCTGTACAGCGGCATCGTGACCGGCATCGGCACGCTACGCGGACCGCTGCATGGCGGTGCAAACGAAGAAGCGATGCGCATGTTGCTGGAGATCGACACTCCGGAGAACGCGCAGGCGTGGATTGACGACGCGCTGGAGACCAAGAAGAAGATCATGGGCTTCGGGCATCGCGAGTACAAAAAGGGCGACAGCCGCGCGATCTACCTGACGAAGGTGGGCAAGCAACTCGGGATCGAGAAGGGCGACACGCGGTTCGGCGACATCGCCGACATCCTCGAGCGCACGATGCGGGAGCGCAAGAACATCTATCCGAACGTCGATTTTCCGGCGGCGTACGCGTTCTATCTGCTGGGCATTCCGATTGAGCTGTACACGCCGATCTTCGTGATTGCGCGGGTGGCGGGTTACGCGGCGCACGCGATCGAACAGCTTGAGGGCAACCGCCTCATTCGGCCGAAGGTGATCTACCAGGGTCCGGAGAATTTGGCGTACGTTCCGTTGGCCGAGCGCGGCTGATGGTTCCGATCGCGTGACGTTCTGACCGCGTTACGCTTCGTTACGAGAGAGAAGTGGGCGCCCCGGCCGGGCAGGCCGGGGACTTTTCTTGTTTGCCCCGGCCGGGCAGGCCGGGGACTTTGGGCTTGGTTGAGTTTCGCGTATGCAAACTTAGCGAGTCTTCGTGGCGCGTGAAGAAGGGTTTCGCTTCGTCACGACCCGGCCGGTGGAAAAGCTCCAAGTGCGGGTTTCGAGGTCGCCGTCCACGCGGTAGCGGGCAGAGACGGTGTATTCGGCACCGCGAGCCAGCGGTTGGGTGGGGATGATGAATGCCGCGCCCTTCAGGCCGGAATCGCGCACGCCGTCGATGACGTACGTCGAGATGGATTTGCCTTCGCACGTGACGCTGACCGATTCAACTTCGAGGCCGGTCGTCACGCCGTTTTCGCGGATCACGATCGGGTAGCCAAGTCGGCGTTCTGCGTCGGGGAAGAATCGGACCGGGTTCGGGGACTCATTGTTGATCCAAGCGGTCGGCACGCCGGTCTCCCCCATGCGCGGGCTCAGGATGGCGGTGCGCTCGCGATTCATGTTGCAGACCATGGTCGTGGTGTCGCCCTCGCTCCCGAATCCGACGGCCATCTTGCCGGGTTGGAGGAAGGCGAGGCGGTGGTAGGGGGCGTCGAAGGCGCTTTCGAGCGCAAAGGCGGGGTCCTCCACGTCGTGGACGGTCGCTTCGATTCCGCCGGCGTTCCAGCCGAGTCGGGCGAGTCGCTCCTTGAGGGTTTCGCCGAAGAAGCCGGGGCGGTCGGCGGACTGCTGGTGACCGCGCTCGTCGTTCTGCTCCAGGTACCGCGCGTGGAGTTCGGCGGCGGTGGTAAGGCAACGGTTGAATTCGGCGGCCGGGAGGCCAGCGCGGGCGCGCATGGAGTTGACGGCGCGCAGGGCGCGTTCGCTGGAATCGTCCGGCGTAAGGTAATCGGCGAGGGCGTTCGGCTGGATGTTGGCGACCCAGCGCTTGCCGAGGCGGGCGCGATCGTCCATGGTAAGGGTGACGCCGAATTCCACTTGGCCGGCGGGCAACGGCTTGGGGGTCACGTAGGACAGGGTGCCGGTTTCGGGATCAAACTCCGCAGGTTCGCGCTGGCCGTTTACGCGGAGTTCGACATCGACGATTTCGCGGCCGGATTCGGGTCGCAGTTCCATCCGGATTTCGGGTCGCGCGATGAGCAGCTCGCCCTGCGGGCCGAAACTCACCATGCGGACCCCCGCGGATTCTCGGCCGGCGGGGGCAAGGGCGACTAACGCAACGACGGACAACAGACCAACAATGCGGGAACCAACGCGTCCCATGCTTCAATGATGGAACACACGGAGGTTTTCTGTAACGGTTTTGTGTGACACATTTTCCCGTGACACCTAAAACCGGTACTAGTTACTAGGTCCGTTCCCGGTGGTGAAGGACCAGCGTTGGCTGACGAGGGTGCCGTCGGAGAGTTTGCCGTCGAACTCGGCCTGGTAGAGCGTGTTCGGCTTCAGGGGGGCTTTGGGGACGAAGATGGCCTCCGACTTGAGCAGATTGTCGGTGAGCGGGGTGTTGAGGTACCCGGGCACTTGCTGTTGGCCGGTGCGCAGGGCCATCGTGGCGGCGACAAAGGGCAGCCGGTTGGTGGTGTAGTGTGCGATGACGATGGGGTGGCCGAGGTACGTCGTTTTCTCGCGCTGAATCTCGGCGGCGTAGAAGCGGAGCGGGTTCGGCGATTCGTTATTGATCCATTCGACGGGGACGTCTCGCTGTCCGTTGCTGGGGGACAAGGTCGTGGCGTTGGCGGTGCTCACGTCTACGATGAGCACGGTGCGGTCTCCGGAACGTCCGAAGCCGACGTTTTGCGCGAGCGGCGTGAGGAACGGGATGCGGTGGTACGGCGCCTGGGTGAGGTTGACGAGCGCCTCTTGGACCGTCTCCTCGGTCCCGGTGGCGCACTCGGTGACGGCGTTAAGGTATCCGTAGAGGGCGAGGCGATCTCGGACCGAGCGGCCGAAGAAGCCCGGCGACCCGTCCACCTGAACGTGTCCGATCGTGTTGTTTTGCTTCAGGTACTGGGCGTGCCGCTGGGCAACGAACGAGAGGGACGCGTTGGTGCGGTACGCGGGCAGTCCGTGGCTGCGACGAAACTCGTTGAGCAACCGGATACCGTCGGCTTGCTCGGTGTTCGGGGCCGGCATTTCGGAGACGGCGTTGGAATCGACGCGCATGCTCCATCGCTTGGCGAATCGGGCGCGATTGCCGAAGGTCACTTTGCATTCCACGGTGTACTCGCCGGGGTTGAGTGGCGCATCGACCTCGTGGACGAGACTTGCTTCAGTGGGTTCGTACTTCGCGTTGACCTTCTTCCCGTTCAGCAGCATTTCGGACGCAGTGCAGGGCAGGCCGTCGGTCGAAGCGATATCGAGGCGGACGGTGGGTTTACGAAAAAGCAGCGTGCCTTCCGGACCGAAGAGTCCGACATTGGCACGATATACCTGTCCGGTGGAGGCAACCACCGCAAGGGCGTAGGTAAGACTCAGCATTCTCGGGTCTCAAGTCGAGGTCCGACTGTACAGTATAGGCAACTTCATCACATTGAACAATCCCTGACAATACAAGCGTCTGATTGAGTGGTGGTTTGCGCGTTGCAACGAGAAAGCCGCTAAACTGCCAGTAGGCTTATTTCGAACCGAGAACGCCGCATGAGTTCGCCGCCAACGACCCTGGGACAGTATCAAATCATCCGCGAGATCGCGCGGTCGAACGATATTGTGTATGAGGCTTACGACCCGCTGATGAACCGGCGGGTGGCGGTGAAAGAGCTGAACATGCCGTCCGGCGCGACGGCGGCCCAAGCGGAAGAGCGCATTCAACGGTTTAAGCGCGAGGCGCAGGCGGCGGGGACGCTGAACCACGCGAACATCATGACCGTGTACTCGTTTGCCGAGGACAACGGTCGCACGTTCATGGCGATGGAGTTCTTGGACGGGCACACCCTGCGGAACGAAATCGACACGAAGGGGATTATTCCGATGGATCACGCGGTGGAGATCGCGCTGGCGGTGCTGGAAGGGCTGGCCCACGCGCATCGCAAGGGCGTGATTCACCGCGACATCAAGCCCGATAACATTCAGATCCTATCGAACGGGCAGATCAAGATTACGGACTTTGGGATCGCCCGCCTGACGTTTCAGCCGAACCTGACGATGGATGGCCAGGTCTTCGGGACGCCGAGCTACATGAGTCCCGAGCAGGTGGTGGGCAAGGAGATTGATGCTCGGAGCGACCTGTTCTCGGTGGGTGTGCTGCTTTACGAGATGATCGCGGGCTCGAAGCCGTTCTCAGGCGATTCGGTGGTGGCGATTACATATGCGATCATGAACAAGGAGCCGGCTCAGCCCGCGCAGATGCCCTACCGAATGTGGCAGGTCATTCAGCGGTCGCTGGAGAAAAGCGCGGCCGGTCGGTACCCGAGCGCGGAGGAGATGATGCGCGCCCTGCGCGAGGCGGTCATCGCCCAATCGCCGAGTGCGCCACCGGCGCCGGACCCGCAGATGAATTCGGCATGGCAGGTGCCGGCCCCGACTCAGGCGGTGTACAACCCGTACCAAGCAAACGTGGGGGTTCCGCCTCCGCCGCCGATGATGACGCAGGCGGCGCCGATCGGCACGCCGGTCACGACTCCGTACGATCCTTACGGGGCCCCGCCGCCGACGTACAACTACAATGTGCCTCCGGTCATGGCACCGGCCCCCGCTCCGGCTCCGGCGAACCCGTACGGCTACGCGCCCTATCAGGTGCCGTCGATGCCGCCGCCGGGGCCGTTGCCGCAGTACTATCCGCCGCCCCCGCGCCGCCCGCTGGTGAGTCCGGAATGGTCGGCGGCAATCCGGAAGACCGTCCTGATGCTGTTGCTTTTCGGGCTCGTGCTCGCGCTGGTCACGGTCGCGGTACAGGCGATCGCCGCCGCCTGGCAACGGTACGCGGTGGAAGAGCGCGACCGTACGCTGGTGGCGGCAGCGGTTCAGCAAGACCCGCGCATCGCGCTGAACGAGCGCATCGCGAACTTGGAGTCGTTGCGGACCAAAGCGACCTCGCCTTCGGCCAAGGAGGAGATTGCGCGGGCGCTCGCGGTGCTTTACGAGGAGCAGGGCCGCAAGTTTTTGGCGAATCGGCAAGACCCGCAGGCCGAGGCATCTTACCAACGGGCAACGAGCCTGGACGAGCACAATCCGGCGTTGCTGAGCAACCTCGCGAGCCTGTACCAGCAACGCGCGATGGAGCAGCAAGACGCCCGGCAGCGGCTGGAGCTGTTGCAACAAAGCGCAGACAAGTGGGCCTCGGCAGCGGATCGGGAGGCAAAGTTGGACAAGCGCGATCAGTACCGCGAGCAGGCGGCGCTGGTGTATTTGGCGGTGGCATACGAGCTGTCGCAGTCGGGCGATCGGCTGCAGGGTCCAGCGATTCGGCAGGCGCTGTACCGGGCTCAGCAGTACGCGCCGCCGAATTCGGACACGGCCCGACGCGCGCAAGAGCTGATGCGTTCGTTGGGATAGCGTTTCGCTTGCGGTTGTCGGCCAACCGGTCTACACTCGGAGCGTGAAACGTCGTACGGCGATTGGAGTCACTCTTTTGGCGTTGGGGCTGATCGCCTGCGGCGGCGAACCGACCTGTCAGTACAGCCGCAACACGGTGGTGAATCCGAACGGA
>JANRKI010000105.1:0-8589 GCA_033763535.1 Fimbriimonadaceae bacterium | reverse complement strand
CGACGGCATGGTTTGGCACCTCGATGTCGGCTCGTCGCATCCTGGGGCTGTACACGGTCCCAAGGGTTCCGGAGTTCACGGATTAAAGCGGCACGCGAGCTGGGTTCAGAACGGCGTGAGCCAGTTCGGTCCCTATCCACTACGCACGTAAGAAACTTGAGAGGAGTCGCTCTTAGTACGAGAGGACCGGAGTGAACCGACCTCTGGTGTACCAGTTGTGCCGCCAGGCGCATACGCTGGGTAGCCACGTCGGGCAGGGATAAGCGCTGAAAGCATCTAAGCGCCAAGCCCACCTCAAGATTAGGTTTCTCAATTAGTAAGACCCCCGGAAGACTACCGGTTTGATAGGTCGCGTCTGTGAGCGCAGCAATGCGTTAAGGTGAGCGATACTAAGTGGTCGAGGGCTTGAAAGACAGCTCTCTTCGAGTGATCAACTGATTGAATGCGGAAAGATCATATGCAGCTGACAAAGCACTTTTCGTGCTCGTCAGTTTCCGGGTGACCATGGCGAGGAGGTCACACCTGTTCCCATCCCGAACACAGCAGTTAAGCTCCTCAGCGGCGGAAGTAGTCAGAGAGCAGTCTCTCGCGAGATAAGCGCGTCGCCCGGTAATAAAGATTCGAGCCTCGGTCCTTCATTGGACCGGGGCTCTTTTCGTTTGTTTTTTCGTTCGGATTGGTTTGGGTGGTTCGGATTGGTTCGAGTCGTCAACACCTGTTCCCATCCCACAGGGAAGGATTCACGGCAGCAGTTAAGCTCCTCAGCGGCGGTTGCGTCGTCAGAGAGCAGTTTCTCGCGAGATAAGCGCGTCTCTCGGTAATAAAGATTCGAGCCTCTACTTCTTTGTTCGGATTGGTTCGGGGAGGATTTTCGTTCGGGTAGTTCGGAGACGTTCGGATTGGTTCGGATTGGTTTGTGTTGGTTTGGGCCGAAGTTTTGTTCGGCGGAGTTCGGATCAGTCCGGGTTGGTTCGTTTCGGATTGGTTCAAATGCGTCCAGATTGGTTCAGGTCTAACTTGGTGATGCCCACGTCGACCGCGAGCGGGACGAACTCGACCCGAGCGATTAGCCCAAAAACCACCCGCTGCGGGGAGATTGCTGTATCATTCAGAATACAGGAAATCCCTACGTGCGTAACCCCCAGCGAGAATCATCCGGAGTCGAGCGTGTCATCCAAAAGTTGCGGCGCATCATCGATCACGCGGCGGTCGGCGACAAGTTGCCCAGCGTGCGCACGCTCATGCGCGTCAGCGAGACGAGCCAGCCCGCGGTGATGCGCGCCCTGGAGTTATTGGAAGGCGAAGGGATGATCGAGCGGCGCGAGCGCAGTGGCATCTTTATTGCGCCAATGACCGGCCGAAAGCGCCGGCTGATCCTGTGCGGGCCGAACCTCTTCATCAACCCATCGCCGTTTTCCGAACTGTTGCTAGACGCGTTGACTCAGCCGTTTCGGGCGCAGGAGGGGATGGCGACGGTGCGATTTGTCAACGTGAGCCTGGGGCCGGTTCCGGACGACGCGATCGTCGGACTGCTGGCGGACGAGGTTTGGCGCGGCATCGAGACGCGCGCGTTCGGAAGTATTGTCGTGGCGGGGGTCGAGCCCCGGGTCGTGCGCCGGATCGAGGAGCGGTTCGGGCCGACGGTCGGCTTTGGGACCAGCGCCGCGTACACGGTGAACATGGCGATGCTAGAGGCTTGCCAGCTAGGGGTCGGCGCGCTGGTGCAGGGCGGTTCGCGGCGCATCGCGCTTTACAACACGCCATATCTGAGTATTCGCGAGGTTTTTCGCGCGGCTTTGCGGGCGTACGGCGCGGTGGAATCGCTGACGCCGGTCGCGTTGCCGGTGGTGATGCCGCCGGCGGACCTGTTGTTGCGGCCGCAGAACCTCTTTGAACGCGGGCTCGACGCGGCACAGCAGTTGCTGGCGAGTGCGGCGACGGACCGGCCGGATGCGGTGGTGTCGATGGATGACATGTTTACGCAGGGGTTGATTTTGGGACTCGAGCACGCGGGGGTGGCGGTCGGTCGGGATGTCCGGATTGCGACCTACGCCAACGCGGGCTCGCCGGTGCTGACCCAGTGGCAAGATCGGCTGGTGCAGATGCAGTTTTCTCCGCAGTGCATTGCAGATACGATTCATCGGGCGGCGGACGCGTTGCATGACGGGGCGGAACCGACCGGCGTTTGGGAGCCCACGGAGTCGCGCGGCGGGGTTGTGGTGGAGCGCACGCACCTGTTAAGCTGCGCGATGCTGTATCCGACAGCTGAATCTGTAACAATACAATTACAGAAATGAACGTTTGTTCGGTTTTGCCTGTACAGTGAAAGTGAGCAGAGCTCAGTTTACGCGCATGCAGAAGCAACGAGGCTTTACCCTTATCGAACTTCTTGTCGTCATCGCCATCATCGCGATTCTCGCTGCCATTCTCTTCCCGGTTTTCGCCCAGGCGAAGGAAGCCGCGAAGAAGACCCAGACCCTCAGCAACATCAAGAACCTGAGCCTGGCAACACTCATGTACTCGTCGGATTTCGACGACAAGTTGCCGTGGACGTACACGTTCCCGTACATCGGGACGAATCCGGCCAGCTGCGACTTCAACTTTGACTGGGGGAACAACGTGACGAACACCCCGGGCGGATCGTTCCACGCTTGGACGGAGTTCATCTTCCCGTACGTGCGAAACGGTGCGGGCGGCGGCAACTTCAACAACGCGAACGTGGCCAACAACAACGCGTCGATCTTCGTGGATCCGGTTTGGAACTTCGGCGCTCCGGCGCGCGACAGCCGCGGCACGGTGGCACCGGCCTCCGACAACAACCTGCTGCCGTACTCCAGCTACCTTCCGAACAGCGTGGTGATGCCGCCGAATACGTGGCTTGGCTGCGGCTGGATGGGAGCGAACGCCGGCGGTCCGGCCAGCACGACCGAGCTCGGGCGCGTGGCGCAGACGGTGCTCATCGGGCAAGGGTACGGTCGCGGGACGAACGGAAACTACGGTCTTCAGGTGGGCAACTTTAGCCAAAACGGCACGATCGATCCGGATTGGACCTTGCGGCTTTCGCAGCGACAGGGCATGGCGTACGCGTTTGCGGACGGTCACGCGCGCTTCCTGAAGAGCGACGGCGCGTTCTACACCGAGGACCCGGCATTTGCCGCGAACCGATCGGATGAAGGCGGCGGATACCTGCCCGAACCGTTTGGTCCGGTAACCGCGAGCTGGCGCACCCGCCCGAACGCGAACTACGCCTTTGGTCCGCGCGCAGGTCAATGAGAACTCGACTCGCACTCGTCTCCGGTTTGTTGGCACTCCTGATCATCGGGTGTGACAACAGCCAAGATTTGCCACCCGGCGCATCACTGAATGATCCGACGGGGGCAAACGCCAAACAAGCGGCCAGCGGCAACCAGCCGAAGGTTCATCAGAATTCGCCCGAGCAGGACGCGATGGCGAAGAACGCCCAGCAGTTTGGGCAAGAGATGAACCAGAAGTACAAGAATCGCTAAGCCGGCCGGTTCACGAGATTTGCGGTGGCCTGGTCCTTCGGGTCACCGCACTTTTTTTGTTTTTGGGTCGGTCTAATTGGGTTGACAGCGGCGCGATTTATCGATATATTGGCAGTGGAGCAACCTGATGGCGACCATTCCGTTCGATACTTTGGAAGATCAGCCGTATGCGGTAGACCTGTACCGGGTTCGGCACACGTTGACCGCTTCGGCGCGGCTGTCGGATTACGGGCCGGCGATGCGCGAGCAGTACGAGGCGTTGGGCGTGCTTTCGTTTTCGGACGTGTTAAATTCGGACGAGGTCGCGGGGATTGGCGATGCGTTCCGATCGCTGATCACGCGAACGGATCTGCCGGAATCCGTTCAGATTCAGTACGAGCACGCGGCGCAGGGGAAAGTGGACGGGATGACGGGGGCCGAGCGGCTGGACTACCTCCGGAAGTTTATGCTGTTTGCCCACTGCGATTCGCGGGTGAGTGATGTCATGTATCGGCCCGATCTGATGGCGATTGTCCGCGATCTTTTGGGTGGCGAACCGGAGATGTTTCAGGATATGGCCTTACTCAAACCACCCGGAATCGGGCGAGAAAAGCCTTGGCACCAGGACCACGCTTACTTCGATCTGCCGGAGGGTACTCCGGTAGTCGGCGTGTGGATTGCGCTTGACGAGGCGGTACCCGAGAACGGTTGCATGCACTTTTTGCTCGGGGGTCACCGCGCGGGACCGCTCCCGCACTTTAACCGACGGGATTGGCAATTGTGCGATTCGGAAGTTTTACGCGAGGATCGGGCGGTGGCGGCACCGCTTCCGGCGGGCGGGGCGCTCATCTTTGACGGGCTGACTCCGCACGGGACGCCATCGAACCGGTCGGACCGACGGCGATGGGCGCTGCAATTTCACTACGTTCGACGCGGCACCCCGAGGATCAGTCGCGAGGAGCGGTTCGAAATTTTTGGTGAGGATCGGCACGGGCTGAGCTGTTAGTGCCGCTTTGTACGGGGTGTTGGTAGGCGCGTTGGGTTTGGGAGGGGGCGGGAGTAACCCGTTACTCCCGCACTTCAGATTGTAGTTGATGCCAGCGTTCTCGGGTCAGTAGCGTGATGTACTCATCTCGGAACTGACCGTCTTTCCAATACTTTTTTGGAAACGTTGCCACATGTTCGTAGCCCGCACGGAGTTGCATTCTCATCGAGCGCTCGTTACCTTCGATTGCGCCGGAATAGATTTGGCGTAGGCCAAGTACATCGAAGATGTAGCGGGCGCGCACGCGAGCGGCGTCGGTGCCATACCCTTTACCCCACTCCTCTTTTTTACCGATGTAAGACCCGGTGCGGCAGGTTCCGTGCCGAAAGTCGATATCATGGATTCCGCTTACTCCGAGCGGAACGGAATCGAGCGTTGCGATCACGAAGTAAACGTTTTCGTTCGACGACTTACAGGCTTGTTCAAACCACTCCCGCTCGGCAAGTCGCGTCATCGGGTAGTCGCCAACGAGCAACGTCCGGGTCACTTCCGGATCGTTGATCCATCCGTACAAGAGGTCAAAGTGACTCTCATCGAGCGGGATTAAACGGGTCCGTTCTCCGCGCCAACCAAACGACCTTTCGTTCACGCGTCGCTCTCCGGGAGTAACCGGACGGTGGTGATGCTAAGCGGGGGCACGATCAGCGCTTCCGCACTGGCATCATGCGGTACGACCCGCGTTGGTTCGTCCCACGTATTGTCCAGCTTCGGATCGCTATGGTGGAGGCGTGTTGCCGATGCAGCAACGTAGCCTGGTACCTGCACGCTCATCCCTTCGGTTTGGCTTCGGTTGACCAACACCAGCGTGGTCTCTCCGGTCTTGGGATCAAACGATGCAGAGCCGTCGAGTACCGGTACTTCTCCGTGCCGTCCCGCCGGGTACTGGGGTGATTCAATCAGTGCCTCCAGCGCGTGAGACCCGACGGACTGGGCGATCATTTGGAAGGCGTAGTAGATGGACTGCTTCAGAAGTCCGTCTCGCTGGGTAAGAAGCGGACCGATGATGTTAACGGCCTGCGCGAGACACGCCGCCCGCACGAAGTCGGCATTCCGAATGAACGCGTTGAGGTACTGCGCCACGACCAGGGCATCCTCGACGTTGTACACCTCCTCGATCAGGTGGGGCGCTTCGCTCCATTTGCCGTCGGTCTCCATGTTTTTGTACCAAACGTTCCATTCATCGAACGAGAGGTAGACATGTCGGTTCGATCGACGTCGGCCCCGGATGTACCCGACAAGCGAGCGATAGTCCGTAATGACGCGTTCAATTTCGACGCCTTCCGCCAAGAACTCGGCGGTATTTTGCGCATTGTTCTGGCTGTATCGGTGCGCGGCGATGAAGTCGAAATCGTCCCAGCCAAACTCGAGGACTTCGCGGTCCCAATCGAGGTAAGTCGACATGAATCGCCCGCTACTCCCGGCCGCCACCGTTTGGACTCGCTCGTCAAGTCCCTTCATGATTTTGGCGGCTTGCTGAGCGCGCATCGCGTATTCGTGCGCGGGTACGTGTCCGGCTTGCCACGGTCCATCCATCTCGTTTCCGAGGCACCACATTTGTACGGCGTACGGTTCCTCCTGCGGACGAAGGTCGCTGTATTGATAGCCGCGCGGAAGGTTGCAGTATTCAAGCCATTCGCAAGCGTCTTCGGCACCGCGAGTTCCCAGGTTTACCGTCATCATCGGTTCGAACCCGCCTTTTCGGCACCAGGCGATGAAGTCATCGGTCCCAAACTGATTGGTCTCGACGGACTTCCAGGCGTAGTCTGGGCGTCGCGGACGCTTATCCTTGGGACCGATGCCGTTCTTCCAGTTATACGTGCTGACAAAGTTTCCGCCGGGATAGCGCACAATGCTTGCGCCCATTTCCGAAAGTGCGGTGAGTACATCGGTGCGGAATCCGTGCTCGTCGGATCGCGGCGATGCCGGATCGTAGGCGCCTTCGTACACCGCCCGCCCCATGTGTTCAAGAAACGTGCCGAAAATCCGGCGGTCGATCGGTCCGCGATGTCGCTTCGGGTCCAAATGGATGGTGGCGGTGAGCATTGCGGGATGCTACCGCAGGTTAGGCCCGTTCCGGGAGCGATTCTTCTTCATCTTGCCGCAACGCCTCAATCCAGGCGCCCAGCGAGGGGGACAGATCGTGGGGAACTTGCACCAATCGCTGTTCGATCAGCGTACTAAACTCATTCAGTTTCTCGACCAATCGTCGCAATTGCGTGGTTTGTGGTTCGGGGCTTTCGGGGTACTCCTGCAGCGCGGCGACGGCATCCAGTCCTTCGGCCATCACTTTGCGCAGTGCGGTCCGGGCGTCTTCGGTCACATCGGTACTGTCGATGGTGGCGGCAACGGCGCGGTTATAAGCGGCACAAAGCGATTCGAACGCGGCGAGTGCCTGCGGGTGAAGGAATTCGGTTGCCGAACGTTTGAGGCGGGCGGGCGACTGCCGGACTTTTCGGCTATTGTAGTGCGGATCGGTCACTTGGAGCGGCGCGCAATCGGCGACTAATTGACGCATAAATCGGTGGGCGCGATCGGATAACTTTGGGCCGGGCGCGTGCGGAATGCGAGGATTATTCGCGATGTAGTGGGCCATGATCGACACGGTTCCGCCGCCAATGATGAGGGGTAGGCCGAGCATCGCCATGCTGGGTTCCATCAGCCATCCGGCAATGGGGGCGATTAACGCGCCGACCATCGCGATCCCCATTCCCATCGGCGCATGGCCGCGTACCATCGATCGGTTTACCGTCCAACCGGCGAAGTACCAGCCTTCCCGGAGCAGCCAGCGGTCAACGGCCGAATCGGGTGGAGTCACGGATTCACCAGCATCGCGGCGCCGAATACACCGGCATCGTCACCGAGTTTTGGCGCGAGTAACGGGGTGGTAAAGGTTGGATTAAACACGTGCTTCGCGATTTCGGCCGGGCCGTGCTCGTAAAGGGCGGCGATCTGTCCGACGCCTCCGCCCAGAACGATGGCGTGGGGATCGAAGATGTTGACGATCTGCGCGACGGCTCGTCCGAAGGATTCCAGGAGGCGACGCCGAGTTTGGATGGCGGCCAGGTCACCGGAATCCGCGCGGAGCATGATCTCCGGGAGTCGGACCGATTCGCCGCGGCAGTCGGCGTAGTACCGTTCGAGTGCAGGGCCGCTCAGCACTGATTCTACGACGCCGCGATGACCGGAGTAGCCGTGGTACCCATTCGGCTCTAGCGGGTTGTGCCCCCATTCTCCGGCGATGCCGTGAGCTCCGTTCAGCACGCGACCTCGGACGACCAATCCGCCGCCGACGCCGGTGCCCATGATAATGCCAAAAACGGTTTCGTAGCCCATCGCCGCGCCGAGCGTTGCCTCGGCAATCGCGAAGCAGTTCGCATCGTTCGCGCCAATAAACGTGATGCCGTGGGCGGCGGAAAGGTCGGCGATAAACGGTTGACCGTTCAGGACGGTCGTGTTTGAATTTTTGAGACGTCCGGTAGCCGGGTCGGTCGTGCCGGGGGTTCCGATGCCGATTTGTGCGGGACGTCGGAGCCCGGTATCCGCTTCCATTTGGGCGATAAGCCGGCCGACTTGGGCGATAATGTGCGCGTAACCGAGTTCGCGTTCGGTAGGAATCCGCCACTTACGGGCTTGCGTCACGTCGGAACCCGTCAACACGACGCCGGCGATTTTGGTACCGCCCAGGTCGATGCCCCACCGTGTGATTTCCTCCGTGCTCAACTCCATTACCACCGTCGGTTACGAGCATACATCAAGAAAAAACCCGCCGTCCGAAAATCCATCGAACGGCGGGAAAGACATCACGAAGCCGTGATGACGCGTGAGGCTAGGTGCCTCGCTTTGCGCCTAGCCGGGGCCGGCTTGGGCACCGGGCGGTGGTCCGGGGGGTGCGCCGAGGGGCGGTCCTCCGGCGGTGCCGCCTTTCGGCGGTCCGCCCATGTTGCCCGCCTCGGGGGGCGGTTCCTTCACGGGGTTTTGCCAGCGCGACTGCTCTTCCTTCGTCGCCGAAGTTTGCGTGTCGTTGGTGCATCCGCCGAGGCCCGCGATGATCGCGAGGCC
>JANRKI010000104.1:0-25755 GCA_033763535.1 Fimbriimonadaceae bacterium | reverse complement strand
TTCCACCGAACGGGCCATCCTCATCGCCGACGAAAACGGCCGCCACTGGAAGCAAACCCCGGCGCCCCCGCTCGAAGATAACTTCCTCCTGCGCAACCTTAAGGCCAGCCCCGCCGACCCGAATCGCTGGGTGATCTGGCGCGATCAGTACCGCAACGAATGGAACTGGCAACGGTTCGTCAGCCACGATCGCGGCGAAACCTGGCAAGCCATCCGCATGGAAACCCCGGAGGCCTTCCTCCCCGTCAACACCCGCCAAGGAATCTTTGCCTGGCACCCCACCGATCCCGACCGACTCTTCTCCATCGGCGGCGACATCGTGACCAGCAGCCGCGACGGCGGCAAAACTCTTCGATGGGATAACGCCGGCAACCACGCCCTGCTCATCGGCGGAAAATTCGCCTTCAACGCCCAAAACCCCGACCTCCTCTTCTTCGGGTCCCAAGACTACAACGGAGCCGCCACCCCCAACGGCGGCCAATGGTTCGAATACCAAAATCCGAGCGGCAACGGCTGGGGCGGATTCACCTACGGCGGATACGCCCTCAACGCCAAGACGTTCGCGGTCGGTAACGCCGCCGGTTGGGGCGCCCCCCGCAAGCTCACCGTCACCCACGACGGCGGAAAAACCTGGCGCGAGACGGGCCAAACCCTCGCCGGCGCCGACTCCGCCCTCGGCCACCCCACCCAACCGAATATCGCCTTCGTCGCCAACCATCGCACCGCCGATGCCGGCAAATCCTGGGCCGAGATGCCCGAATGTTCGGGAGTCCTCACCTCCGCTCCCGACGGCTCCCTGTTCGGCGTCAAATCCGCCGGCGACACCACGCGCGTCGTCACCTCTCGCGATGGCGGCCGAACCTGGAAGGCCCTCGCGGAGCACCGCGGAGAGGTCCGCGATCTCGCTTACGACCCGCGCCGGCAACGCCTCTACGCCGTGCTAAACGACGAGGCCGCGTACCTCGACAACGGCGCGTGGCGCACACTCGCGACCCCGCGCAATCAGTTCGGCGGCGCTTCCATCCGCACCATCGCCGTCGATCCGGCCAACCCCGACTGGCTGTACGTCGGAAGCGCCGGCAACGTCTACGCCTCCTGCGTTTCGGTAGCGCACAGCCGCGATGCGGGCAAATCGTGGCGCGTGCTCAGCCTCAACCAACCCCTCGGCCCGATCGGTTCGCCGAGGAAGGACGGCGGCCGCGAGGCCCTCTGCATCCAGGTCCACCCCCGCACCCGCGAGGCCTGGGTCGCCACCAGCTGCTACGGAATTTGGAAATGGGTCCCGAACCTGAAGTAACCCGAACAAAACCCTGACTATTCCGAACCAACCGAACAAAACCCTAACCAACCCGAACCAATCCTAACCAATCCTAACCAACCCGAAAAAAAGCCCTAACTGCCCCGAACCAACCGAACAAAACCCCAACCAATCCGAACCAAGAAGTTGCCTCCCGCCTGCCAAGAGAAACGCCTAAGGCCTAACGCCTTACCGCAATTCCGACAACCCGAACCAACCCGAACCAACCCGAACGAACCCGAACGAACCCGAACAAAAACCCTAACCAACCCGAACAAAAACCCTAACCAACCCGAACAAAAACCCTAACCAATCCGAACAAAACCCTCACCAATCCGAACCAAGAAGTTGCCTCCCGCCTGCCAAGGGAAACGCCTAAGGCCTAACGCCTTACCGCAATTACGACAAACCGAAGCATCCCGAACAAAACCCTAACCAATCCGAAACAAGAAGTTGTGGGGCAGGCGTCCCGCCTGCCGAGAGAAACGCCTAAGGCCTAACGCCTTACCGCAATTCCGACATCCGAACAAACTTAAACAAACCCGAACCACCCGAACAAAACCCTAACATATCCGAACCAAGAAGTTGCCTCCCGCCTGCCAAGAGAAACGCCTAAGGCCTAACGCCTTACCGCAATTACGACAAACCGAAGCATCCCGAACAAAACCCGGACCACCCGAACAAAACCCTAACCAATCCGAACCAAGAAGTTGTGGGGTAGGCGTCCCGCCTGCCAAGAGAAACGCCTAAGGCCTAACGCCTTACCGCAATTCCGACAAACCGAAGCATCCCGAACAAAACCCGAACCACACCAACAAAACCCTAACCAATCCGAACCAAGAAGTTGCCTCCCGCCTGCCAAGAGAAACTAGTAAGGCCTAACGCCTTACCGCAATTCCGACAACCGAACCAACCCGAACCACCCGAACGAACCCTAACAAATCCGAACCAAGAAGTTGCCTCCCGCCTGCCAAGGGAAACGCCTAACGCCTTACCGCAATTCCGACAACCGAACCAACCCGAAACACCCGAATTAACCCAAACCACCCGAATTAATCCGAAGCACCCCGAACCAACCCGAACCAACCCAAACCATCCGAACTGCCCCGCACTACCCGAACCAACCGAACCACCCGAACTACCCCGAACAAAACGCTAACCAACCCGAACAAAATCCAAACAAAACCCCTACGCCATCACCACCCGAATCGCGTCCAAAACCTGGTCCACCGAAGGCAAGGCCGCGTATTCGTAAATCGGGTTGTAGCCGATATGCACGTCCTCCCGCGCCACCAGCTGCGGCGGAGAAAGGAACAGGTTCCAACGCTCCGGAACCCTCGTCATCTCGGCCAAAATCGTCTGGCCAAAGCCGCACGTGATGTTGTCCTCGTGCACCACAATCAGCCGGCCGGTCTTCTGCACCGATTGAGTGATCGCGTCGTAGTCGCACGGAACGATGGAGCGCAGATCAATGATCTCCAGGCTCACGTTGGTTTGCGCTGCCGCCTCTTCCACCAGTTCGATGCAATTGCCCCACGTCACCACCGTGACATCGCTCCCTTCCCGAACCGTGCGCGCCTTGCCAAACGGAACCGGCTCGACGTGCTCCACCGGCGTCGGCTTCCGAAAGATGTGCTTCGGAATGAGCAAGAAGTGCGGGTCCTCGCCGTGCATCGCCGTCCACGCCAGCCCCGCCGCATCCGCCGGAGTGCTCGGAATCGCGATCTTCAGCCCCGGGGTGTGCGCCAGGTAAGACTCGTTGGCTTGGCTGTGCCACAGCGAACCGCCCGGCAAGTACGCGCCGTACGGAGCGTAAATCACCAACGGGCACTTCCAGTCGCCGTTCGTCCGCCACCGCAAGGTGCTCATGTTCGAGGTGATCTGATTCCACCCCGGCGCCATAAAGTCGACGAACTGCAACTCGAACACCGGTCGGTATCCGTAGGCCGCCATCCCCACCGCGACGCCCATGATCGTCGCTTCCGCCAACGGCGAGTTGAACACCTGCTTCGGGAAGGTCTCGCTGAGCCCCTTCGTCAGACCGAACACGCCGCCCTTCGGGTCCTCGATGTCTTCTCCGAAGAAGATCATGTTGGGGTTCGATTCCAGCCCCTTCGCAAACGTGGTGTTGATCGCCTGAACCATCGTCGTGCGCTCCGCCCGAGAAATCGGCGGAACCTCGGCCGGGGGCGCCGGCGCAAATACTTCGTCCAGCACCGCGTGCGCGTCCGGATCCGTGGCGCGCTCCGCCCGTCGGTACTCGGCGTCCACCAGTTCCACAATCTCCTGTTGCGTCGCCTCCCACTCGGTGGCCGTCAATTCGCCGGTCGCGATCAGCTCTTCCGCCAAGAGACGGATCGGATCGCGGTGCGCCATCGCCTCGATATCCTCGAGATTCCGGTAGACCCGGTGATCGTCCGACGACGTGTGCGAACTCAATCGGTCGAGGTCTGCCCACACCACGGTCGGCCCATGGCCTTGCCGCGCCTTAGTGATGGCGGGCTCAAACACGTCCCACACGCGGTCCGGATGCCGAGCGTCCACTTTCACCACGTTCTCGTCGCTCAGCAGGTCCAGGTGAAACGGCAGAAACTTCTCCGTCGGCGTGCTGATGCCGTACTTGTTGTCTTCCACCACAAACACGACCGGCAGATTCTCCTGCAGCGCAAACGCCACCGCCTCAAAGAACTCGCCCTGCCGCGCCGCCGCGTCACCAACGCTCGCGAGGCAGACCGAATCCTTCCCGTCCAGTTTCATCGCCCACGCCGTACCGCAGGCCGGCAGTAGCCCGCCGCCCGTCGGCGTGCACACGCTAAACACGTTGTGCGCCCGCGAACTAAAGTGGCCCGGCATTTGTCGGCCGGCGCTGCTGCTGTCCTTCTTCGCCAGGTACGCCAACGCGAGGTCGAAATGAGAAAGACCGCGCGCCAACATCAGCGCCCGGTCTCGATAGTACGGAAACAGCCAGTCGTCCTCCCGAAGGAGGTGAGCAATCACGGCAAGTGCCTCGTGGCCCATCCCGCTGACCTGAAACCAACCCTTGCTCTGCCGCAAGAGAATCCCTTCCCGGCGGTCGCCTTCTCGACTGAGAAGCATAAGGCGAAGTAACTCGAGCTTCGAGTAGGCGCGGTTCGCAGAAAGAGCCGACATGCGTGTTTCCTTTGGGTCCATCTCCGTTGATGGGTCCCGTTGATCGGGCCAAGACCCAGCCGGATTATACCGACGGGGTCTTACGGAGCCGGAACCAATCGCACGATCGCGTCGGGCTGGTTCAGCGCCACGTAGATGAATCCGTCCGGACCCACCGCCACCTCGCGCACCCGGCCCGGAGCCGCCAAAATGCGCTCCTGCTCCACCATCTTGCCGCCGCGGAAACGGAATCGGTCGATGTTCCGACCTGCCAGCCCGCCCGCAAACACGTCACCTTTCCACTTCGGAAACGCCTTGCCGTTGCCGGTGCTCATGCCGCACGCTCCGATCGACTTGATCCATCGGAACACCGGCATCGCGAACTTTTGGTCGCCCGTCGGCCAAGGAATCGTCTTCGGCGTGTCCTGATAGTTGATCCCAAACGAGATCACCGGCCAACCGTAGTTGGAGCCGCGCTCCACCAGGTTCACCTCGTCGCCGCCGCGCGGAGCGTGCTCCGTATCCCACAGCCGACCTTCCCCGTCGAACGCCAAGCCCTGCGGATTGCGATGCCCGTACGACCAGATCGCCTTGATCGCGCCCGGCTGATTCACGAACGGGTTATCGTTCGGAACCGTGCCGTCTTCCCGCACTCGGTAAACCTTGCCGTTCGGCTTCGTCAGGTCTTGTGCCAAATTCTCGTTGCCGCGCTCTCCGATGCTAAAGAAGAGATGGCCTTTGCCATCAAACAGGATGCGGTTGCCAAAGTGGACGCCGGAACCGTTGTACGTATCCGGCGCACATTCGAAAATCGTCTCCTGATTCACCCACTTTGCCGACAGCCCGCTGCGCTGCAACTTGCCGCGCACGATCTTGGTTTGGCCTTCGCGCGGGTTGCCCGGCTTCGGATCGGTGAACCCGAGATAGACCCATCCGTTCTTAGCGTACTGCGGATGAACCGTGACCTCCATCATGCCGCCCTGGCCGATCTCCGTACTGGCCGGAATTCCTTCGATCGCCGGGCCAAGTTCGCCGTTCTTGAAGAGGTGTACCGAGCCGCTGCGATTCGCCACCAACATCGTGCCGTCCGGCAGCCAGTCGATGCCCCACGGCGTGCGCAGCCCGCGCCCGGGTTCAATCACCGGTTCCATACGGTACGAGTGGTGCTGCGTCTCCTGGGTGTTGCCGATCGCCAACTGCTTCGGCCACACGTTGTCGCGCATGTACTCTTCTTGCCGTTCGCGGATGTGAACCACCAACGCCCAGATCTCGGGATCGCTCAACGATTCGCCGAACGCCTCCATGCCCATATTCGGCACGCCCTTCTTGATCGCGTCGAAGAACGGCTTGTCCCACTTCTGGTCGAACTTGTCCGGAGTCAGCAGGCTCGGGGTTCCGCCGCCGCCGCCTTCCGCACGGTCGCCGTGGCACTTCGCGCAGGCCTCTCGGTACAGCCGCGAGACGTTCGTCCGTTGCTGCGATTCGGTCATCGCCGCCGACAGTCCCGCGCTCGATTTTGCCGTCGATTCCGAGGTGTTCGAGGTGCCCGCGTCGGCCGCCATGCGCGAACACGCGACGACCGCTCCACCCGCCAAAATCGCTAGACCCAATTGCCGATTCACGTCTGCACGTTACCGCAGGACGTGCCCCTACCGACCACGCCAGACCATCGACGGCAACCTCGGAAACGTCGCCAAGTGCATTTCTGGCCAGACAATCAAGATCGCATCGCCCGGTACCCCGGCCTGATCGTACGGCACCCGCACGTACCGCAAGGTATTGCCGGTGAGCGCATTGCTCACGGTCAAGATCATCGCGAGGTTCTCCCGGGCGTAGTCTTCGATCGCGCCGTCGCTCCGCAGGAGCATCACGCGCGGCTGGCCGTCGCGCCGGTACGAGCAGCGCACCCACACATCGCGTCCGATCGCCGGCGGCTCGCTCGGATCGGTGCCGTCCAACCGCGGACCGCCGAACTCCAGCGAGTAATGCTCGAACCGAAGCCCGGCTTCCGATCCGTCGGGATCAAACGAAACCGCTTGCGTCGGCGCGGTGAGGTCGGCAACCGAGAGTTTCGAAGCCTGGCGGAACTCGCCGTTCGGCAACATCGGCGACCCGGCGGGCATGCGGCCGTGTTTCGCACGGAACGCCTGCAACGCACTGCCGATGCGTCGCCAATCGGCCCGAACGGTGTCGACATCGCCCGGCTTGCCGTCCCGATCGATCGCCGCAATGCTTTCCCCAAACTCGGTCATCGGGGTCCGGTCGCGACGTTCGATCACCCCGTTCGGACTGCGCGCAACCCACCAGCCGAGCGCACCCAGGGCGAGCAAGGCGAGGCATGCGTTCGCGATCTGACGTCCCGATTCGCTCGTCATGGGTGTGTTCGGATGCTACCGCCGCCGGTGGGCGTTCGGGCAGGTACACCATGCGCGTGTCCGTACCTCGACTGCGCGAAATTGAGCCGTCCACGATTGATCCGAGCGCGATCCGGCGGCGCACGGTGGCGGTCATCGGCTACGGTTCGCAGGGCCGTTCGCACGCCCTGAATCTGCGCGATTCCGGGCTTCGGACGATCATCGGATTGCCGTCCGGCCGTGCGAGCGCGGTCACGGCGCGCGCCGACGGATTCGACGTGCGCGAGATTCCCGAAGCGACCCGTCACGCGGACGTCCTCATGCTCGCGACTCCGGACGTGCCAATGCCCGAGATCTATGCCGAGCAGATCGCGCCGGAGTTGCGCCCCGGCCAAACCGTGCTGTTTGCGCACGGCATGACGGTGGCCTTCGGGCTCATCCAACCCGCGCCGGAAATCGGGGTTGGCCTCGTCGCGCCGAAGGGGCCGGGTCCGCAGCTGCGGAGTGAATATCTCGCGGGCCGAGGCTTGGCGTGCCTCGTCGCCGAACACCAGCCGGGCGCAGAGGGCAACGCGCTCGACCTCGCGCTCGGCTACGCCTGGGGCATCGGCGGGGCCCGTCGGCTCGTGCTGCAGACGACGTTCGCGGATGAGGCAGAAACCGATATGTTCGGGGAACAAGCGGTGCTCTGCGGCGGGCTCCCGGCCCTGGTTCAGGCCGGATTCCGGACGTTGGTGGACGCCGGGTATCCGCCCGAACTTGCCTACTTCGAATGCTTGCACGAGGTCAAGCTGATCGCGGACCTGATGATCGAGCGGGGCATCGCGGGGATGCGGGACCGCATCAGCGACACGGCAGAGTGGGGCGGGTACGCGGCGGGCGATCGGCTCATCACGGAGGCCACTCGCACCGAAATGCGCAAGATTTTGGATGAAATCCGCAACGGATCGTTCGTCGCTGGGCTACGGTCGGAAGCGCAGGCGGGGTACGCGCATCGAACGGCCTATCGGGAGCGAGACGCGCAGGACACGAGTGAAGCGATCGGGCGGGTGATGCGGCCAAAACTTTTGGGTTCATAACCTATTCGCACGCGAAAAACTTTTTTGTCAACCATCGGTAACGAAAATCCCGTTGCGGCGTACAATAAAGTGTCGGTGAGCAATTGCCGACAGTTCCATACTCCCCCCTCATACAGGCGCTTCGGTCCTCAAACCGGGCGCCTTCTTAACGTGTCAGGTTCGGGGTCTAAGGCAGTCAGGACCGGAGTCGTTGCGTTGGCCGTGCCGGATCGCGGACATGCCTCACAGGGGCAAGAGTGCTAGCGGTACTGGACGCCGTACCACGAGAGGACGAGCTTTGCGACCTCGAAAAAGATGACCATGCCGGTTGCATCCACGAAGGTGCTAATGAACGGCGCGCTCATCACGGCCGGGTCTTGCTTCAGCGCCTTGGCCCCAATCGGGAGGACGCTGCCAACGATTGCCGCCCAGACGATGATTGACGGGAGGGCGATCCCGACGACCAGGCTCAATGAGACAGGCTGGCCCCAGCCGATGCCCGGCAGGTACGCACGGAGAAAGCCGAGCGCGCCGAGGATGAGGCCGATCGTCATGCTCACGACGAACTCGCGGCGGATGACGCGCAAGGCATCGGAGGCCCGGACTTCGCCCAAGGCGAGCGCGCGCGTGATCGTCGTGGTGACCTGCGACCCCGCGTTTCCGCCGGCGCCGATGAGCAGGGGGACGAACAGCATGAGTTGGGCGAGCGTGGTCTGCCCCGCCTCGCCCGCCTGATCGGTGTAATGACGCAGCACGCTCCCGGTTAAGAATTCGGCGACGAACAGGATCATCAGCCACGGTAATCGGCGGCGAACGAGTTGCCACACGCTGAGCGACAGATACGACTCGGCGTCGCCGAGGACGCCGCCGAGCGCGAGGACGTCTTCAGTCTGAGCGTCTTCAAGGACCTCCTGGGCGTCGTCGGCGGTGATGATGCCGACCATCCGACCGCGGCCATCCAGGACCGGGATCGCGGAGAAGCCGTACCGAGCCATCGTACGGGCGACATCCTCTTCCGGCATATCAACCGGCACCGAAATCGGGTCCGGGTTCATGATCTCGCGCGCCAGGGCGGTCAGCTCGGCGCGAATGACGCGGCGGAGGGTGAGCACGCCCAGCAGGTGCCGATCGGAGGAAAGTACGTAGATGTAGTTGACGGTTTCGTACTCGTCGGTGTCCTCGCGAATGGTCCGGAGAACGTCTTCCATGGTCGCCTCGGGACCGACCTCGACGAAGTCCTCGGTGAGCAGCTGGCCCGCGGAGTCCTCGGGGTAGCTCAGGAGGCGCCGGATCTCCTGGGCGTCCTCGTCCGGAATGACACCGAGCAATGCCTCGAATCGGTCGGCATCAAGGTGCTCCCGCAGTTCCACCGCGTCATCCATCGGCAGGATGTCGAGGTAGTGCGCCACGGTGGCGTCGGGTAGCTCGTTGACGATGGTGCGAGCCTGCTCGGTGGGCAGTTCGATGAGGACGTAGGCGGCGGTCTCGCTATCGAGCGCCTGCAGGACTTGGATATCGAATTCGCGCGGCGTGCGCTCCAGAGCCTCGGCGATATCTTCCGGGCGGGCGTCGCGCAGCGTTTCGCGAATCAGTTCGGCCAAGTTGCCGTCTTCGAACGGGAGCGTGGCGAGGTGCTCGAGTTGGGCGGCGACGCTGTTCGCTTCGGTGCGCATGGATTCCTCACCTCCCCGCCGTGCGTCGCGTCGATGCAACCGGTCACGGCGTGCGGAGAGTACCCTTCTGCTTGATGGAACGGAAGCCGCTGGCGTGGTGCGATGATCCGATCGTCGCCAAGCTTCGGGCGACAAACGCGGCCCGCGCGCTCTGGCAACCGAACGACACGATTTTGGTGGGGTACAGCGGCGGCGCCGACAGTACCTGCCTGCTGGCCGGGCTCGTGGCACTCGGGATCGACGTGGTGGCGGCGCACCTGCACCACGGGATGCGACCGGAGGCCGACACCGAAATGCGCTTGTGTCAGGCGTTTGCGGAGGAGCTTGGCATTCCGTTTTTGGCCGGACGCGCAGACGTTCCGTTGATCGCCCGGCACCGAGGAATCGGGCTGGAGGAAGCGGGACGCGACGCGCGGTACGCCTTCTTTCGACGCATCCTTGACCAAAGTGCGGGGATGCGACTCGCCACGGGCCACACGCGGACGGACTCCGCCGAAACGTTGCTCTTTCACTTGGCCCGCGGTACGGGCATGAGCGGAATGCTGGGTGTACCGACTCAGCGCGATGCAGTGATCCGCCCTTTGACCGATGTGAGCCGGGCAGAAACGCGGGCGTTTTGCGATCGCTACGGACTATGGACGCACGATGATCCGGCGAACGCCGACGTCCAACTGAGCCGAGCACGCATACGGCACCGGGTGTTGCCGGAACTGAGCGCGATCAATCCGCAGGCAGAACTCGCGATTGCCCGGACCATCGACATCCTGACGGAAGAGGACCGGTTTTTGAACGGCATGGCGGCGCGCCTGCTCGAGGAGTGCGAACTGCGGCCCAACGGTCCGTTGCACTTCTTGAGTGCGCCGTTCGAGGTGGTGCTGGACACGGTGCCGCTGGCGGCGTATCCGTTGGCCCTGCGCCGGCGGGCGGTTCGGCTGGCGGTCGGAGCGGTGGGCGGCGAGCTTACGTACGAGCAAACCGAGCTGCTGGCGGCGGGAATCCGCGACTCCGAATCGGCGGGATCGGTGACGTGCGAAGGCGGCACGGTGGACGCGGCCTGGGACGGCCATCGGCTCTCGGTCCGTCAGCGCACGCACGCGCGGGATTGGGGAGCGCCGGTGGGGGCTTTACCCGGCGATGTGTCGGATGACGAGACATGGGTCATGTCGCTGGACCCGGCCACCACCGACGGCGTTCCGGCGCGAGATGTGCTGGAGCTGACGGTTCGGCAGGCGGGGTTGCGCGGAAATCTATTCGTGCGGACGGCGAATCCGGGCGACACGATTCAGCCCTCGGGGTTTGAGGGGCACCGGAAACTTTCGGACCTTTTCGGCGAGGCCGGACTGACGGAGACGCTACGGTCGCGTCTCCCGGTGCTGTGCGACTTGATCGGGCCGGTTTGGGTGCCCGGGGTGACGTATAGCCACCGCGTTCGGCCGGATGCGGGCGTTCCGGAGGCGGGGTTACGCCTCCGGATCCGTTCGGTTTAACGGTCAGATCGGCGGAAGCGAGCTGATCGGCTGGTTGGTCACGAGATTCCAGCCCGTCCGCGTGAGGCCGTTGACGGTGCCGTCGGTGCGGAGGATGTAGTACGTCCAGAGCAGCTGCGCGAAGTCGAACTCGTACTCCTCACGCGGCACTGACTCGCCGGCGACGGCGGTCGTTCGGTACTTGAGGAGGCGCGCGCCTCGCAGTTCGGTAAGGGCGATCGTGCGGAAGCGCGTTCCAAAAAGCTGTACGACATGAACTTCGATCGCGAACTGTCCTTGCGCCAGCGTGTTTCGTACGAGTCCACCGCTCGAAAACGCGTAGTTGCGGCTCATGACGAGCCGGTTGAAGAACGGGACTCCAGTAGTTGAGCTTCGCTCAAAGCCGACATCGGACGAGAAGAATTCGTGGAAGTCCTTGTAGCCTTCGGCACGGATTTCGCCGGGGACGGAGGCCGTGTTGCCAATCGGGACAAAGCGGACAAAAATTTGGTTTGACATGGTGTTGGATTAGGGGGTTAGCGTTGCGGCCAAGAGGCGCGGACGGACGAGTTCGAATCCGCCATTCCGGCCGGTGACGACGAGTTGGTTGCCAACAAACGTGGCGTTGACTTCTCCGCGCAGCGTGCGAAGCTCGCCCGCAAACGTCCATCGGTTCGCGGACATTTCGTACGCTTCGATGGAGGCGACGGGAGACGACGCGTGGCCGCCGATGGCGTACACCAGTCCGTCGGGCCCCGGCACGAGGGCGTGGAAGGCACGTCCGACTTGCATCGGCGCGGCGGCGTAGGTTTCGCCGGTCGCGGGATTGATGAGATAGGCCACGGTGTTGCCGTTGGGCCGGCTATCACCGCGCTGGGAGCCTGGGCGCAGGCCGCCGGTGACGAGCACCCAGCCCTGGCCGAGCGTCGCGAGACGATGCCCGGGGAGGAAGGTGACCGCCGTGTCGCCGCTGAGCGACAGGACCGGAGCGGCCTTCGCCCAGCCGGGCAGGGCCGCGGCGAGCACGCTCGCTACGCTGGTTCCCAGAAGGCTCCGGCGGGAGATTTCGGATAACTCCATTCTCTCAGCATAGCGTTAAAGTTCGGCTAGCGGGAGGGGGTATCCGGAGTAATTTTCAAAACATTCAGAAATTTTTTCGTTGCTACGCCGCGGACGAAAGTTTGGCGGCGGCGGCGGTATCGGCGAGGATCGTGACGACCGCGTTTCCGGCTCGGACAAGCGCCTGAACGGGGTAGGTGGCCGGGTCGATGGGCGACTCGATGGCGTGGGCGAGGGCGTCCGCTTTTTCGGTGCCGGTGGCAAGCACGATGATCTGTTGGCTGCGCAGCGCGAACTCGACGGAGAGCGAAAGGCGGTCCGGGGCATTGACCGGGGCGGTGGTGTCGATGACGACGCCGGGTCGGTCTTGCCATGTGGCGGCGTACGGTTCGCCCGGGAACAGGGAAAGCGTGTGGGCATCGGCACCGATGCCGGCGAACAACATGTCGAGTCCCCGGGCCTTTTGGAGGGCCTTGGTCATCGCCTTGCTGGCGCGTTCCGCGTCTTCGGCGGGCGAGGTTCCGTGGTAGAGCGGGAGGAACTCGGCCTCGGGCGCGTACTGCAATAAGGTTTCGTGGACCATCCGGGCGTTGCTCTGTTCGTCGTCGGCGGGCACCCAGCGTTCATCCGACAGGGTGATGAAGACGCGGGTCCAGTCGAAATCCGGATCGTCGGCGAGGATGGCGTGGAGTTGTCGCGGGGTGCTTCCGCCGCTGAGGGCGACGGTGAAGCGATTGCGTTCGGCGATGGCGCGGAAGTAGTGCTCCCAGAGGAGTTCGTGAGCGCGCTCGGCCACGGCGGCGGGCGACGGAAGGACGACGAGATTCATGACTGGATCGAAATGCGGCGGTTGATAGCGGGCGCGACGTTGGGGTTGTACCAACTTCGGCCGTCGCGCGCGAGCATGACGTCGGAGGTTTCGGGACCCCAGGTTCCGGCGACGTAGTTGGGGAAATTGGCGGGCGGGGTGGATTCGTACGACTTGAGGAGCGGCATGAGCAGGCTCCAGGCGTAGTGCTCTTGATCGTCGCGCATGAAGAGGGTGGTGTCGCCTTCGATCACCTCTTGGAGGAGGGTTTCGTAGGCTTCGCGGGATTGCATGTCGAACGCTTGTTCGTAGTTGAAGTCCATCGAGACGGTGCGCAGTCGCATTCCGGCGCCGGGCTCCTTGGCCTGGAACTTGACCGAAATGCCTTCTTCGGGCTGGATGTTGATGATCATCCGGTTCGCCTCGAAGTCGTCGCTATTGGCCGACGGAAACATTTGGTGCGGCACAGGATTGAAATTGATGACGACTTGCGAGAGTTTGCGGGCCATGCGTTTGCCGGTTCGCAGGTAGAACGGCACGTTTTGCCAACGCCAGTTTTCGACGTACAGCTTGAGGGCCATGTACGTTTCGGTGGTGGAGAGCGGGTCTACCCCTTCCTCTTGTCGATAGCCGGCAACGGGATGACCGTGGGAGTAGCCGGGTCCGTACTGACCGCGCACGCTGAATTGGTGGCGGTTGCGGGCGTCGAGCGGTCGGATGGCCTTGAGAACATCGACCTTCTTGTTCCGCACTTCGTCGGCATCGAAGCTGACGAGGGGTTCCATGGCGACGAGGCACATGAGCTGGAGCAGGTGGTTCTGCACCATGTCGCGCAGGGCACCGGAGGTTTCGTAGTAGCCGCCGCGCTTCTCGACGCCGACTTCTTCAGCCACGGTGATCTGCACGTTGTCGACGTAGCGGCGATTCCAGATCGGCTCGTAGAGGGCGTTGCCGAAGCGGAGGGCGAGGATGTTTTGGACGGTTTCTTTGCCCAGGTAGTGATCGATGCGATAGATCTGCTTCTCCTCGAAGTGCGCGAGGAGCTGATGGTTGAGGGCTTCGGCGGATTCGAGGTCGCGCCCGAACGGTTTTTCGATGACGATGCGGTCGCGGTCGCGGTGTTGGGCGAGGCCGGCCTCGCCGAGACCGCGTCCAACGCGCTCGAAGATTTCGGGCGGGATAGACAGGTAGTACACGCGGCTGGCGGGGGCGCTGAACTCGGCCTCGCTCGTCCGGATGATCTCACTGAGCTCTTCGTACAGCCGGGTGTCCCCGAAGTCCGCGCAGACGTACTGGATGCGCGTCGCAAATTCGGCCCACTTTGCGGGGTCGCCGGCACCGCGACGCGAGAACTTGGCGATTCCTTCGCGCATCGCTTCGCGGAAGCTGGCGGCATCGCCGCGGCGTCCGACGCCGACGACGGTGAATTGGCGCGGCAGCTCGTGATCGAGGAAGAGGTTGAACAGCGCGGGGATGAGCTTGCGCTTGGTTAGGTCGCCGGTCGCGCCAAAGATGGCGACCACGGTGGGTTGGAGATTCGCGCTGTTCATGAGGGGTCGGCCCAGGCGGTATGGAAGGTACCTTCGCGGTCGAGGCGTTCGTAGGTGTGGGCGCCGAAGTAATCGCGCTGCGCCTGGATGACATTGGCGGGGAGTCGCGAGGATCGCAAGCCGTCGAAGTAGGCGAGCGAGGCGCTCAGGACGGGGGTCGGGATTCCGGCGGCGACGGCCTGGCTGACGACGGTTCGGAGGGCGGGGATCGCGCGGCGCACGGAGTCGGCGATGACGGGGTCGAGCAGGATGGATTCGAGGTCCGGCTCGGCGTGGAACGCGGCGCGAATCGGTTCAAGCTGGGCGCTGCGGATGATGCATCCGGCCCGCCAAACCGTGGCCACCGTTTCGAGGTTCGTTTCGTAGCCGTAATCGCGGCTGGCGGCGCGGATTTGGGTAAGGCCCTGGGCGTAGGCGATCAGGCTGGTAGCGAGGAGCGCGTCGTGGAGGGCTTCCAGGGTGAGCGCGACGGTTCCGGCGGTGCCAAATACGGATTCGGCGTGGGTGCGGAGCGGCTTGGCTTCGCTGAGTTCGCGCGCGGTGACGGCGGCGTCGATGCTGGGGACGGGGATACCGAGGTCCATCGCGTCCTGACTCGTCCATTTGCCGGTGCCTTTGGCGCGGGCCTTGTCGCTGACCGCATCGACGAGCCAGCCGTCGGTGAGGTCGTCGCGGCGGCGGAGCACGGTGCCGGTGATTTCGACAAGGAATCCGCCAAGCGGGCCCTGGTTCCACGCGATGAACGCGTCGGATGCGGCGGGGGCGGTGATTCCCATTCCGCGATGCATCAGGTCGTAGACCTCGGCGATCGCCTGCATGATGGCGTACTCGATGCCGTTGTGGACCATCTTGACGTAGTGTCCCGCGCTGCCGTTGCCCATTCGCGCGACGCACGGGACGCCGTCGTACTTGGCGGCCACGCTTTCGAGCACCGGGGCGACGCGCGCGTACTGGGCGTCGGTGCCGCCGGGCATCATGCTGGGGCCGTAGCGGGCGCCGTCTTCTCCGCCGGAGACGCCCATGCCCATAAACCCGAATCCGCGGGCGGTGAGCGAGGCGATGCGACGGTCGGTATCGCGGTAATGGGCGTTGCCGCCGTCGATGAGGAAGTCGTCGGGTTCGAGGAACGGAACGAGGCTTTCGAGCACTTCGTCGGTCGCCTTACCGGCAGTGACGAGGAGCATGATGGCGCGCGGTCGACGGATGGACCGGACGAATGCGGCGAGGTCGGAGTAGACCCGGAGGCGGCCGCCGGTCTCGGCTTCGATTGCCTGCGCTTTTTCCGGCGTGCGGTTGTAGCCCACCACCTGATTACCGTGATCGAGCATGTTGAGCAGCAAGGCGCGGCCCATCGTGCCGAGGCCGATCAGTCCGAAGTCGTAGGCGGGGGTTTCGGGAGTACTCATGGTGGTGGGCGGGGGATCGTTACGAATCCGTCCGCGAAGTTTCGGGAGAGACGCGGGAGAGAAGCGATCGGACGGCGGCGGCGGGATCCGATCCGAGGCTGATTCGGATGACGCGTAGCCCTTTCGTCCGCAGGGCCTCGGCATCGCCGATCGCCTGGGCGCGCACGAACTGGCGCCACGTGGCGGATTGGCCGGGGATGGCGTCGTCGGTTTGGGGATCATCGACGAGTTGAAGGAACACGCCATGCTTCGGGCCTCCCTTATGGTATTGGCCGGTGGAGTGCAGGAAGCGCGGTCCGTATCCGCAGCTCGTGGCGACGCGGAAGTGTGCGGCGAGGGCGGCCTGGAGTTCGGCGAGGGCGGAATTGAGTTCGGGCGTTTCGTGCAGATACGCCTGCAACGCGAGGTATGCGGGCGGGGCGACGTCGCTCAGGGCGGCGGCGAGGTCAATCGCTTCCGCGGCGAGGAGGTCGGGTTCGGCGGGAAGCGTGCCGGTCGCGTCGACCTGGGCGAGCACGGCCTTCGTGACATCCTTCGACTCCTGGACATTGGGCTGATCGAAGGGGTTGATGCCGAGCACGATTCCGGAGACGGCGGTCGCGATTTCCCACCGCAAGAATTCCCGGACGAGGGCCGGGGCGGAGTCGATCGCGGAAAGCGTGATCGTGGCCGGAGCGGCGTCCGGCGCGGGCACGCCGAAGGTTGCGAAGAGGCGATCGTCGCCGTAGGCATCCGAGGCGAGCGGGCCTTCGCCGGCGACGGGAAAGATGCCGACACCTTGCTTACCGGTCGATTCCGCTACGAGCTGTTCGAGCCAGAGTCCGAAGCTCGCGGTTTCCGGAGCGGTGAGCAGCGTGAGTTTGTCGCGCCCGTGCTGCGCGGCGACGCCGAGGGCGGTTCCGATGCGGAAGGCATCTTCCGCATCGGTGGCGTAGACCATGGCCGCCGTGATGAGGGCCGCGACGTCGTGTCCGAGCAGTGCGGCGGGGACCAATCCGAAGAAGCTGAGGGCCGAATAGCGGCCGCCGATCTCAGCGTAGTTGAGGAAAACCTTTCGGAATCCGCGGGCCTCGGCGGACTGGGCGAAGGGTGAGCCCGGGTCCGTAATGGCCACGAATCGGGACGGATCGGCGGCGAATTCGAAGAAGTAGCGATCGAACGCGGTCGGCTCGGCGGTGCTGCCGGACTTCGACGCGACGATGAACAGCGTGCGGTCCGTCGCGATCTCCCGAACCGCCCGCACGGTATCCGGGTGGGTCGAGTCGAGAACGGTCAGCGGAAGTCCGCCGGGTTGGACGCCGAAGGCCTGGGCGAAGACGTACGGCGCGAGCGAACTGCCGCCCATGCCGGCCAGCACCACGCGATCGAATCCTGCAGACCGGACGTCTTCTACGAACTCCGTGATTTCGGCGACGCGCGCGAGCATCTTGGGAAGCACGTCCACCCAACCGAGCATGCTGGCGACGGCGACCGGGTCGGAATTGGCCCAAAGCGTGGCGTCCTTCGCCCAGAAGCGTTCGGCAAGGGGGAGGGATTGAAGCGATTCCCACTTGGAATGGTAGACGGCGTACAGGGGGGCAGGAAGCTGAATCACGGCTTGACCTCTCAGGAACTCATCGGATCACGAGACGTTACTGGCGTCATTGCCGGCGGATGGAGCAGGATGGTTTGCGGCGCGTCGCTCGATGTCGAGCACCTTTTGGAGACGGCGGACGTGACGCGCTTCTCCGCTGAAGCGCGCGTCCAGAAAGGCGCGAAGGATCTCGCGCACGACTTCGATGCCGGTGATTCGGGCACCGATCGCGAGCACGTTCATGTCGTCGTGCTCCACGCCTTGGCGCGCGCTGTAGGTATCCGTCGCGATGCCGGCGCGGACGCCGACGACCTTGTTGGAGGCGATGCAGGCACCGACGCCGCTACCGCACACCACGATGCCACGTTCGGAATTGCCCTTCGCCACGGCGTCGGCGACGCGGGCGGCAAAGTCGGGATAGTCGTCGAGCGCGTCGTAGGCGTGGGCGCCGAGGTCTTGAACGGAATGACCGAGATTCTCCAACTCGATGACGAGTTGGTTTTTGAGTTCATAGCCCGCGTGGTCGGCCCCGATCGCAACGCGCATAGCGCAGATGTTACCGTTCTGACCGCGCGGGCGTCGGGCGAATCTCAGGGGGTTTTGTTGCCGGGATCGGTGGCGTAGTCGCCCGCTTTTGCCTTTTCGGGTTCGGTGGAGTTGCCGCTACAGCCGACGGCGAGCGCGGCGATGACCAGCATCAGGATGAGAAAGAGCGATTGATTTTTCATGGGTTCTGGGTTTGGCCTTGCATTTTCGCCCGCAATTCGCCCGGCTCGTACTTGTAGTCGTCGGGCTTTACGGCGGCGGCGTCCACGGGTCGGAACGACTGGTAGGCCGCGATCGCGATGCCGACGACGGCGATCACGGCAAAGATGGCGAGAACGACGGGAGGAATGGGCTTCTTCATGCGTGGTTCAGTCCGGCCCTCGGGATGAGGACCGGACTGGGGAAGGGACAGTCGCGCTTAGTACGCGAAGTTCGCGACGCCGCCGTTGGTGTCCCACGGGCAGGTGCCGCCCGGGGCCGGCTTGTTGCTCGTCTTGACCCGCGGGAAGAATCCGCTGAACAGACCGCTCACGTTGTCGGTCGGGTTGCCGAGTCGGCCCATGCGCTGCGCGCGGGCGTACGAGGCGTGGCCATCGACGAACGAGAAGTTTGCGCCGCCGTTGAAACCGGCGGTCGGGATTCGGTTCGCACTGTTGAGCGCTCCGAACAGTTCGTAGCCCCAGCCACCGACGCTGATGTTCCAGAACCACTTGGTTTCGCCCGCTTCCGCTTGGCAGCTGCTAAAGGTCCAGGCGTACTGGCTCGGCCCGAGCAACGCGATTTCGGCCGGAACGTCCACGGCGGTGGCGCTGGTGGCCCCGGGGTTGTTCGGCGAGAAGTCCGCGCGCGAGATCATGTGGTTGAACGCGTAGGTGACGCGGTAGCGATTGGTCAGCACCGTGTCCGCAGCGTTGAGCTGGCCCGGGAACAGGTATCCGCCCGACGAGTAGAGCGTATCGCTGTTCGATTGGCTGCTGAAGATGCCTCGATTCTTGACGTACGGCTGAAGCAGGTCGCTCCAGAACGGTCGGTTCGGACCGAAGTCTCCGGCGTTCGGGAAGCTCGGCGAGGACCATCGGCCGGCGTAGGGGAACGCCATCAGCGTATCGTCGGCGTCGCCGGCGTAGATAAGGGCGGACAGGGCGAGTTGCTTGACGTTCGACAGGTCGCTCGTTTTCTTGGCGGCGAGCTTCGCCTGGGCGAAGACCGGGAAGAGGATGGCAGCGAGAATCGCAATGATGGCGATGACGACGAGAAGTTCGATGAGCGTGAATGCCTTTTTCATGGATTACCCATTGCAGTGAAAGAAACCGTGATTGGGTGCGACGGATTGGCGCCGCACGAGGATGGGGTCGAGAATGCGTCGGTCGGCGGGATGGGTGAGCGGTTCGGGCTGGAGCACGAGTTCGCAGGCGGCCTGAGCCATCGCGTCGATCGGCTGGCGCAAGGTGGTGATGCTGGGGTGCGCCATGGAAAGAAAGGTTGGGTCGTCGTAACCGATGATCGAAAGATCTTCGGGCACGCGAATCCGCCGGCGTTGAGCGGCGGCCAGCAATCGGAGGGCAAGGTGCGCACCGGCGGCAAAAATGGCGGTGACGCGACGCTCGGCGATCCGGTCGAAAAGCACCGACTCGAACTCGAGATCGAAGCCGAGGGCGGACGGAGCGTGGAGGATGTTGCCGGCGTCCATCGGCAGTTCACGCGTTTTCATCGCCATGCGAAAACCGCGCTCGCGGTCCATCGTATTGCTGTCCTCGGGACACGCGGCGATCATGAGGACGTTTCGATGCCCGGCGTCGGAGAGCTCGTTTACGGCAAGGGCGGCACCGAGCAAGTTATCGCTATCGACGGTGCGGACGCCCGGCTCGGACCAGCCCGCGCCGACCATGACGGTTGGCACGCCGGATTCGGCCAGGGCGCTGAGGTCGGCCAGCGAACGGTGGTGCGGATTGACCGCGACCACCGCCGACTGGGGCGATAACTGCGCCTCCAGATCTCGGTTGAGGTCGGCGAGGGTGACGAAGATGCCTCGGCAGGCGAGGTGAGCGTGGATTCGCCAGTACAACGCGCCGAGGTAGTAGTCCTCCATGGCGAGCGTCGGCTCTTCCTTCAGCGCGACGTACACCTGGCGCACGGAATGCGATGCGGGCGATTGGCCGGAGGTGTACGTTCCGCGTCCCTTCTCGCGCGTGAGCACGCCGTCCGCGACCAACGTGAGGATCGCTTTGTTGACGGTCATGCGGCTGACCTGGAACATGGCGGCGAGCTCGGGTTCACCCGGAATCTTCGTTCCGGGTTCCATCTTGGTGCGATGGATGGCGTCCAAAAGGCTCCGGCGGACCTGTTGGTGCGCGGGCACTTCGGACGATTTATCAATAGTGGTGAATTCCACGGTGATCGTTGGCTAGACACACTGGCCGAAATCGGTCGCATGTCTAGACAACACTGTAGCCGAGCCGGTGCGGGACGTCAAGCGGTGAAACGGACATTTTTAGCGCAAGATTCGCGCATTCAGCTTTTCGAGGAGTTGGACGAGCATGGCGTGCTCGGCCTCGGACAGCCGTGACATGCGATCGCTGGCGCCGCGATTGACGGCACCGATGCCGCGCCACATCATTTGGTCACCGAGTTCGGTGCGGGAGTATTGCACCTGGCGTCGGTCGGGCGCCGCGTGATTGCGCGTGACGTAGCCGGCGGATTCCAGCTCTTTAAGCAGATTGCTGATGGTCGGAAGGGGCGCACCGATCGACTCGGCAATCTGGGTCGGCCGCGGGAGGTACTCGAGAATACCGAGGACGCTAAGCGATTTCGGCGTGAGGCCGAGCTCGGAGAGTTCCGCCTGCGACTCGGCGAAGATGGCGTGTTGAACTTGCCATGTGCCGCGCACAACATCCCAGGCGGTTAGTTTCTCCATAAAATAGTTTTGACACGAAACTATTTCGCGCCGATTTTCGTTGAGTTCATTATGCGAATTTTTCTGACCGGCGGCACGGGTCTGCTGGGGGTTCACCTGGTACGACGGCTGATTTCGGACGGGCACGCGCTGACGGTGGTGGCGCGGAACGCGGAGAAGGCATCCCGCGTGTTGCCCGCCGATCCGCGGGTGACGGTGGTAGCAGGGGACCTCGAACAGCCCGAATCGCTGGTGCCGATGCTGTCCGGGCATGACGTCGTGATCTTGGCCGGCGCCCTGTTTAACGATTACTACACGGTGGGGAGCGATTGGCCGCGATTTCAACGGACGAACGTGGATGGCACGATGCGGCTGCTGCGCGCGGCCCGAGACGCAGGGGTTGATCGGGCGATTTTCGTCTCGTCGAGCGGTGCCTTGGCCGACCCGCACGACGCCTTGCTGAACCCGGAGACGCTCACCGATCTGTACCGCCGGAGCAAGGTACTGGGCGAATTGGCGATTCGTAACGCGGCGGACTTGCGCGGGTATCCGATCGTGACGATTCGGCCGGGATGGATCTTCGGTCCGGACGACGTGACTCCGACGGTGACCGGACGGATGGCGAAGGATTTGGCGACGAAGGGTAAGGCGGAAATCGTTGCGGGTCGCCCGGGTCCGGTGGTGGATGCTCGCGACGTGGCGGAGGGGATCGCGCGGGTCATCGACCAGGTTCATCGGACCGATTCGTTTAATTTAGTCGGCCATAACCTGCCGGCATCGGATGCTTTGCGGGCGATCTGTCGGCACATCCCGGGCAGTTCGGTTTGGGCGGCGCCGCTACCGCTGGCGGTCGGGTTGTCGCGGGTATTCGAGGTTCGGACCCGCCTGACGGGCGTGGTCAATCCGATGCCGCTGGAGGGGTTGCGCTTCTTGAGCCGGGGTCACACCGTGGACGGCACGAAGGCCACGCGGGAATTGGGACTGGCGTACCGAGCGTTTGACGAGACGGCACGGGACGTCGCGGCCTGGGCGGTGGTATCCACCCAGACCAACGCGGCGGTTCGGGGTACGGCCTAGCCTCGGCCCGGCTTGAAGGGCGGGATCGACGGGTACTCCGGCCTTGGCAACGGCTTCGGCGGGTTCTGCTTCAGCATGCGTTGGATCTCGACGATGGCGCGTTCGAGCTGCGCGTCTTTGCCTTGCCGCCACAGATACGGGTCGAGTTCCACTTCGATATCCGGTGCGGTGCCGACGTTTTCGATCATCCAGGTGCCGTCGGGGTTGTACATGGCGTCGTCGGGGGCGCTGATGCGACCGCCATCGACGAGACTGAACCCGTAGTTGCTGATCATGGCGCCCCAGGTGCGGCGGCCGATGACGGGGCCGACCTTGTGGAACTTGAACAGGTGCGGGAAGATGTCGCCGCCGCTGCCGGCCATTTCATTGGCGATCATGACCTTGGGGCCGTAGATGCCTTGGAACGGGATGATGTAATCGCTTCCGTAGCGGAGGCGGGAGCCGGCCACCGGTCGCTTGATCATTTCGCGAACGAAGAAATCGGCGATGGAGCCGCCGCCATTGAAGCGTTCGTCGATGATGATCGCGTCTTTTCCGGACTGGGCGTAGTAGTAGCGCATGAATTCGCGCCATCCGCCGACGGTGGTGTCGGGCACATGGACGTAGCCGACGCGTCCGCCGGTGGCCTCGGCCACGCGCTTCCGGTTGTCTTCGGTCCAGGCGCGGAAGCGGAGGGCGTTTTCGCTGCCGATCGCGCGGACGGTGGCCTCTCGGGCGTCGCTTCCGTCGGGCTTCGAACCGAGCTTGACCCGCACTTGGCGGCCGGACTTCCCTTCCAGTGCCTCGTACAGGTCGTTCACTTCGGCGAGGTCTTTGCCGTCGATGGCGAGCAGGTACTCACCGGCTTTGGCCTCGACTCCGGGCTGGGCGAGGGGCGCGTAGAGGCCGGGGTTCCAGCGTTCTCCGGTGTAGACCCGCTCCAACTGATAGCGGCCATTGGCGAATTTGTAGTCGGCGCCAAGCAATCCGCCGGGGACTCCGCGGACGCCGGGGATGTCTCCGCCGCCGATAAACATGTGTCCGACGCAGATCTCGCCGAAGATTTCGGTGAAGATTTCGTTGAGGTCGGCGCGCGATTTGAGGTTCGCGAGGAACGGTTCGTACCGCTTGCCGAGTGCGTCGAGGTCGACACCGTGGACCTTCGGATCGTAAAACAGGTTTTTCTGCTTGCGGATGGCGGTCCAGTACATCCGGCGCCACTCGGCGATCGGGTCGATCTTGACCGGAACGTTGTCCAGATCCACCAGCCCCGTGCCGGGCGGAACGGCGCCGGTGGTCGGCACGATGCAGGGCCCGAACGGCGTTTGGATCACCGCTCGGGTGCCGTCGGCGGTGGTGCGGAAATCGAACACGCCCTCGGCGAGCGGGGCGAAGCGGCGGTCGGCGAAGCTGAACCGGTAGAGGTCGGGGCTTCCACCGCCAAAGTCGATGGAAGTGACCAGCGGCGGCACGGTCTGGATGAGGATAGCCCCGGGGCTGGCGGCGGCGATTCGGGCGAGCGGTTGGCGCGGGATCGGCAACGCGATAATGCGGGATTCCAGCCCGTCGAAGTCGATGACGGTTTTGCTGTCGTTACGCCGCGGTCCGGGGGTGGCGCCGGCGGTTTCCTCATCGCTTTCCGGGGCGAGCGGGCTGGCCGCGCCCTTGCGCAGGACCGCGCAGTACACCGATTGCGTCGCGTTTGTGGATGCAAAGGCGGCGATATCCTGGATGTCGTTGCCCAGCCCGAGATCGGTACTGGCCGCGAAGTACAGGTACCGGCCGCCGCGATCGAACACGGGCGAAATGGCGTCGGAAAGGCCGTCGGTGATGGCAGTCGCGACCTTCTTCTCCACGTCGTATACGTGCACGACGCCGTAGCCCGCGACGTTATCCTTGGTGTACGTCAGCCAGGCGGAATCGGGCGACCACGTGGCGTTGAACGTCACGCGGCCGCGCCGCAGTAACGTGTCGACCTTCGTCGATTTTTGGGTGGAAACATCAAAAATTGAGAGGTTGAGCGTGAAGTCGTTGAACGCGATGCGCTTGCTATCGGGCGACCAGACGAGCGACTGGATCTCGGTATTGCCCACGCCGAGATCGTGGAGCGTGACCTTTCCGGTGGTGACATCGTGCAGGGCGAGCTCTTCTTGACCGCGCTCATCGGTGATGTAGGCGATGGTTCGGGAATCGGGCGACCACGCGACGTGCTTGCGCTCAACGCCACTCTCCGATTCGAACACCCGGATGTCGCCCTTACTGGCGGGGGCGGTAAAAAGCCGTCCGCGGGCGATGCCGGCGAGACGGGCGGCGCCGGGCGAGATATCGACGGCGGTAATGCTGCCGGCGGCGTTGATGGTGCGGACGCGGGTCTCGGCGAAATCGCCGCGCACTGTGATCGGGATCGGTCGGAGGGTCTTCGTCTTGAGGTCGTACCGTTCGAGTTGGCCGAATCGCTCCAGCACAATGCTATCGGCGGACGCGCTGGCCCAGCGGATCGCGTGGGTTTTGTTGCCGGGTACGGCGAGCGTGCGTTTGCCGGACTTCGGGTCGAACCGGTACAGGCTGACGACTCCGGTGGAATCGGACAGGTAGTAGAGGACGTTGCCGACCCACATCGGGCGTTCGTCGTTCCAGCCGTCTCGGGGGATGGCCTTCCAGCGGCTGTCCTTTAGGTCGGTGATCCAGATGGGGGTGGCTTGGCCACCGCGATACCGCTTCCACGCGGGTTGCCACTTATCATTCGGGACGTAGGCGAGTTGGGTGCCGTCGGGACTGATGACGCCGTGATCGACCGCCGGAAACGGCAATGCCTTCGGCACGCCGCCTTCGGTCGAAACCTGGAAGAGGCGGGCGTAGGCGGTCGGGGAGAGCATGGAGGACGCGAAAAGGACGTGTTTACCGTCCGGGGTCCAGCCGCTGACGCGATCGGCGGCGGGGTGAGCGGTCAGTCGCTTCGGTTCGCCGCCTTCGGCCGGAATGGTGAAGACGTCGACGTTGCCGTCGTACTGGCCGCTAAAGGCGATGGTTCGGCCATCGGGCGAGAAGACCGGATTGAACTCGCGTCCCGGCGAGCTGGTGAGTCGCTCGGCCTCGCCGCCGTCTCGCGGGACTCGCCATAGGTCGCCCGCGAACTGGAACACGACGTGGGTCGCGCTGATGGTGGGCTCTTGGTAGATGGCGGGAGATTCCGGGCCTGCGGCTGCGGGGTTTTGGGTGAGAAGCAAGGCAACGCCGAACATGCTGGGTTACTTTAGCCGATGGACTGGGGTCGCCGGTCGGACCTTTGGCCGGGGCGGGGCGGGGGCTCTAATCGGATTTGGATCGCGTCACGGCGCCGCCTTGCCGAGAGTCGCGGAGAGGTAGGGCGAAAAGCGGCCCGCGCGGTTCGGCTCGGCGATACTGAAACGCGTGAATCCAAAAATGCTGATCGCGGCGCGGTGGATGCTGACCGATCGGGAGTTGCGGCCATTTCTTTGGCGGCCGGTTCTGCTCGGCATCGGGCTGTACGCCTTGCTGCTGGCGGTCTCGTTGGCGACGATTCTGCCGTGGGGCATGGCGGTGCTTCGCGCGTGGGGCTGGCCCGACTGGCTGGCCATCCTGGCCTTTGGTTACGGCTGGCTGATGGGTTCGGGCGTCATGCTGACGACTCTAATCGTGATGGTTTCCGGGCCTCAGTTCGACCGTCTCAGCCGGCTGATTGAGGTGCGGATGGGCCGGGTTCCGGTAGAGATTCCGCGTCGGAATGCGGGGCGGGACAATCTGGCGCGGATGGCGTTTTCGTTCCTGGGCGGGTTTGTGGTGATGCTGAGCGGCGTGTGTCTTCCCGTGGTGGGTCCGTTGTTGCTCGGCGGACATTTGGCGTGGGTGGACCTGACGGGACCGGC
>JANRKI010000103.1:0-6579 GCA_033763535.1 Fimbriimonadaceae bacterium | reverse complement strand
GATGAGGAAGTGCGCAAGATCGTGGACGAAAGCCACGGACGTGCGCGCGAAATCTTGACCACGCACCGCGCCAAGATGGATCGTCTCGTCGCCGCGCTGCTCGAGCGCGAGACGCTCGGTCGCGAGGAGTTCCTGGCCGTCATGGAGGATCGCGAACTGCCGGCCTCCACCAGCTACGATAGCACGCCGCCGGCAAACCCGAACGCGCCGGTGGTTCCCACGGGCGATTCCGACGGCGGATTCAAGGCACCCGCCTCGCCGCCCCGCCTCGAACCCGGTCCGGCGTAGGGTTGGCCGGACCGAGTGGCGGCACCGCTCAGAAAGGTTCCCGGTAGGAGTACCGGGAACTTGAACTTTTCGCGCGATGCCTTCGTCTCACTCTGGTACCGCGCGAGTCGGAGTGATATACTCGGCTCGCATGGCGGACGCGGCCCAACTCGAAGCTCTCTACCAGGAGGGGTTCAATTACCGATGCAACGGCCAGTACTCGGAAGCACGCATGGCCCTGCAGCGAGTGCTTCAAGCGGACCCGAACCACGTGAAAGCGCGGCATCAGATGGGTCTGATTCAAGGCTTTGAGGGCGACTTTGACGGGTCGCTCGCCTCGTTGCAAGCGTTGTCGAACCAAGTACCGACCGACACCGAGGTGCGCTACGACCTCGCAATGACCCAGATGATGTTGGGCATGATTGACGAAGCGGTGGCCAACTTCAAACTCATTTTGTTGGCGAACCCGAATCACGAGAAAGCGCGCCAACAGATGGCATACTTCTAGCTCGGGCCATGAGGGATCCGCGCGCAGTTCCATGGTTGCCAATTGCGCTGTGCCTCATTTTGATCGTCGCACTTTTCCCCGCGGGCGACACGACGTTTGGTGCGTTTGACCAGATTCGACCCATGGCGCAGGCCGGCGCGCCATCGCCCGATTCGGCGTGGGACGTGTTGCAGGCCGATAGCGTTCTCCAGTTTTTCGTGTGGCGCGACCTCGTGTTCGAGGGGTATCGGCTGGGCACGGTGCCAGTATGGAACCCGTACGCGCTGGGCGGAACGCCGTTGCTGGCGAACTCGCAGTCGGGCGCGCTGTATCCGCTCCACGTGTTGATTGGAGTCGCGGGCGTTCCGACCGCGCTTGCGATCTCCGTACTCGCGATCTTGCACCTGTTGATCTGGGGACTCGGGTTGGTGCGATTGGTGCGCACGTGCGGCGGGGGGCCGGTGTCCGAACTGTTTTCGATGGTCGGCGGCATCGGCATGTTCATTCTGAGCTGGATGAGCCTGCCGAGCGTGGTGACGACGGTCGCTTGGATTCCGTGGGCGATCGTCGCGGTGCTACCCGCTCGGGAGGACGAGGCGCGATCGCCCGGTTCAATTGCGAAGCGCGCGATCGCAGTCGTCGGCGCGCTCGGCATGATGGCGACGGCCGGGCACCTCCAGTTTTTTGCATACGGACTGCTCGCGGTGGGCATCGCGTGGCTGACGACGGTGGTGATGACGAGGCGCATGGATCTGGCCGTGCTGGGCGGACTGATCGTATCGGCCGGACTCGCGTACGCGATGTTGCGGCCGGTGTTGGAATACAGCCAGTTTTCGCACCGCCGGGGCAGCCCGACGCCGGAAGGGTACGCGGCCTATCTCGGTTCGGCCCTGCGGGGATGGGACCTCGCCACGCTGACGCATCCGGGGGCGCTCGGCAACCCGCGCGTGGGTTGGCTACCGATCTCCGACACCGCGAAGGCGTCGGAGTACTGGCCGGCCCTGGTGCGCACGGGGGCAAATTCGGCGGAAGGGGCGACCGCGATTGGGGTGTTGCTGGTAGCTGGCCTCATCGCGTTGCTGGTGATCCGCAAGCCGCGGGACACGGCCGGAAACCCGGGCGTAGTGGCACTGGCCGTCATCTTGGGCGTGGCGGGCCTGCTGGCGTGGGGTTCGCCGCTCAACGCCGCCCTGTACTTTGGCGTTCCGGGCTGGTCGGCGACGGGATCGCCGGGCCGAGTGATCGCGCTCTTGGTAATGGCCGGGGCCGTGCTCGGCGCGCTTGGTTTAGAACGATGGGTGTCGCGGTCGGCGGAGTTGACGCGGGCGCAGTCGGGGGGGCTGTACGCGGGACTGGCGGTCGCCGCACTTTGGCCGGTGCTGGTGGTCCGGTCGGGCCTGCTGCAATGGGGCGGACCGTGGCCGGGGGCCGATTCACCCCTGAACCGCGATGGGTTGCTGGATACGCATGTCTCGGGACTGGCGATCAGTTCGCTGGGGACGGGCGCGGTCGCGGCGATCGCGCTGGTGGTGGCCGTGACGATCGGTCAGAAGCAGCGGACGGCGGGGCATGTGGCCCTCGCGATCGCGGCGGTGGCGACTTGGGTGCCGCACTTCGCTTTTTCGCCGGCCAAGGGGGCGCCGTTGGAGCGTCCGCCGATGCTGGCCGAACTGGACGGGCGTCGGGTGGCCGTGGAGAACGCGAACTGGGAGCTTTTGGCGGCGGCACCGGCCGGGTTTCCGCCGAACACGCTGTCGGGATTTCGGGTGGCGGAGATCGGGGGGTACGACTCGCTGCTGCATCGCGATACGGTGGCGATGCTGAACGAACTCAACGGGCAAGATTCGGCTCCGCCCGCCAACGGGAACATGATGTTCATCAAGCCCGGGGCGGATCGGGCGAAGCTGGCGGCGGCGGGGGTGACCGCGCTCATTCGGCGCGATGCCGGCGGGTTTTCGGTGGAGGACGTGCCGGGGCCGGGGATCGCCGATGTGGATGGTACGCCGGTGCGGTGTGCCTACGACCTGCGCGGCGTGCGCTTGCAGCTCGATAACCCGGCGCCGGGCACGTTGACGGTGCGGTTTCGGCCGATTGGGCCATGGCGGTTGACGGTGGCCGGGCGCGACGTCCCGGTGGAGACGGGCGGTCGCTGGTTTACGCTGGCGATTCCGGCCAACGCGGGCGAGGTCTTGCTGACGCCGGTGCCGCCGTTCCCGTTTGGTTTGGTGTTGGCGTGGGCCGTCTTCGGGCTGCTGGCGGCGGCGGTGGGGCTGTGGCCGGAACGATCTGCCGGACCGGACGCCGCGCCATCCGACGATTCGATCGCCGCATAATAGGAAATTGAAGATGTCGTTGCCGACGTTGGAACCCATTCGTCAGGATTCACACGCGGATACCTCGCGGTGGATGGTCATTATCTATAACAACCGGACCAACACCATGGACGAGGTCGTCGAGATCTTGATGCGGGCGACCGGATGCGACGCGGAAGAGGCCTACATCGAAATGTGGGAGGCGCACACCTACGGCAAGGCAAGTGTGCACTTCGAATCTCGGCGCGAATGCGAGCGGGTGGCCGAAGTCATCGCCTCGATCGGTGTGAAAACGGAGGTTACTCCGGAATGGATGGATTAACGATTGGTACTAAGATCTGGAACGCGGGTCCGGGGGTGCTGGAGCCGGTCGTGTTGCCGACGCTCGACCCGGACCTGGACGACCTGACGCATGGCTCCGGCAGGTACGTGGTCATCGTGTACGACAACGACGAGAATTCGGTGGACGAGGTGCGCGAGATTTTGATCATCGCGACCGGGTGCACTTGGGAGGAGGCCGACATGGAAACCTGGGAAGTGCATCACCTTGGGCAATCTGTGGTCCACCACGGGGCGGAGAAGGAGTGTCGGCACGTGGCCGGAATCATCCGCGAGATCGGCATCAAGGTCGAAGTTCGGCAAGAGTAGGCCGGAGCGGTGGGTTCGGGAGCATCCGGGACGATGCGATACGTAGAGGTGAATTCAATGGCGCTACGGCGATATCTTGGTGCATTCCTGTTGCTGGCCCTCGTCAGCCTGAGCTTTGGTCAGCCGAAGCTGGCGGAGAACGGGGCGGAAGGACGTCCGGCGAACTGGAAAGAATCGGTGCTGGGCAGCATCGCGTCGATTTTTCGCGAGACGGCGTTTGCGCCGACGATCAACTTTGACCAGTGGCCGGATTATCTGAAGAAGCATCAGGCCGAGATTGACAAGGCCGATACCGACGAGGCGTTTCAGCGCGCGGTGAATGCGGCGCTGAAGGAGTTTAAGGCCAGCCACATCATGCTGAGCACTCCGCAGGCGACGCGCAATCGGAAAGAGAGCCGGAGCACGGGCATCGGGATCAGCGTGGCCCTGGAGAAGGATGCTTACCTCGTGACTTATGTATTTGAGGGGTCGCCGGCGGCGAAGGTCGGACTGGTCGCGGGGGACCGGATCTTGACCGTCGATGGTAAGTCGGCGGCCGACCGGATTCCGCTGACCGGCGACGAAGGGAAATCAGTAACGATTACGGTGCGGCGGCGCGATGGCTCGGAAGAAGAGATGTCGCTCGTTCGACGTCGGTACAGCACGCAGCGTCCGGCGGAAGTGGCGGTGCTGGACGACGACACCGCGATCTTGACGCTGCACACGTTTGACCTGACGTACAGCGCCGATCGCGTGGAGGCGTTACTGCGAAAGGTGAGCGACAAGCCCCAACTCATCATTGACTTGCGCGGAAACGGGGGCGGCGCGGTGGCGAATATGTGCCACTTTCTCAATTGTTTCTTGCCGGGAACGACGGAGATTGGTACGTACGTAGACCGTCGGCTGGCGAACCGGTACGAGCGCGAGAACGGGAAGCGGGCCACCGACCTGGTGGAGCTGGCGAAGTTTGCCACGCGGCGGGTGAAGATCGGGCAGAAGGCGCAGATCGCGCCGTACCGGGGCAAAGTCGCGGTGATCACCAACGGCGGATCGGGTTCGGCGGCAGAGATCGCGGCGACGGTGCTTCGGGATGAACTGGGAGCGGCGGTCGTAGGGACCAAAACGGCGGGGGCGGTTCTGATCTCGGTCTTGGTGCCGGTGGGCCACGAGTTCTCGCTCCAGTTTCCTCTGAGCGACTACGTGACGATGAAGGGCCAGCGGCTGGAAGGCGTGGGGGTAACGCCGACGGTTCCGGTGCGCGACCTGCTTCCGTTCCGGATTTCGGACGCGGAGGATGCGGGGGTGAAGGCAGCGCGGGATTGGTTTATCCGGGCGAGTTCGGGTTAGGGATTTTGGGGTTTGTTTTGTAAGATATGAGGCGTGGCGCGCGTCGCTGAGGGCCCTCATCCCCTTCGCCCTTCTCCACAGAAGGGCGATGGGGATGAGGAGAAGGGGCGCTTCACCGCACGCGTGCACATCACCGAGGAAATTCATTCCCATGAACCCCGTCGCTAAGCTTCTGTGCGGACTCTCACTGCTGGGAGGAAGCTGCTGGGTATGTCACCAACACGCCCGGAGTCGCTTGATTTGGAAAGACGTACAAGTAATTCGTTCGCCGGATGGTCAAAAAGTTCTTCGCGTGCAAAGAATGTTTGATCCCGACGAACGAAACGTTGAGTACTTCATCTTCGTGAAAAGCTTGGAACCCTTTCCAGGCGAGTGTCAGGTCGCCCATTTGGCGCGTACGAACGAAGTGAGCGTTCGATGGGTCAACGATCATCGATGTATGATCAAAGTTCCATATTATGCGGCGTTCCAGCAGTTTGATTCTCACTGCACCCCCGCGTTTGTAAACGTACTTATCGAATATCCAGCCGATGAAATTGATCGTGGTCCGTACTACATGCCCCCTCGCCCGAAAGAGTGATCCGCATGTCAGAAGGATTTCAATGATGCAAAGAACCTTTTTCATGGTGCGGCAAAATTTTACTCTTACCGATTTGGACCATTCGACATTCACGGCCGGCACGGTGCCGGAGGCGCGGTCTCTTCATCCGGTCATCGCCAAGGTGAAACGATGAACTATGTCGCATGGACCTCGGCTGCGAGTGTGCTTATCCATCTGATTCGTCAAAGATGGCACCGGTCCGAAGCGCGTTACCAATATTGCGGAATCGTGGTAGTTGCCAACTTAGTCGCTCTTTCCGCGATCGCTTTTTCTACCGCCTTGGCCTGGCGTGGCCGTCATTTATTCGGCGCTCATCGTGTTCGTCTTGCTGATTCAGCGAACGGATGATTGAACGAAGCGTTCCGCGCGCTGACTCCTGCTCCCTCGGAAGGGCGAAGGGACTCTGGCGCCGGGCAGGCCCTCATCGCCAACCCCTTCTCCCTCAGAAGAGCGAAGCGGCTCCGGAGCCTGGACCGGTCCGTTCGGCTTTGCGGGGAACTGGGGCTATAAGGCGTGCAGGGATTCCGGACTACAGCTTTTGGGTCACCGGTCTTACGACCCTTCGACGGGTCGGTTCCTCACCCGCGACCCGATCAAGGATGGTCGGAACTGGTACACCTACTGCGAGAACAATCCGCTGACGCGTGTAGATTCTGTCGGGCTTTCGGGTGACTTCTACCGTCCAATCAAGCAGTTGGAAGCAAGGGGCCGAAATCAGGCACAGGCGAGGAATACCGTGACAATAAAGAATTTAGAAGTCGCCTCCATAAACTTTCTGAACAGTACGTGGACGAAAGTGACGATGAGAACCAAACGGGCGGTCCAGGATCACGCGACGGCAGGAAGGTTGCTCGTAATGTGGATATTACCGTTGCGGAACTTGAGAGAATGCTCATTGATGAAGGCTACGGAGTCTCGCCTGGTGGCGCAGGATCTGA
>JANRKI010000102.1:0-3765 GCA_033763535.1 Fimbriimonadaceae bacterium | reverse complement strand
ACCGGCAACGTGGAAATTGGGTTGAATCTCCCCCATGGCCGAGCTGGTCTTCCGAACGACGATCGAATCCCTCGTCAACCGAAACTGGATTCGCCTGCCGCAACATCCCGATGAAGTCTGGGGCGCACGCGACCGACACGCGCTCTACGGCACCATCAACGGCCAGAAGTACCGCGGCAAGGTCGAGTTTCCGGAAGGGCATCCGGCGATGGTGATGTTTCCCGGCGTCTTGCGAGACATGAACCTGCGCGTCGGCGACGTTGTGGACGTGGTGCTGATGACCGAAGGCCCCCAAGTATCCGACCTGCCCGAGGCCGTCCGCGCGCAACTGACGCCCGAACTCGAGCGCATTTTTCATTCCCTTACCACTTTCGATCGCAAGAACATCATGCGCGGTATCGAAAGCGCGAAGACCGAGGCCACGCTCCACAAGCGATTTACGGAACTTCTGGAGCTCCTCCGCGCACGAACCGGTCAGTAACCGGTCGCCGCGGGCTTGGCCACTTCGATCGGCGGGAGGCCCAGTCGACGCCGCGCCTCGTCCATCATCGCGGCGGTGGCACTGGCTCCGCAGCGCGAGACGCCAAGCTCGCGCACCGCAATCAGCTTGTCCAGGTCGCGTACGCCGCCCGCGGCCTTCACCTGAACGTGATCGGGAGAATGTTGCCGCATCAACGCGAGGTCTTCCATCGTCGCGCCGCCCGAGCCGTAGCCAGTGCTGGTCTTCACCCAGTCCACGCTCAGTTCGCCGCAGATTTCGCACAGCCGAATCTTCTGGTCGTCGGTCAGATAACTGTTCTCGAAGATCACCTTCAGCCGTTGACCGGCCGCATGGGTCACGTCGTTGATCGCCGCAATATCGTCGCGCACGTACGCCCAGGCCCCGCTCAGCACCTGGCTGATGTTGACGACCATATCCAGCTCTTCGCCGCCATCGGCCAGCGCCCGCTCGGCCTCGGCCACCTTGACCGCCGTGGTGTGTCCACCGTGCGGAAACCCGATCGTCGTGCTCGCCCGCACGCTGGTCCCGGCGAGTCGCTCGGCCAGGTGCGCCAACGCAAACGGCATGATGCAGACGCTGGCCACGTCGTACGCCTTCGCCAGGTCAATCCCGGCGTTCAGGTCGCTCCAACTGAGGGTCGGATTAAGGAGCGAATGATCGATCATCTTCGCCAGATCAGAGTAGGAGTAATTCATTGGGGGCTTAGCTCAGTAACGGTCGCAGGGTGTCGTGGGCGACGCGCAACGCGCGCTTCCGGTCGTCGAGACAGCCTTCATATTCGCGGTCTTCCACTTCTACCACCGCCGGGCCGTCGTATCCGGCGGCACGCACGGCGTCGAAGAATCGCGGCCAATCAATATCGCCGCGCCCGGGCAGCACCGGCGCGTGATACTCCAACGGAGTCGCCATGATGCCGACCGCGTTCAGCTTGGCGCGATCCACTTTCGCGTCCTTGAGGTGCAGGTGGTGCAGCCGACCGGCGAACTCGGCAAGCGGCGCCACGTAGTCCATCATCTGCCACACCAAATGACTCGGATCGTAATTCAGTCCGAACCGCGCACTCGGCAGATCGGAAAACATCCGCCGCCAGATCGCGGGGGTGGTTGCCAGGTTCTTGCCGCCGGGCCATTCATCGCGCGAGAAGTACATCGGGCAGTTCTCGATTCCGATGTTGACGCCGACCGATTCCGCATGCGCGACAATCGACGGCCAAACCGCGCGGAACGCCGCGTAGTTCGTTTCGAGATCGGTCGCCGGGTCGCGCCCGACGAACGTGTTCGCGACTGGCACTCCGGCCGCCGCGCAGAAATCGAGCACCCGTCGGAAGTGTTCTTGCGCCACTCGCGCCTCTTCGGCATCGGCCGATAGCATGTTGGGGTAGTAGCCGATTCCGGAGAGGGTGATGCCAGCGTCGTCGGCCATCGCGCGCACATCAGCCGGCGAATCCTCGGCGACGTTGACGTGCGTCACGCCGGCGTAACGACGCTCGGCCTTGCCCGGAGGCCACGCCATCAATTCCACGGCATCGTAGCCGATCTCCGCGGCCGTCGCCAGCACATCGGCCAGCGAGAGGTCCGGCAAAATTGCGCTTACAAAACCCAGTTTCATTGCGTTGCCCCCATCCGTGAGTTACGTTACCCAGCCGCCACTTCGACCCATCCGGCGGATTGGGCGGAGCGCAAGATGGCGTCGCACAGCACGATCTCGCGGTGCCCATCGGCAAAGGTAGGGTACGGCGCGGCGTTATCCCGGGCAAGGATGGCGTCGTAGAACGCGCGGAAGCACTGCTTGAAGCTATCCGGATACCCCTCGGCGTGACCTCCCGGATAGTCGGCGTGGTAACGGGCGGCTCCCGATACCAAGCCCGGGTCCTTCACCAACAGTTCGTTCGGCCGGCCGCCGTGACCGATCCAGAGTTCGTTCGGAGCCTCGCTATCCCACGCCAGAGCCGAGGTTTCGCCGCTGATTTCCACGTGCAACCGATTCTTTCGGCCGGCCGTCACCTGCGAGACCCAAAGCACGCCGGTCGCGCCGTTATCAAATCGCAACAGAATGGCGCCTTGGTCTTCGGTCTTGATCTCAATCGGTTCGGTGGCGGAGTCTCCGGCAGAGGTGAACGTTTGCACCTCGCCCACCGGGCGGCGCCGTACCGGATGGATCGTCTTGAGATCGGCCATCACCGCCGTGATCTGCCGTCCGGTGGCCGACGTCACGAGGTCCATCCAGTGCGTCCCGATATCGGCCACGGCCCGCAACGCGCCGCCCTCATCGGCCAATACGCGCCAGTTGTAAGCGGTATCGGCCAGGAGCCAGTCTTGCACGTAGCTCCCGACAATGCTGTGGATGCGCCCCATCTCGCGTACCCGCTCCCGAATCTCCAGCGCCAACGGATAGAACCGAATGTTGTAATTGACGGCGCAGATTTTCCCGCTTGCCGCCGCTTTCTCCACCAGATCGGCGGACTCGTCGGGGTTCATCGCGAGCGGTTTTTCGCACAGCACATGCTTTCCGGCGGCAAGTGCCATCGAAACCTGCGCGTGGTGCCATCGGTTGGGGCTGGTGATGTGGACCGCATCGACCGCGTCGTCCTCCAGGGCGTCTTCCAATCGGTCGTAGGCCCGGGCGACGCCGAGCCGTGCGGCGGCCTGCGCGCTCTTCACCGGGTTGGAGCCGACCATCCCGGCGACCCGTACCCCGAGTCTCCGGAGTGCTTCGACGTGGGCCGGACCCATGAAGCCGGTGCCGACGACGGCTGCGGAAATCGAATCGTACGCCATGCGCATACTCTATCCCGCCGCGAGAAACGATTTTGTCAACCGGGTTTTTTTGTTCGGGGTCGTTTGGGTTGGTTTGGGTGGTTCGGGTTTCGTTCGGGCTCGTTCGGGTTGGTTTGGGGTGGTTCGGGGTTGGTTCCGGGTGGTTCGGTTGGTTCCGGTGAGCTCGGGTGGTTTGGGATGGCTTGGTTCGGGGTGGTCCCGCTGGTCTACTCTCGAGAAATTTTTCGATTTTATGTTAAGAGACGGTTAACAACGATGTGATCCCCTTGTCCATCGCTCGGAAGTGTTGTATGGTGTTGGCGTGACTTCATGAAAGTCATTCGACAGTTCCAGCGTTTGATCGCATTCTTTGCCATTGCGATCCTTGTGATGTCTCAGACCGCTCAGGCGGCGTCGGCATTGGCGGTATGGACGCTGGAAGGCATCCATCAGTTTCGTTTGTATCCCGGTCACTACACGCAGGTGCGCACGAAGCCCCGGCTGGGT
>JANRKI010000101.1:0-4210 GCA_033763535.1 Fimbriimonadaceae bacterium | reverse complement strand
GTTGTCGTTCTCCCCGACCACCGTTTGGGCCGAGCCCACGACCTGCAGCCGGGTATCCGCCAGCGCGTCCGCCACGCCAAACGGGACCAGAGACGGACCGATGCCGCGGATCAGAACGCGTTTCGGAGTGGAGCCGGCGATTACAAAGCCGGCGATCAGGGCGCCGTCGCCCGAGCCGGCCTCGCTCCGGATGGAGACGTTGATGAGCCGCTGGCTCTCCAACAAGGGATTCGCGCTCGCATCGTAGATCTCCGCCAGCGCCACGCCCGTGCCGCCCGACAGGTGGGTGGTGTAGGCTCCCGGCGGCAGCGTCACCAGCACGGCCGAATCGGCCGCCCCGACCGTGAGCGGAAACGCGCCCACCCGCGCGAACGCCGCCGTGAGCGCGGCTGTATCCGTTCCGGAACTCCAGCCCCGATTCTCCGCGATGACGTCGCTGCCGCGGAATATCCGGAGGTCCGGCGCGGCCAGGACGTCGGGCAGACCGAACTGCGCCAGCGCCGGCCCGATGCCGCGCACGAGCACCTGCTTGGGAGCGTTGCCCCCGATGACGAAGCCCGTGATCAGCACCCGGTCGGCTGCGGCGATCCGCGCGCGCGACGATACGTTGACGATCCGGTCATTGCCGACCGGCGTGACCGTGAACGTTAGGTCCACCGGCGTCGCCGCGGCGTACGTCGCGTTGCCCGGCTGGCTGACGCGAAGGACCACGATCCCCGGCTGCCCGGTCAGGGTCACCGTGGTGCCCACCACTGTTGCCGGTCCACTCAGCATCGAGACGGTTACCGGCAGCCCGGAACTCGCCGCCGCCGAGACCGCGAACGGCGGCGAGTCCGCCGGCCGGTTGGCGAGGGCATTTGCCGTGATGCTCTGTGAGAGCAGGCTCGTTGCGGCAATCACGCGTTCAACCAGAGCCGCTTCGTGATTGACGCCTCCGCTTTGCGTCGCGCGGACGGTAACCGGAGTGCCATCATTGAGCGTCAAGCTGTTCTCGGCGATCGTTGCGTTGCCACGCACGACCGAGAAAGTGACCGGGAGGCCCGACGTTGCCGTCGCGACCAGCGGAATCGCCACGCCCGGAGTCGCCGTTCCGGGATTGAAGGTGATCGTTTGGGGGGCTTTTGCAATTGCGAGCGTAGCCGACGCGGTGCCGGAGAAGTTCGCGTCCCCGGAAGTGGCCACCACCGCATACGCGCCGGCGGACACCGGCGGGATCGCGCTCCCATTGTAGGTAAGGTTCACACGGTTCCCTGCAGGCGTCGTCGATGCGGTAACGACTTGGGGCTGGCCATTGTAGACCCGAAAGAGGTCGCTGAGCACAATCTGCACGGGTGCCGGGGTGATCGTCAGCGTGCCGTTCGTGAACGTCTGGAAGAGATAGTTCGGCGAGGCGAGACTCCCGATACCGACAACGATGGGGTAGACGCCCACATTCGTGACTGCACCCGCTTCCGTTGCCAGCGAAGGACTGCCCTGAAGCACCACCGACGTTTCTCCGTTCACAAAGCCTTCGAAACGGGCGGTGAGCTGTGGATTGATCGTGTTGTACGTCCGCGTCTTGTTCTCGGCAATCACCGTCAGCGGTACCTTCTCGATCGTAAGCACACCCGGGGCGAAGACGAACGAGTAGTTCGTCGCGGTCAACGAGCCGAGCGAGGCGGAAATTGGCGCCGTGCCGACCGGGGTCTGCGGCACGGCAGCCGTGGTAACCTGCGCGGCCCCCGCAACTCCGGAGGTAGCCAGCGTCTCTCCGCCGACGAAGCCGGTGATCGTTGACGTGAGCGCGGGGTTGGCCGCTCCGTAAGGACGCGCCTTGCTGTCGGCAGTCACCGTGAGTACCGCCTTGGTGACGGTCAGCGAAAACGAGGTGGAAACGCTTCGCGCCGGCGTACCGCTGTCCGTCGCGATAACCGTAATCGAATGGCTTCCGGTCGGAGCGGAGCCGCTGAACGATCGCGTTGCAGCGTCGAAGAGAACCCCCTGCGGCAGCCCTGACGCCGACAGCGTGAGCGATTGCTCAGCGTTCGGGTCCGCGAAGGTCCCGGCTGGAACGGCGAACGTGAACGGCGCGCGATAGACTCGCGTCTGAGCGGGAATCGTCGCGGCGACCAGCGGCGGTTGGTTGACGGCTACCGCGGCGCTAGGACCTGCACCCGGGGCCTTGTTGCCGGCCAGATCCGCCGCGGATCCCGGTGCCACCCGAATCGCGAGCGTCCCGGCCCCGGTGATGCCGGAAAGGCTGATGGTCCAGGTAGCCGCGTCGACAATCGCGATGGATACCGCGCCAGCCGCCGTACCCGTCGCCTCCAGTGAGATGTCCGTGGCGGCCAACGAGACCGTGTCTGCACCTCCATACGTTACGGAGAAGAGGACCGGACCCGAGGAGGCGTCTGGCACACTCGGCGCCCCCAGTGCGATCGTCGGAGCGGTGTTGTCGACAACATACGCCTGACCGCTGAAGCCGGCGATCAACGGGTTGCCCACGTCATCGGCGATCGCGGTGCCGGAAGAGTTGAGCGTAAGCGTCAGCGTACCGTCGCCCCCGACACTGCCCACCTTGACCTCATAAGCGCCCGGCCCCGTCTGGCTGACCGAGTCAATCGAGCCCGCTGCGGTGGAGGTTTTCGCCAGCGTGAAGTCCGAAGGATCGACACCCGTAACAGGCTCGGTGAATACAACCGTGTACGTGACCTGTTTCTGCGCCGTGGGACTACCGTCGGCACGGTTTATTGCCATCACCTCCGGTCGCGCGCCGTCGATCCGAATTCCGGTGGTTGGAGGAACGCCGTTGAGCGCCAATGTGAGTGGGTTGCCAGGGATGTCGCGAATCTGTGAGCCGTTCAGCTCGATCGCTGCGCCGAGGGCGATACCAGTCGCGTCGACTTGGCCAACGGTCACGGCGAACGAAAACGTCAGTTCCGTGCTTCCGGTACCCGAGACGTACTCGGCGAACCGAGCGCCGCCGCTGTCCACCACCACCGGAATGCGCGGTACGCCGGTGCCTAGCGTGACAAACGCCGTCTTGTTCACTCGGACCCGAAACTCCAGCGTGGATCCGATCGGATAGGTCGCATTGGCCGGCACGAGGACGCTCGTCACCGCAAACGGGGTTCCATCGACGAGCACGAGAGCCGAGGACGGCACCCCCGAAAGCGTAGGCGATGCCGAGTTACCCACGACGTCAACAATCGCGGCGCCATTGGGGTCGATCGCAGCCCCAAGGGCGACGCCGTTGGCGTCGGCGTTGCCCGCCTGCACCGTGTACCGAAAAGTAAGGGCGACGGTGCCTGTTCCCGAAACGTAGGTCAGGAAAACCGCGCCACCGGTGTCGAGCGTTAGCGGGATTCGGGGCGCGCCTCCCATAACCGACACCGGTTCCGAGAAGAACACCGTGAAGTCGAGGTTCGCTCCTACCGGATAGGTGCCGGCCGCCGGTACCACAACGCCCGTCACCGAGGGCGCGACGTTGTCGACCACGTTGATCGCGAACGCCTTCTCAAACGAAGCGGCCGTCGAGTCCGTCGAACGCACCCGAATCGAGTAGTTGCCCGGCGCCAGCGCGCTCGCCCCCACGTTGAGCGCGTTCCCGACGATGGCGAAGCGCGTGTTGTGCGTGGAGTCGGCGCCCCCAACGAGGGCGTAGGTGTGGCTATCCCCGGGGTCGGGATCCGTTGTGCTGAGCGTGCCGACAAGCGCGCCACTGGTCGCGACCGACTGATTCACCGCTAACTGCGAAAGCGCGATGTTCGTTGGCGCGGCACCCTCGGCCGAGCAGCGGAGAATCACCATTCCCACCACAGTGAGGAACACTCGAACGCCGGAAGCTCGGCGAACATACTCCAAGGCAGCTGACCAGGTAACCTCGTTCATGATTGCGTTGCACAGTGGCGGGCGCGACCGCGCTCGCCTCTCCTTTCACCCAAAACTACCCAAACGCACCTTTCGGCCGGTCAACCACCAATTTCATCTCCGTCCGCCGGCGCCGGCGGGGAAGCTCCCCCTTGATGCTGGGGACGAGGCACTTGAGCAACGGCTTGATGCCGCCATTCGGCCAGCTTATCATTCGGTTATGTCGCAGACTCGGATCGGGATTCTCACCGGCGGGGGCGACTGCCCCGGCCTCAACGCCGTCATCCGCGCCGTCGTCAAGTCCGCCTCCCGGCTCGGCTGGGAGACCTACGGCATCAACAATGGTTTCGAGGGACTGCTC
>JANRKI010000100.1:0-9329 GCA_033763535.1 Fimbriimonadaceae bacterium | reverse complement strand
CGCCCATCACCGCGATGGAACGCGTTCTTGGCCATTGCGATCGTCGCGATGTTGCGGCAGAGGAACCATTCAGTTGAAGCCACGACTTCGTAGCCGTTTCGAGCGCGACTCCGCAGGTGATGCGGACAAGCTGACGCAGATTACGTACCCCTCGACGGCAACAAACACGTTTACCTACAACGGTCTTGACACGCGGGTAGGGAAGGTGGACTCGGCGGGTACGGCCACGTACAAGCGCGATGGTGACTCCGTGACGGCTCCGGTGCTGGATGACGGCGCGGCGAAGTTCACGCCGGGTATTTCGGAGCGACGAGGCACGACGAGTCGGTTCACTCACCCGGACCGGATGGGTTCGGTGACGCGGCAGACGAGTGCCAGCCAGGGTTCATCGGCATCGCGGCAGTACGATGCGTTCGGGAACGTTGCGGCGGTTTCGGGGACTTGGACCGGTCCGTTCGGCTTTGCGGGGAACTGGGGCTACCAGGAAGACGGGGATTCCGGACTCCAGCTTTTGGGTCACCGGTACTACGATCCTTCGACGGGTCGGTTCCTGACCCGAGACCCGATCAAGGACGGTCGGAACTGGTACACGTACTGCGAGAATAATCCGCTGACGGCGGTGGATCCGGAGGGGTTGCAAGTTTACGGGGGGTTCGGTGCAAGCCCTGGATCACAGTCCTTCTTTATTCGACCTGATGGAACCCTTGTTTTTCCGGCGGGCGGTTGTGGCTGCGGTCGCGGATTTGGCACCAGTTTGGGCGGTAGTCTCGGATTGGGCTTTGGCTCCGGTCTGAACTCTGGCGGCGGAAATGGAGTCGGCTCCCTCGGTGATCTTGCAGGTCTCGGTGTCACATACGATGGAACTAACTCTGGTTTTGGCGGCGGTTGGGGTGGAAACGGTGCTCCAGGACATGGGTTAGGCGGCTTCGGATGCGGCGGACGTGGCGGTCGGGGAGGGTTTTTGTTGCCGCCGATAACGTATTTCAAGCGCAATGCCAGACTGCTGCAGGCAGAGTATACGCTCACAAGCAACTTCTCGATTATCATCGGGATCGAACCAAAGCCAACGGTTAAAGGCGTTTGGCCGGACCTCAAAAAGGCTGAGCTTAAGGTTCAATTCAGGTTTTAAGATGTTACTATCCGTACTCTATCTCGTCGCGAGCAAAAACCAAGTCGCAATCCCTATCAACGGGTTCCAACAAGCCCATGACGGAGGTCACGTTTTTCGCCTTCCGGATGGTTCGCAGCCTTTGGTGTACACGCAACTCGTGAAAGACGAGACGCTCCTAGACCCTGAGATCTTCAGCTCTCCATTTTGGCGCACGCTAAGCGGATGCAACAGTCCTTCTGAGTTCCAAAAACGGTATCCCGACACCGTCGTGGCTTCGACCGGAAAGACGATTCTCGGGCTAAACTTCTTTCGAACAACGCCTATTAAATTCAATTTTCGAGAGAGCAGACTCGAGTTGGCTCAGAAGACATCCGCAAACCGCAATGGTTTTGAGTCGATGAGGTTTCCCATTGGTTCTGGTGATGGAGACAGCTACGTCACCATTGGACGCGAGAGGTTACGTATTGGCTTTGGGCCTTGGAGTGCCGAACTGATTCGAAACGGCGACCGATACAAAACGGATGGGATTGACAAGGAGTTTGCGACGGCCTTTCTTAACTTGGATAAGTTTGGTCCGATACCAATCTACATGCAAAGAGTTCGATTTGGACCTTCAGCAACTCAAGGGATCGGTCCGCATTTCGCATGCTGGGATACTATGGAAATTCACGGCGATCACGTTACTGTGCACTGGGACAATTCGTGGTCGGCCTTCGATCGCGCGGTCTCACTTGTACTCGGAATTCCTGTTCGATACAACAATCGAACGCTTAGCCTATTCATAGGTTATAAAGCAAACGATAATTTCTGCGTTAATCCTGAGACGAATCAGCCGATATCACCAGACGAGGCAAAGGATTACTTTATCAAGAGGATAGCAGGCCTTGATGTTGCCGATCAGTTTCGTACTCAGGATTTCGTAAGAGAGTTGTATAAATTACTGAGTGGGTCAAAAAAGATATCTGTGGTCGTTAACTACAGAGATACTGATTACGATATTGAGGTGGAGCGATGACTTGCGGTCGCAAGACTGGAGCTGCACTTGTACGTTTCGGCAATGACTGCAAGCACGACTCGCGATGACTTCCGCAGCGAGGATGTGTCGCTGGTGAAGCAACGATAAGTGAATTCCGAAGACTAGTTCAGCGCACTACTTGTGTATTTAGCTCCACTGACAGCAGGATTGAATCATGGAATTAGCGCAAGAAAACGATGATTTACAGCGTTTGTCCAGACCGCTGGACTCGGCGGGCAATTGGGGCTACCAGGTAGACGAGAATTTGGGTCTCCAACCGCTCGGTCATCAATACTCCGACCCTTCGACGGGTCGGTTCCTCATCCGTGACCCGATCAAGGATGGTCGTAATTGGTACACGTACTGCTGGAACAATCCGCTAACGGCGGTGGATCCGCTCGGCCTCGTTACAGTCACGGTGGGAGTTGGCACGAGTGGAGTGTCGCCGATAGGGTTTGGAGGCGACATTGGGGGCAATCTTCTGCTTGGTTCAAAAGGCTATCAACTCCAATCTAGCCTTGGTGCCGCCATGGGCATTCCTGGTGCTGGCGTTGGAGCTGGAATTGGACTAGATTGGTCGAGCGGTGGGATAGAACCCGGCAAACCAAGTTGGGCCACTAAAGTGCAACTTAACCTTACCGTGGTATCCCTGGCAATGTCAATAAGTGATGACCAGGGTATCACTGGAGTGACGATTGGCGCTGGAGCGAGCACGCCGCACCTATATGTTGTCCGCGAGTGGAGTCAGGCCACGGAAGTTACTCCCTATCCTAGTATCGACCCGACACCTATTGTGGAGCCCATTGTTCGGCCAGTGAAGGACCTTGAGCGAGGATTAGAGCGGGCAATCTATCAGCATTATGGGCTGGTCGGACCTCGATGAAACGATTGGAGCTAAAAAGGGAGATACACTTCCTGTTCTACATTTTTGCTGGGGCCTTGTTTCTATGGATTATTAGGGACACTACTCCGCACGCGCAACTTCAGGATGCAAAGCGAGCCATTGGCGATGTTGCGCGGAGCGGACCGCGGACCCGTTTTGAAGCGGAACTTGCAAGGTTCACCACGCGGTCGTTATCTCGATTAAGCTGTACTGACGTAAGATCAAAGTCGGAGCTATTTCACGAATGCGTTGCAGTGTTTCAAGGCGATCCCGTAAGTAAGTGTTGCGTAATCCTGCATCGTAAGGAATCGATTACAGTGGCCGGGGCGTATCGGAGCCCCTGCACGGCGGAGCTAACGCTGATGAAGATCGAGGATTTTGTCCAATCTCCTGCTTTGAGGCAATCCTCAGGCGATCAAGCTGAAAAGAAATAGTTTTTCGAGTGTCCAGCTCAATGCTTCGAATTCCAGCTGCTCGGTCATCAATACTCCGACCCTTCGACGGGTCGGTTCCTCATCCGCGACCCGATCAAGGATGGTCGTAATTGGTACACGTACTGCTGGAACAATCCGCTGGCGGCAGTGGATCCTAATGGGTTTCACACATGGTATATTCTGCTCAACATGCCCAGGGGATTGACGTTTCATCCGTATCCGCCGCTCAACCGCGATAACTGGTGGTACATGCCCCTGCGAAATGAGGAGCCAGGAAGCTCGGGTAAAGGAAGCACATCGGGCTTAAACGGAAAAAACCTTCGGGGGAATCGAACTATCCTTCTCGTTGAAACTAAGTTTCGCGGGAACTTCAATTTGTGGGCCGAACCGGGCATTACAATTAAGGGTGCTAAGTTACCGCAACCATACAAGAGTGAGTATTCCTTTAAGGCGGGCATAAGTATTAAGTTCCAGAGATGATCATGATCGGAGTTTACGCTTTCGCCATTATCGCGAGTTCAGCATCGCAGCTACCCCAGGGAATTAAAGCCTACGGTCCGTCGTCAGACGGGATGTGGGTTGAGATCGAAAGTCCTGAGTCAAGCCAGTCGGTTTATGCGGTATTCCGATTTCTGAATGAGCAGACACTCGTAAAGCGCGATCTGTTTACGATCCCGTTTTGGCAAGCCTACACCGGATGCAAGACGCTGGAAGAATTCTTGGCACGGAATCCCGGCAGTGCGGAAACAGGAGAAGTAACACGATTTGGAAGCGCATATGTGCGTCGAAAACCACTTCAAATTGAAGCCGGGTCTCTCAAGATTTCTTGGGAGGTGAGAAACTTGCCTCCTGGCTGGAAATCTAGTAGGTTTACGCTGCACGATGACGGTGGGCGCAGATTGATCCAAATCGGTGATCGCCGTTATGCGTTTGCCACGGCGGGTTTATGGCCGGAGGAGCTGATGCAGGGCAAAGCGGTTTCGGCCGGGACGGACGATAAGCGTCGATATGGTGTCGCTTTGATCGCCGTTGATACCGAAGAGCGGAGTCTCCTCCTCCGCGTTAAACCGGCTGGTGTTGCCGCTGGTCTCGGCATGCATCCGAACTTCGCATTGTGGGATACCGTGACGTTAAATGGCTCAAGCGTCGTGGTGACGTGGGACCCGAGCTGGTCGCTGACCGATAGGGGAATCTCCATGTCGCTGGGTATCCCGCTTCGATTCGAGAAGAAAGGAGCGAAGCTTGTCGCAGGTAAAGGGTTCTTTTCTAATTTGAAGGTTGAAGGGGTGGACGGTGAGCCGGACCCTGAACACCTGCTGATCACGGCCCTCAATGATTGGCCGTTGGAAAACCGATATCAGGACGTGGACTACCTCCATGGTCTGATTCAAGCGTTTGACCGGTATCCCGAGCACGTTGAACTCACGTACACCTACAAAGGAAAAGAGTACCGTGGGCAGATTGAACGGATTAGATGAAATTCGGTATTTGCCTCAAGGTCGTGGCGCAGGCATCTTACCTGCGAAAGGTGCGGGTTTCGGGGGTGCCGCCCGCCCCACCGGCCCTCATCCCCAACCCCTTCTCCCTCAGAAAAGCGCCGAACCAAAACCGGTAAGGGCCCTAATCCCCGGTCGGTTCGTTCCATACCTCCGGCAAGTAGCGCGACCACGCCGTAAACGCTTCCCACTCCTGCCGAGCCTTAGGCAACAGCCGAAACTGCAGGTACTCTCCGCGCTCGCCGTAGAGCGGACTCCCGACCTTAAACCGATAGTCGTACCGGTCCGGGTCCTCAAACTGCGGGTCTTGGCGAACCGCCCCGGTTTCCCGATACTGCGCCGACGCCAAGAACGCTCCTTCTCGCAGCGCGCGCTCGCCAAACTGATCCTTCCTCGCTTCGTCCCGAATCCAGCGACGCGGCAAGTCGGCGTGCTTGGGATGCCAGAACGTGTTGCCCACGCCGGTGTACGGCATCGGCGCGGCGGCCCGAATCGCCGGTTCGCGGATGTCGTCAATCATCGCGTAGTGCGGAACGTGTTCGCCCGCCCAAAGCACGCTACGCTCCACCCGGTTATCGCCTGGCACAAGTTCGCGCATGCGACTGTGCGGATCGTTTCGCCCGAACCAACGGTAACCGTACAGCACGGTGTTGCCCGATCCGGGGTGATTTGACGCCAAGATCACGCGCCGCAACGTGGTCGGTCCCGCCTCCCAAAATCGCACCTGCCCGTCGCCCGATTTTCCGCCCGCAACCAGCCACCGCTCGCCGAGGAGCGGACCGCCGCTCAGCTCAAACTGCACGTTACAGGCGTTCCCGATCGCGACCAAATCCCGTACCGCGACGTGGCGGCAGTGGACATCCCACCAGGCGCCCATCGTGCAGTTGCCGATCGCGGTATGGCCCTCGATGCGCTGGCCATCCAGTTCATGAAGCTTGAATCCGCCCGTAAAGTAGCCGAGCTCGCCCGCCCGCCACGCGCGCCAAACGTTGAAGTTGGTGAAATTCCGTTGCCACAGCGCGTTCTCGGTCGCGTCGCCCGAGATTCCGCTGTAGCCGTTGTGGTTGAACGTACTGTCCCGAATCGTCCAGTGCCGTCCCGCCATTTTGAACCCCGTAGTAGCGTTCCAATCGAACCGACACCGGTCGATGAGCACATGCTCGGGCCGCGCGACCCCAGACCGGGTCAGCGTGAGCGGGGTGAGGTTGCCGAAGTCGCGGTCGTCGTTTGCCACGTGGGTAAACGTCAGGTTCCGCACCACCAGCCGATGCTTCCCGGCGAGGTCGAGGAGTTGGCGGCGGGTCGAAACCTCCAACTGCAGCGCGCGTTCGCCCTCGCCCGGCCGTAGCCGATACCAGATGGCGGCGGGCTGCTCGCGACCTTCGATCACCCCGAACTCGCCGGGTTGCAAATGGGTTTTCGGGTCGTGAGTGCGCTCGTACTCGTACCGCACCTGCTGGTTAACGTCCGGATTCTGTTCGACGCCCGTCACGCGGTACTGCTCCAGAATTCGCGGATAGGCGGGTTTGCCGTCCACAAAAAGCATCTCGCTCCGGTGGCCGATCTGCCCCTTCGGTCCCCAACTGTAGGCAAAGTTGCCCCATCGGTGAGGCCAATCGCGCACGAGACAGTCGCCCTCGCGCCGCCACTGCGCCATTGGAATCTCGTCGCTGCCCGACAGCACGACGCGGCCCCGACCTTCAAGAATCAGCGGGGTGTCGCGCACCGGGCCCGTGTCCCAACGCAGGTCCAGCACCGATTCTCGGTACGTACCGGCCGAAAACACGACGCGGGTGGCGACGCCACGCTCGAGATTGGCGCGCGCCGCGGTGAGGCCGCGCCGCAGGTCGCCGGGCTTCGGCGAAACCTCGATGGTGGCGTGCACGCGCGATTCGTCAATCTGCGCGCCCGTAACGGCGGGAAGCAAAACGGGAAGGATCGCGATCATGGGAAGTCCGGGACCAAAAAGTGCCACCTCCGCCGCCGAAGCGGGGAAGTGGCAAGCTCGTCAAGAAGCGTGCGTTCATCACGCCGTGCGAAGTCGTTTACCGGGTCGCGCCCGTGGGAGGCGTTGCGCCCGGAGGCGGGTTCGCTCCGGGCAAATTCGCCGGTGGTGTCGCGCTCCCGCCCCCGCCGGATGACCCGGCCGGACCCATGCCATTGGCCGGGACCTTCGCGCGCATTTCCGGAGTCATTTTGTCCAGGTCCGTCGGGGCAAAGATTTTGTCCTTCGCCTCGTCCTTCGACATGGGCTTCTCCGAACCGTCGCAACCCGCCAGCGCTAGGGCGGCGAGCATCACGAAGCAGGGCAAGAGCCGATTCATCTCAGCGCAGACCGTCCCACATGTTGTCCAGCGGGCGGTTCTCGCCGTCCGGATTCGACTGACCCGGGGTGATCGATCGCGCGCTGCTATCCGTAAACACGAAGTTCGCGCGGCCGCTGTACGGTGCCGAAACCCCGCCGTTGATGCCCTGCATGATGCGTCGAAGCGCCGGCGTATCCGGGCGGCTGCCATCCGGACCGATAGAAACGCCCTCGTTGCCGCAACAGGTCGTCACCATCGTCTTCGACGCGTCGAGAATCGACATCATCGGAAACTGCATGGTGTTGCCGCCCGCCCAGTGCCACGCGGTATCCAGGTTGAGTTGCGGCGCGTAGAGCACGGTGCCCGACGGTTGCGTAATCGCGGTGGCCGACATCGCCGTGGTGACGCGCCAACCGGAGTTGAACGCCGCGATCGGACCGCGCTGGGGACCCCAGTCGAACTGGCCGTTCGGGCGGCTCACCACGTTCACCGAGTTCGACGCGTACGAGATCGCGAAGCCGGTATTGCCCGAGTTCGCCGCCCGCTTCGAGTCGACCGACGCGCTCAGCAGGTCAAACGTCTTCATGTACGGGAAGATGCGTCCCGGCCAGTAGTTCAGCTTGCCCGGCGCCGTGGCCCAGCCGTCTTCCCAAAACGAGTGCATCGGGAACACGTCGTCCGAGTCGCTGAGGTAGATCGTGGTCGCAGTCCCGAGCTGCTTGATCGAGCTGAGGTCGGCCGTCTTCTTGGCGGCGAGCTTCGCCTGGGCGAAAACGGGGAAGAGAATCGCCGCGAGAATGGCGATGATGGCGATGACCACCAACAGCTCGATGAGCGTGAAGGCCTTGAGCGTGGGGGCGAGTTGTTGAGGGGTACGTTGCGTCATTGCAGACTCCAATTTCGGTTAAGGATTGCGGGGACAAGGGCCGGTCGAACGGCGAGAAACCAAGACCGGGGCCAAATGATGAGGGTGAGAAGTCGGTAGCGCATCGCCTGCCAGCAGGCCAAGCAATGCGCGTACGGCCTGACGGCCGACATCGTAAATCGGAACTTCGAGCGTCGTCAGCGGAGGATCGGACAGCGCCGCGTCCTGATCGTTATCAATCCCGATCACGCTCAGATCGCCCGGTACTGCGATTCCGAGTTCCTTCGCGGCCGAAAGCACTTCGCGGGCAAATGTGTCCGAAGCACCGAGCACGGCGGTCAACGGCGGATCGGCGTGCCAGGCGCGGATGGTGTCGGTCAGCGACTCTGGCTCCCAGCCGCGGCTGACGAAGTAGCGCGGCGCGTATCCGCGGGTCGCGCACCATTCCAGGTAGGTCTCGAGCCGCGCCCGGGCCACGTCGTCGTAAGATTTCGGCGGTTCCTCGGTGTCCTCGGTATCGTACGCCGGACCCGCCACGTACGCGATCTCCCGGTGGCCGAGCGATTCGAGATGCTGCAGCGCGGCCAAAATGACTTGCGACTCTTCGATCGCCACCGTCGCCACGCCGTCCGGAATGTCGTACTTGCGCGCCACCATCACGACCGGAAGTCCGGCCCTCGCCAACGTTTCCGGCCGCCGGTCGTACCGATTGGCGCACATGATGAGCCCGTCGATCTGACCGTTCAAAAACTCGCCCGTGTCCTCCGAGGCGCGAATCGACTCGGGGAAGTGCATCACCTTGTACCGGTTCGCATCGGCTTCCGCCAGAATGCCGGCCCACAAGCGGTCGGAAAACGATCCGGAATCGCGACCCTTCGCCACGAAAGGATCCGTGGCGCACACGCCGATGGTTCGGGTGGCGCGCTGGCGCAAGGCGTTCGCGGCGTACGACGGCACGTAGTTGAGCGCGGCAATCGCCTCCCGCACCCGCTTGATCGTCTCGGCCGAGTACCCGGGGGTGCCGCTGACGACGTGCGATACCGTCGTCGCCGAGACTTCGGCGCGCTTCGCGACGTCGCGAATGGACGGTTTTTTGAAAAGTCGTTTCTCCATCGGGGGCCCTCCCAAAATTGTTTGGAGGCACTGTAACACGGTTTCGCCCGAATGGGAAGGAGTTTTCCAAACTTTTTTGAGAAAATTGTTTGGAAGCCCGCCCCAG
>JANRKI010000099.1:0-18971 GCA_033763535.1 Fimbriimonadaceae bacterium | reverse complement strand
TGCGTACAGCTGAACGGCGAGCGCAAGTTGCCGAAGATCGCTCGTTCTCGCGCCTTTCGCCCCTTCCCTTACCGCGTTGACGTAAACCGTCGACGCAATGGCACCGACGATCACGATGACGGCGATGACCACGAGCATTTCAACTAACGATAAAGCGCGTTGCCGGGAAGGGGTGGGATTGGTCATTGACGGGTTACTTCTCGAAAACGCATCGTTGCAATGTCAGGCTGAGCTTGGGATTGAGCACGGTTTTTCTCTTCATTGAGACCGGTCTTGAGTTCCTGAATTGCGCGGCGACGCGCGGCATCATCATTCGGCCACCCGCGGATTTCACCGGTGACTAGGCCTCGCGACGAGACGACGATGACAGACGGAAACATCAGTTGCGCTTCGGGATGGTCGATCTCCGAAGCGCGGAAGCCTTCGACCGGTATTTCGCGAACTTCCAGTCCGGCGGCCCGAAGGTCCGAACGCGCGAGCTCGCATGCTTCGCAACCCGGTCCGGTAACGATGATCATCGAAGCGGTTCGCGCGGTCGGCAGGTTGAAAACCTGCCTGCCCTTGAGGGGCCACATGAAATGCGGATTCATCTTGCGAGCCCCGAGGGTCGCGATGGTGAGGGTGGTCACGGCGGCGACGGCGATAAAGAGCGGCTGAGTTCGCGCGTCAATGGCCGGCGTGAGGTCTCGGGCATGATGCCAAATCACAAGGTTGGCAAAGCAGAACAACAGGCCGCCCGTTCCGAGGTCTCGCGTGATGAAGAAGAAGGCGAGTTGGGTTACCGCGACGGCGAGGCAAATTGGTTCGAGCAGACGTCGGGGACCTCGCGTATAGAGTGCGATCGACAAGAGCAGGTGGACACACGCGGCAACGATCACCACGCCTTGTGGAATGGGAGTCGGTCGTATTTTGACGTAGGGTTGCATTCCGGCTCCGGATGCCCCAACGAGCCCCATCATCACGGCAATGAGCATCAATGGCGCACCCTCGATTTTCAATTGAGTTTCGATGCCATGACTGGTTGTCGCAACGGCGGCGAGCAGAAAGGCGATTCGCAACCAACCGACAAGAACCTCGGTATCGAGACTTGCGCTGATCGCTAAAATTCCGCAGGCGATAGCGGCGAGCCCGTAGATGCCCGTGCGGATCGAAATCACTCGATAACGCTACCGTGACGTGCGTTAAGGATTGGTTAAGGATTGTTAAGGTTTTGCAAAACTTTACTCTTGCTTCCCTCGCGATGTTGATTGGTCAGCATCACACGGAACGTGCAAGGTTAACGCCGGTCGTGGTCCGGTGGTTTCATCGGAAGCGCAGTGAAAGGGTGGGTTTTCAAGCCGATTCATGTCGAGCATCCACGCCCGCGTCGGCGAAATCCAGGCGCGAGCTCTTGATCCTCGTTCGGCCCGTTGTTGGGGTGAAGAGTTTTAACCCAGTAAACTGAGCTGTTCATGCTCGATAACTTGACCCGTCGCCTTGCCGGGATTTTCAACGGGTTGCGCAACAAAGGCCGCCTGTCGGAGGACGACGTCAGCGCGGTGCTCCGCGAAATCCGTGTTGCCCTGTTGGAGGCCGACGTCAACTTCAAGGTCGCCAAGGAGTTCATGGCGCGGGTCAAGGAAAAGGCGGTCGGTGAGGCCGTGTTTGCGTCGCTGACGCCTGACCAGACGATCATCAAGATCGTGCGCGACGAGCTGGTCGAGATGCTCGGGACCGACGCGACGCGGTTCAACTACGGCAGTCAGCCGCCGACCGTCATCCTGATGTGCGGCTTACAGGGTTCGGGCAAAACGACGACGACGGCCAAGTTGGCGAAGTACCTCATTGCACAAGGCAAGAAACCGATGCTCGCCGCGTGCGACATCCAGCGGCCGGCCGCGATCAAACAGCTCGAGGTGCTGGGTGAAGCGGTCGACGTTCCGGTTTTTGTCAACCGCGACGGCGCGCAGCCACCCGCGATCGCGAAAGCGGCCTTGGAGCGAGCGAAGTACCTCCTGCGGGACGTGCTCATCGTCGATACGGCCGGGCGGACGGTGGTGGATGACACGTTGATGGCAGAACTGGAGGAGATCCACCGGGTCACTTCCCCGCACGAGGTGCTTTTGGTGCTCGACTCGACCACCGGGCAAGAATCGGTGAACGTTGCCCAGGCGTTTCAATCGCGCGTGCCGCTCACCGGCGTCATCTTTTCGAAGCTGGACGGGGACACGCGCGGCGGTGCGATCCTTTCCGTGCGGTCGGCCACCGGAGTTCCGGTCAGATTCGTGGGGGTGGGCGAACAGGTCGAGGCGCTCGACGTGTTTCAGCCGGTGCGGGTCGCCGAGCGGATCATCGGGATGGGCGACGTGCTCGGAATCATCGAAAAGGCGGAGCAAGCCTTCGCCGGTGAGGACATGTCGTTTGTGGAAGACAAGCTGGTCAAGGGCCAGTTCGACTTCAACGACATGCTGAACACCTTCCGCATGATGAAGAAGATGGGGCCGATGAAGAACCTGCTGAAGATGATTCCCGGCCTAGGGGCGCAGATTCCGGAGGAGGCGCTGGAGCAGGTCGGCAACGCGGACACGAAGCGGATCGAGGCGATCATCCAGAGCATGACGGCACAGGAGCGTGCGAATCCGGATATAATTAATGGTTCGCGGAGAAAACGCATTGCCCGCGGCTCCGGTACGACGGTTGAGGAAGTCAACCACCTGCTCAAGCAGTTCTACCAAAGCCGACGCAGCATGAAGCAGCTTTCTCAAATGCAGCACCGCATGACGAAGCTCGGCGGGTCGCGGCGACGCTAACACGAGAACTGAACAAGCATGGTAAAGATTCGACTTCGCAGACTCGGGCAGAAGCACCGCCCGTTTTATCGCATTGTGGTGGCCGAGGCAAACACGGGCCGCAACGGCAAGTTCGTCGAGACGATCGGCATTTACGATCCGGTCGCTCAGCCGAAGCGATTGGAAGTCAAAGAAGAACGCGCCCTCCACTGGCTTCGCCACGGTGCGCAACCGACCGAAACCGCCGCGTACATTTTGAATAAGCTCGGCGTGTTGCCGAAGTACCTCGAAGAACGCCCGTCGCAAGCGAAGAAGTACTCGTTCCTCGACAAGCGCACTCCGGCGACCGCCGCCGCGATGCCGGCCGTGGAAGAGGTCGAATCCGAAATCGAGACGGAAGCCGCCGCGGACGCCGCTCCGGAAGCCGCCGCCGAAACCGCTCCAACGGAACCGGAAGCGACGGCCCCGACCGAAACCACGGAGACCGCATGAGCTACGCCCCCCTCGTTGAAGCCCTTGTGAAAGGCGTCGTCGATTCGCCCGAAAAGGTGACGATCGAAGAAGAGTTCGACATGGGCACCCGCACGTTCCACGTCGCGGTCGAAAAGGAAGACGTCGGCAAGATCATCGGCAAGAGCGGCCGAGTGATCAACGCCATCCGGTTCATCGTTTCGGCGGTGGCGAGCAAGTCGAAAGAGCGCGCCTACGTCAAAGTCGTTACCGAAGCCTAACTCGTCACCGGCATGCGGATCGGACAGATTGTCGGCGCGCATGGCCTGAAGGGTTACGTCAAGGTTCAGCCGCTCACGGAATTCCTCGAGCGGTTCAAAGTCGGTTCTCGTTTACGCCTCCGCGGTGACTGGGTCACGGTGGAGGCGTTTTCGTTGCACAAAGGTCGGCCGCTCATCAAGCTGTCCGGAATCGAAAGCATGACGGCCGCGGAAGCCGTGCAGTGGGAGTATCTGGAAGCCACCGAGCAGTTCGAGCCCGAACTTGAGGACGACGAATTTCTGCTGGAAGACCTGATTGATCTCAAGGTCGTGACCGAGACGGGTCAGGTGCTCGGGACGGTGGACGAAATCATGGAATCGCCGGCCCACGACATTCTGGTCATCGGCGATGTGCTTATTCCGTTTGTGGACGAATTCGTGCGCGAAGTCAACTTCGATACCGAGACGATCACGGTTCATCTGATTCCGGGTCTATTGCCCGAACCGGACCCAGCGTAATCTGGTCGAGCAACGCCAGCACGTCCGCCAGCCGATTCGCGTCTTCGGGCCGCTTGTCGGTTCGCCAACGCAAGATTCGGGGAAAACGCACCGCGACTCCGCTCTTGTGCCGAGAGGAACGTTGGATGCCCTCGAAGGCGAGTTCCATCACCATTTCCGGCCGAACGGTTCGCACCGGTCCGAACTTTTCGAGGGTCGTTCGCCGCACCACGGCGTCTACCCGTCGCATCTCCTCGTCGCTGAGACCGCTGTACGCCTTGGCGAACGGCACGAGTTCACCCGCGTCGTTCCAAACCGCGAACGTGTAGTCGGAGTACAGGCTGGCGCGCCGACCGCTTCCCCGCTGGGCGTACACCACCACCGCGTCAATCGTCATCGGCGCGACCTTCCACTTCCACCAGATGCCCTTGCGACGGCCGCCCTCGTACGCGGAATCAGCCCGCTTGAGCATCACGCCCTCAACGCCCCGGTCACGGGCCTCGGCGTAACGGATCGACAACGTTTCCCAGGTGTCTGCGTTCGCGAGTAGGTCTTCTGCGACGAGCAAGTGCGGGATGCCCGGCGTGCACATGGCGATTTCGGCGAGACGTGCCCGGCGATCGCGGAGTGGCGTCGAGCGCTGGTCTTCCCCGCCGAACTCGATGAGATCGAAGGCGATCAGCCCGACCGGCAACTCCTGGAGCAGCTTTCTGGTGACGGTTTTGCGCCCGATTCGTCGCTGAAGTTCGGCGAACGGCTGGACTTGGCCGTCACGGATGACAAGGATCTCGCCGTCGAGGACGGTGCCGGGCGGCAACGCTTGGGCAAGATCGCGAATTTCCGGGAAGCGATCGGTAATCAGCTCTTCGCCGCGCGACCAGACGAACATTTCGCCGGCGCGGTGGATGACTTGCGCGCGGATGCCGTCCCACTTCCAATCCGCCATCCAGTCATGCGGTAGCCCAAGCGACTCGACCGGGCCCTCAATTGGGTGCGCAAGGCAAAAGGGGTACGGACGCGAGTGATCGACCGCGTCGTTGGGAGCGGCAAGCGAATGAAAGAACGCGGCGGATGGCACCCAGTCGCCCATGAGCCGATGCGCAATGACCGCCTGAGGTTGCCCGAGCGCGGCGGCAAGACCGCGAACGACCAGCTCCTTTGAGACCCCGACGCGGAAGCCACCGGTGATGAGCTTGTTGAAGACGAAGCGCTCGGCGGTGGTCAGGCGTAGCCATGTCTGCGTCACTACCGCCCGCTGGGTGGATTCTTCCGCGTCGGCCAGCGGCATCAGCACGGATTCCACGACGTGGCCGAGCCCGGGAGGGGTGTCATCACCGGTGCGTCCCGGCAGCAGCAAGGCGATCGTTTCCGCGAGGTCGCCCACCGCGTCGTAGCACTCGGTAAAAAGCCAGGGCGGAATCTCGGCGAGTTCGGCGGCCCACAGCTGGAGCTTGGTGCTGGCGAAGGGTCGCTTCGGGCGGCGTCCGGTCAGCACGGCGAGGGCCCAAACCGCGTCTTCGGCAGGGGCCGATCGAAAGTAATCCGTGAGGGCGGCGACTTTATCGGACGTCTTGTTGCTGGCATCCAAGCGGGCGTAGAGTTCGGCGAAGGCCTTCATTCGGATACCGCCTCCGATGCTTCCGGGTCATCCTGGCCAGATTCGCCTTCGAACTGGGTTTCGAGCACGTGGGCATCGCGGCCCTGATCGCGAAGGTGGCGGACGACGACGTTGCTGTAGCCGTGCGTCACCCAGACGGTCTCGGCCCCGGTGGCGTCGATCGCGGTCATCAGCGAAGGCCAATCGACGTGGTCGCTCAGCACGAATCCGCGGTCGATCGCGCGTCGGCGGCGCGTGCCCCGAATCGCCATCCATCCGGACATGAAGGCCGTGCGGTGGTCGCCAAAGCGCCGAGTCCAGGGCGTCCCCTGGGCACTGGGCGGCGCGAGGATAAGCACTTGGCTCCAGTCCGTATCGCGCGGCATCTCGGACACCGTGCGGGTGGGGGGCAGCGCGATGCCGGCGTGACGGTACGCCTCGGTGAGCGACGTCATCGAACCGTGGAGCACGATCGGCCCCAGTTCGGGATTGAGACCGGACAAGGCGCGCTGGGCCTTGCCGAGCGCGTATCCCATCAGCAGCGACGCGACGCCGAGCCGTTGATTTTCGGCCCACCAGTCGTTGATCTCGGCGAAGATTTCGGCGTCGGGACGCCACCGGTAGATCGGCAGTCCAAAGGTGGACTCGGTGACGAAGGTGTGGCAGGGCACGGGTTCGAACGTCGCGCAGGTCGTATCGGGGGCGGTCTTGTAGTCGCCGCTGACCACCGCGACCTCGCCGCGATGCTCCAGCCGGACCTGGGCGGAGCCGAGGATGTGTCCCGCGGGATGGAGGGTGATCCGCACCCCGTTGACGGTCGCGACCTCGCCGTAGTCGATTCCGTGCACGTTGGCTCCGGCCAGCCGTAGGCGCAAAACCTCGACGCCCGGCGCGGCGCACAGGTAGTGCCGACTTCCCCACCGCGCGTGGTCGGAATGAGCGTGGGTGATGATCGCGCGGTCCACGGCACGCCACGGGTCGATGTAGACATCGGCGGCCGGACAGTACAGTCCGCGCTCGGTGAGGGTCAACAGGTCCGGTGACGGCATGGGGTCCGTCCATACTACGACGGGAGTCGCGAGCCGGGAGTCGCGGCAGGTTCGTCGCGGATGGAAACGTTACGTTGGTTGTGGCGTTGGCTGTGGGAAGCCGGTCAGGGGGCCGGTCGGCACAATCTGCCGCGGTTGGCGGGGGCGTTCAGCTTCTTCGCGGCCCTTTCCATTGCGCCGAGCTTAGTGATCGGGGTGTACGTGACGGCCCGGTTGTTCGGTCAGGATGACGCGACGCGGCCGCTCATTGACCAGATTCGGCAGGCGGTTGGTAGCGCGCCGGCGGAGTACGTGGCGGAAGTCATCGCGTCGTCGCGCCGTCCCGAAAACGGGTTGGTGGCGACATTGCTCTCGCTGGGCATTGCCTTCTTCGGCGCGTCGAACCTGTTCGCGGCGTTGCAAGATGGGGTCAACACCGTATTCGACTACCGTCCGCCGGGGCACGTGGTGCAGAGCTGGCTGTGGATGCGGTTGCGCGCGTTTGTGAGCGTGGCGATGTACGGCGGGATGGCGCTCATTTGGCTGCTGACGGATTCACTCATCACGTACGGCGCGGCGCGATTGCCCTCGGTCTGGGCGGGGGCCCTCTCGCAAGTTGGCCTGCTGATTTATCTTATTTTGATCCTGGCGATCTTCTTTCGGACGCTGGTGCCGGTGGGCGTCTCCTGGCGTGACGTTTGGCCGTCGGCGATCCTGACCGCGATCGGGGTGTGGCTGTGCCGAAACCTCGCCGGACGGTACTTCGAGTTGATTCCGGTGACGCGCGCGTACGGGAGCGCGGGCGCGTTGATCGTGCTGCTGCTGTGGATTTACTACTCGGCCCAGGTGTTTTTCTTTGGTCTCGAACTGCTGCGCGCCTGGCTGGCGCTGCAACGTCCAAACATTGACGGCGACCCCATGTCGGAATCGCCCGAAGTCGGCGCATAATGCGGTCACCGATGCGCGTGATGATGCTGTCTTGGGAGTATCCGCCCCGAATTGTGGGGGGCATCAGCCCGCATGTTTACGAGCTGTCGCAAGAGCTGGTGAAGAAGGGCATTGAGGTTCACGTCGTGACCAAGGAGACGCCTCAGGCCCCGGCGGAAGAGGTTGAATCCAGCGGCGTTCATGTGCACCGCGTGACGCTTCCGGCCAAGCCGAACGACTTTTTGCACGAGATTCAGTTGCTGAACGTGGCCACCGAGCGGCGGGTGCGAAAGTTGCTGGAGGATTGGCGACCCGGCGGGGCCCCGACGCTGTTCCATGCGCATGACTGGCTCTCGCTTGATTCGGCCCGGACGCTGAAGTACGAATACAACTTGCCGATGGTCGCAACCATTCATGCGACGGAGCACGGGCGGCACGGCGGGATTCACAACGCGGTGTCGCGGTACATCCACGATCAGGAGTTTTGGCTGACCTACGAAGCGTGGCGGGTGATCGTGTGTTCCGAGTTTATGCGGGGCGAGGTCCAGCGGACATTCGATTGTCCGGTCGACAAAGTGGACGTGATCTTCAACGGGGTGAATGCGAGCCGCTTCGAGTTTCCGTGGTCAGATGAAGAGCGATTGGCGTACCGACGGCAATTTGTGCGAGATGACCAGCGGATGGTCATATACGTCGGGCGATTCGTCCGCGAGAAAGGCATTCAGGTGTTGCTGAACGCGGTCAATGCGGTGTTGGCCGATGAGCCGAACACGAAATTTGTCATCGTGGGCGGCGGGAATCGCGAAAAGTTTGAAGGGTTCGTGCATTGGAACGGCCTGCAAGAGCACGTTCATTTCACGGGGTTTCTCAGCGGGCGCGCGTTGCACCAGCTTTACCGCTGTGCGGATGTGGCGGTGTTCCCTTCGCTGTACGAGCCGTTCGGCATCGTGGCGCTCGAAGCGATGGCGGCGGGCGCGGCGGTGGTGAGCAGCGACGCGGGCGGGCTGCGCGAAGTCGTGCACCACGACGTGACCGGCACCACCAGTTTCGCCAGCGACCCGACGTCGTTGGCGTGGGCGATTCGGACGGTGTTGCAGCATCCGGAGCGGACGGCGCGATTGAGGCAGGCGGCATCCGTCCGTTTGCGGCAGGATTTCACTTGGAGCGGAATCGCGGACCAGACGGTTGCGGTGTACGAACGGGTTTGGAGCGAGTTCTTGGAAAGCTACTGGGCGGATCGGACGGTTTGGCCCGTGTCGCCGGGGGCCGAGGATCGGGCGAAGGAGTTGCACCTCATCGAGAAGGCCGAAGCACCCGAGGTTCCGGTCACGGTGGAACGTCCGGTTCCACGCGAACTTGCGGCAGAACTGGACGAGGACGATCTCTGGTCGCCGGCGTTCTGATTGCGCGATAGCCGCCTTTTGAACCTGCACTGAGGCTCATAGGAGAGCTTATCGGGGGGCCGACCGGTACACTATCCGGATGTTTATTGATCACGCCAAGGTCGAATTCATCTCCGGCCGCGGCGGGTCAGGTGCGGTCAGTTTTCACCGCGAGAAGCACGTGCCGCGGGGCGGTCCGAACGGAGCAGACGGCGGTCGCGGAGGCAGCATCATCCTCGTCGCGGACCGCGGCCGACGCACCCTCTACGATCTGCAGTTGGCGCAACGTGTCAGCGCGGAATCGGGGGAGCACGGTGTCGGCAACAAACGGGGTCGCGACGCGAAAGATGTCGAAGTAAAGGTGCCGGTCGGGACGATCGTGACCGACGAAGAGACCGAAGATGTGCTCGTCGATATGGCGACGCACGGCATGCGGTATGTGCTGTGTAAAGGCGGCAAAGGCGGCAAGGGGAATCAGCACTACACAAACTCCGTGCGCCAAGCTCCCAACTTCGCGCAGAAAGGCGCGCCGCAAGAGCGGGTGCTGGCGAAGCTGGAACTGAAGCTCTTGGCCGACGTTGCGCTGGTCGGCTTGCCCAACGCGGGCAAGAGCACGCTGATTTCGCGGCTGTCGGCGGCCCGGCCGAAGGTGGCCGATTACCCGTTTACGACCATCATTCCGAACCTGGGGGTAGTGAAGTTTCGGGACGAAACGTTCGTGGTTGCCGACATGCCGGGCCTGATTTCGGGCGCGAGCCAGGGCGTGGGCTTGGGGCATCAGTTTCTGAAGCACGTGGAACGGTGCCGAATCTTGGTGCACGTGGTGGACGTGTATCCGATGGACGAATCGGACCCGATGGCGAACTACCATCTGGTGGAGAACGAACTGCGCTTGTACCGCGAGGACATCTGGTCGCGGCCGCGGATCATCGCCCTCAACAAGCTGGACATTTTGCCTCCGGGCGGACTGAACGCGATGCGCGAGCCGTTCGAATCGCTGGGGCATCCCGTTATCGCGATCAGCGGGGCGACCGGCGACGGGGTGGAACGGTTGATGGACCTCATGCTGGAGACGTTGAAGGCCGCCGAGCCGATCGACAGCATTCCGGTGGTCACGCCGGAACTGGCGACACGATCGGATCTCGAGTGGAGTGCCTTTGCCACCGACGAAGGGTTTGAGGTCACCGGCAAGCGCGTCCTCCGAATGGTGGAGATGACGCAGCTGGATAACGAGGAGGCACTCAGGTACCTTCACCGAAGGCTGGAACGCATCGGAGTCATCGAACGGCTTCGCGAACTCGGGGCGGAAGAAGGCGATGACGTTACGATCGGTGACTTTGTCTTCTCGTACAGCGACGAACTATGAAGTACGGAGTTTTTGGGGGCACATTTGACCCTCCGCACCGCGGACACTTGGCAATTGCCGAGGCCGCCCGCACGCATCTGGAACTGGACGAAGTGCTGATCGTGCCGAACAATCGCAACCCGCTGAAGGCGCGGCGGTCCGTGGCGAAGGGCGATCAACGTATGGAGATGGCGCAACTGCTGGTGCAGGACTTGCCCGGGTACGCGGTCAGCGACATGGAGATTACGCGGCGCGGCGAGAGCTTTACCATCGACACGATGGACGAACTCGCGATGGTGCGGCCCGGCGAGTACTGGTTTATCATGGGCGCCGACGGCGTGCTGAGTCTGAAAGATTGGAAAGGACTTCCCCGCTTGGCCCGTCTCACGCGTTTTGCCATCATCGCGCGTCCGCCGTACGACGCCGCGCTCATCTTGGAGAAGGTTCCGCCGGTGCTGGAAGGCCGGGTGGACGTGGTGCCGATGGAGCCGATTGCAGTCAGCTCGACCGAAGTGCGAGACCGATTGGCCCGCGCTCGTAACGCCGATGATCTTCTCACGCCGGCCGTATCCCGCTACATTAAAGCGAACGGCCTCTACCGAACGTAACCCAGAATGACCTCACTCGAAAAACTCCAATTGATTACCGAAGCGGCCGACGAACTGAAGGCCGAGCAGATTGAAACGCTGGACGTCCGCGCAAAGACGAGCGTGGCCGACTACTTTTTGGTGTGCAGCGGCACCAGCGACCGGCACGTTCAGTCGATCGCGGACAAGATCGAAGAGCGCCTCTCGATCGCGAAGGAAAAGCCGCTGCGGACCGAAGGCGAAAAGACCGGCTGGGTGTTGCAGGACTACGGCGACATCATCGTGCATGTGATGCGCGATGAGCAGCGTCAGTTTTACGATCTGGAGGCCCTTTGGAAGAGCCTCCAGCCGAATCCCGACTTAACGTGAGGCGGTGAGTTCCGGAGGCGAGGTCGGCTTGCGGATCGGCATCGGTTCGAGCAGCATCTCCTTTGTGTAGATGAACTGCTCGCGGTGGAAGTTGGCGAGTTCGAAATCCTTGCGGAGTACGATGGCGCCGGTCGGGCACGCCTCTTGACAGTAGCCGCAGAAGATGCACCGGAGCATGTTGATTTCGTACCGGACGGCGTACCGTTCGCCGGGCGAGAACCGGGCGGTGTCCGTGTTTTCGTCGGCCTGCACGTAAATGCACCGGGCCGGGCACGCGCCGGCGCAGAGCGAGCATCCGATGCAACGCTCGAGGCCGGAGTCGTACCGGGTCAGGACGTGGCGCCAGCGGGTTCGCGGGAACTGCTCGCGTCGCTCCTCCGGATATTGCACGGTCACCTTATCGCGGCTCAGGCGCTTGCGGGTGATGGTCAGCCCGCTCACCATCGGCTTGATGACTTGCTTGAAAAGATTCATTAGGCTTCCACCGTTTCCAGCACGCGGGGATTGGCGGTTTCGATGAGACGCAAGTCTTGCCAACTGCGGGCGCGTCCTCGCTTGATCTTTTCTTGTAGCTTCATGATGCCGTAGATCAGGGCATCGGGCGAGGGCGGGCAACCGGGCACGTAGATGTCGACCGGGACGATTTGGTCGGCCCCTTGCACGATGGCGTAGTTGTTGTACACACCGCCCGACGACGCGCACGCGCCCATGCTGATGACCCACTTGGGTTCCGGCATTTGGTCGTAGATTTGACGCAACACCGGCGCCATCTTCTTGCTGACGCGACCGGCGATGATCATGACGTCGGCTTGGCGGGGGGTGGCGCGGAATGCCTCGCTACCGAACCGGCTCAGGTCGAACTTCGAACCCGCGCTGGACATCATTTCGATGGCGCAACAGGCGAGGCCGAAGGTGAGCGGCCAGAGGGAGTTGGCGCGCGCCTGATTGATGATCGTCTCGGCCGAGGCCAAGATGATGTTGCCCCCTTTCTGAACGTCGCCCAAGATCGGCGTGGAGCTATCGTGAAGAACGACGGTTTCGACTCGTTTGGGCATGCTTTTTGAACCTGAGAAGAGTATATCTCGGTATTCTCTACGATGTGAGAACGGGCGATTGGGCGAGGTTTTTTGCGGAAGACGCCGCTTATCGCGAAAACACGTTCCTGAACCTGCTGGGCGAGTCTCCCACCTCCCAGCGGCTGCTGTCGGTGAGCCCCGAGGCGAGGGCGTTTTTGTTCGCCACCGCGTATTTGGCCAAGCCGACGAAGACGTTGATCGTGACGGCCAGCTACGATCGCGCATTGGCGTGGCAAGCCAAGTTGCAGCTATGCGGCGTGAGCCCAGGCGTCATCCATCAGCTGCCGAGCGGCACCAGCGCGTTGTTCGAGGATGCCACGCCCGAGCACATTACGCTTTCCGACCGGCTCGGGTCGTTACGTGCCCTAGTTGAAGACGCGCCGAACATCGTGATCACCACCCCGCAGGCGGCGTTGGAACGCACGTTGCCGCGCGACGTGCTCATCGGGGCGCACGTGGACCTGAGGGTTGGCCAGACCTTGGAGGTCAACGATTTGGTGCGGCGGCTGGTCGGTCTCGGCTACGAACCGCAGGAGCCGGTCCGCATTCCCGGCCAGTACTCGAAGCGGGGCGGCATTCTTGACATCTTCCCGACCGGCCGCGATCTGCCGATCCGCGTGGAGTTGTTCGGCGACGAGATCGAGTCGATGCGGCAGTTCGATCCGAACACGCAGCGATCGATCGGCAACATTCCGGGACTGTCACTGGTGCCGTCGCGAGAGACGATTTACTGGGGTGATCCCGAGCCGCTGTCGGACTGGCTGGCCCAAGTCGCCGAGCGAGAGGCGAGCACGTTGGATGACGAGCACGCGGACCGATTGCGCGCGCTGGTGTCGATGGATGCGGCGGCGCTTGATGGCCGTCAATACTTCGACCGAATTGACCTGTACCGGCCGATGTTGCACCCAGAATCGGGCGGGGCCATCGATCTGCTGGAGGGGGGCGATTGGCTGGTGCTGGAAGAGCCGCTGGAACTCGATACGTACATCCATCGGACCGAGAGCGAACTGGAGCAGGCGTTGCAGGCCCGGGCAAAGCGAGGCGAAATCTTGCACGCGCCGGCAACCGACTTTTTGCTTCCGGCGGAGCGGTTGGCCGGCCACGCGACGACGCTCGTGCTGTCGTCGATGAACGATTTTCCGGACTGGGTCGGCCCAATGACGGAGGTCGACGGGGCGGCGATGAGCCTGGACGGGTACCGCGGTCGGACCGATGCGCTGGCCGCCACGATTCGCAACTACGTGCGGCAGGAGTTTCGGGTCGTGTTTGCCACGGATCAACCGAACCGGGCGAAGGCGGTGCTGTCTCCGCTGGAGATCTTCCCGACCGAAGCGATCCATCCGGACGCCGGTTCGTACCTTGCCAACGGCAACCTGGCGGGCGGGTTTGTGATGCCCCAACTGAAGTTAGCGGTGGTGACGGACGCGGAACTGTTCGGCGTCGCACGACTGAAACTTCCGCAGAAGCGGTTCATGGAGGGCGCCCCCGTCGCCACCGTGTTGGACCTGAAGCCGGGCGATTACGTGGTCCACATCAACTTCGGGATCGGCATCTTTCGCGGGCTGGTCAAGAAGACCGTCGAAGGGGTCGAAAAGGAGTTTCTGTTTGTGGAGTACGCGGCGCCAGACAAGCTGTTTGTGCCCGCCGACCAGTTGGACCGGATTCAGAAATTCCTGAATCCGAGCGACACGGAGCCGAAACTCAACCGGCTGCACGGGAATGAGTGGCAACGCACCTTGGGAAAAGCGAAGGAGGAGGCCCAGGCCTTCGCCCGGGACCTCGTTAAGCTCTACGCGCTGCGGACCCGGGTGCAACGACGGGCGTACGGCGAGGATACGCCGTTTCAGGCGGAGATGGAATCGACCTTCCCGTGGGTGGAAACGCCGAGCCAACTGCGCGCGATCCGCGAGGTGAAAGAGGACATGGAGCGCGACTACCCGATGGACCGGCTGATCTGCGGCGACGTCGGATTCGGAAAAACGGAGGTCGCGATCCGGGCGGCGTTCAAGGCGGTGCAGAGTCGCCGACAAGTCGCGGTGCTGTGTCCCACCACGATCCTCAGCGAGCAGCACTGGCGGAACTTCCAGGAGCGCCTTGGGTCGTTTGGCACCCGGATCGGCCTCATCAACCGCTTTACCACCACGGCGGAAAAGAAGGAGATGGCGAAGGCGTTGGAGCGCGGCGAATTGGAGATCATCGTCGGGACGCACTCGCTGCTGGGCAAAGGGATGGCGTTTCGCGACCTCGGCCTGGTGATCATCGACGAAGAGCAGAAGTTCGGCGTGAAGCAGAAGGAGATGCTGAAGGAGCTTCGCACCGAAGTCGACGTGCTGACGCTTTCCGCGACGCCGATCCCGCGGACGCTGAGCATGGCGATCATGGACATTCGCTCCATGTCGCTGATCAACGATCCGCCGCCGGGCCGTTTGCCGATCCGGACGTTTGTGCGAGCGTACAGCGGCGAGGTGATTCGCGAAGCAATTCTGCGCGAAATGGCGCGTGGCGGCCAAGTGTTTTACGTTTACAACCGGGTCGAATCGATCATGCACGTGTACGAGAAGTTGCGGCAACTGGTGCCGACCGCGCGCATCGGCGTGGGGCACGGGCAGATGAACGAGAAGGAGTTGGAGCCCATCATGGTGGCGTTCGTCAAGGGCGAGCTCGACATTTTGCTGTCGACGACGATCGTGGAAAGCGGGATCGATATCTCCAACGCGAACACCCTGATCGTGGAACGCGCGGACCGGCTCGGATTGGCCCAGCTTTACCAACTGCGCGGCCGGGTTGGTCGGTCGGACCGCCAGGCCTACGCGTACTTTTTGTACAGCGGCACGATGGACATGTCGTTTGCCACCGCGCGCAACGAGGCCCGCGCGGATACGCGCACGGACCTGACGCGCAAGCACAAAACGGTCACCGAGGGGGCACTGGCGCGGTTGCAGGCGCTGCAGGAGTTTTCGCAACTTGGCTCGGGCTACTCCCTCGCGTTCCGAGATTTGCAGATTCGGGGGGCGGGCGACCTGCTGGGGGCAAAGCAAAGCGGCACGATGGTCACGGTGGGCTACGAACTGTATTCGCAGCTCATCAACGAGGCGGTTGCGGCGCTGAAGAACACGGTGGACGGGGTCCCGACTTCCCTCCAATCCGTGGACGATCCACTCGCCTCGCTCGAGCCGTTGCCCGCCTTCGATCTGCCGGTCGTCGCGCTGTTGCCGGAATCGTATGTGCGGGATCAGGCGCAGCGGCTGTACTACTACCAGCAGATGATGAGCAGCCGCGACGTGGTGACGTTGGCGGCGGTCAGCGCGGAGGTGGAGGATCGGTACGGGAAGCCACCTGCGCCGGTGCGCAACGCGTTCGCCATTATGGAGCTTCGTATGCGGGCGCGACCACTGAACGTGGTCAAGCTGGACGGGACCGACGGCGTGCTGCGGGTGAAGTTTGGGCCGGAGACGAACTTTGGTCCGCGAGTTTTTCAATTGGTGAAGGGCCGAAACGCTCGGTCGGGGATGCAACGCGACGAGTTCGTTTGGCCTTACGAAGGCGACGCGGTGCGGGCGGTGGAATCGATGCTTCAGGCGTTCGAGAACGCGATCGCTCAGGTAGCGAATACCCCCTCCGCCTATTCATTATCATCACAATAATGTCTAACTTTGAATTTCTTAACCATCCGTTAACATCGGGTGGGTTAAGGTTTTCCTATGCTTCGAAAAGCGTTCACCCTTATTGAACTCCTCGTGGTGATTGCGATCATCGCGATTCTCGCGGCGATTCTGTTTCCGGTTTTTGCGCAAGCGAAGGAAGCCGCAAACAAGACGACGTGCGCTTCAAACCTTAAGAATCTCGGTACGGCATTTATGCTGTACGCGGCGGATTTTGATGACATTTTCCCTTCCCCGGGCGGCGGAACGCGCATCGTTGATCCGCCCAACGGCCGTGTCAGCACGGGTTGGAACCAGACCAACGCCGACGGTTCGGGCGGTGGCATTTGGCCGTACGTGAAGAGCCGAAACCTGAGCAGTGCCAAGGGCAACATCTACTCCTGTCCGAACGCGATCAACTACACGGGCAGCACGGTCGGCGTGCCGCAGTGGGAAGACCTGCAGCGCAATTACATCATGAATGACTACCTGCGCGGCTCGCACCCGGGCACGTTCGTGACGAACGTCGTGAGCCCGACTCCGTGGCAGCCGGTCAACTTCGCCAGCGGCATCAGCCAGACTTCGGTACCGGCGGTCGCGGATGTGATCTTGCTGTACGAAGGTACGCAGCGACAAGATGGCGCGACGAACCGGAACGGTGCGCCGTGCCACCGCCGCACGAACGGCGTTAGCAGCCGCCCGGCGTACACGATCGGGTTCCCGGCCCCGTACCATAGCGGTAACCGGATCTCGAACTTCCTGTACCTGGATGGTCACGTGAAGGCGATCGCGCCGGGCGCGACGTGGACGCGCGATTCGAACGACGAACTGGCCGTGATCAACCCGTTTACGTGGACGAACGCATGTCAGCCGAACGTGGACGGCATCAACTGCGGTTCGGGCCAGCGCGATATGTGGAATCCGGACGTCGCCGGCATCGTGTATCCGTGATGCTGGCCGCGTGGCTCGATTTGGTCGCTCCGGACGATTCCGGCGCGGCCAAGCTTCCGGTGGTGCGTCGATACGCGGCGCCGGAAGCTCGGCAAGCGGTCGCGGTGGATCGCGAGTTCTTCTATGCGATCACCAATCGAACGATTGCCAAGTATCGCAAGCGCGATGGTCAGCGTGTCGCCACGTGGACGGACGAGACCGGCAAGATTGCCCACATGAACAGCGGCATCGTGCTTGATCGGAAAGTGTACTGCTGCAATTCGAACTATCCCAATACTCCGATGCAAAGTAGCATCGAAGTCTTCGATACCGCAAGCCTTCGACACGAGCGAAGTCTGGCGTTCGGGATTGACGCCGGTAGTTTGACTTGGCTCGAACGTTTTGACGGCACGTACTGGGCGGTTTTTGGGCACTACAACGGCAAGGGGGGCGAGCCGGGCAAGTTGAACGACCGAACCGTGCTCGTGAAACTCGACCGCGAGTATCGGCGCGTGGGGGGTTACGCGTTTCCGAAGAGTGTGATTGACCGATGGGACGGAATGACGTGCAGCGGAGGCGTTTGGCATCCGAACGGCTTCTTCATCACCACCGGCCACCACGCCCCGGAGATTTATGTGTTGCGGTTGCCCGAAGCGGGACCGGAACTTGAGCACATGCTCACGCTCGGGGTGGAATCGGAAGGACAGGGCATCGCGCTGGACCCCAGCGATCCGCGCTTGCTGTGGACGATTCAGCGCAAAACGGGCGAGGTGCTCGTCTCTCGACTTCCGGACTTGCGGTGAACCTGCGCGGTACCCTCTGTCGCGATGGCGGATCGGTACGAACCCAAGCAGTTTGAAGCAAAATGGCGCGAACGTTGGGCGAGTGAGCAGCTTTTCCGGACGCGAGAGTTGCCGGATCGCCCGAAGTTTTACGGGCTGGACTTCTTTCCTTACCCCTCGGGTGCGGGGCTCAGCGTGGGGCACTGCCGCAACTACGTGCCGACCGACGTGATCTGCCGGATGAAGGTGATGCAAGGTTTCAACGTGTTGCACCCCATGGGGTTCGATGCGTTTGGCCTACCGGCGGAGAACGAGGCGATCAAGCGGCAGTCGCATCCGGCACCGATGATCGAGCAGTACGCGGCGAACTACCGGCGGCAGATGGAACTGATCGGAATCTCCTACGACTGGTTCCGAAGCTTTAAGTCCTCCGATCCTGAGTATTACAAGTGGACGCAGTGGATCTTCAACCTGCTTTTTGAGCGGGGTTTGGCTTACCAAAAGATGGCGGCGGTCAATTGGGACCCGATCGACAAGACGGTGCTGGCCGATGAAGAGGTGATCGCCGGGCGGGCCGAGCGTTCCGGGGCGATTGTCGAGAAGAAGTACATCCCGCAGTGGTTTTTCCGGATCACCGAATACGCCCAGGCGCTGATTGACGACCTCGACCGGATCGATTGGCCCGAGGGGATCAAAAACCAGCAACGGAATTGGATCGGACGGAGCGAAGGCGTGCAGTTCACGCTCCGTGTCGCGGGCACGGGACGTCCGGCGACGGCGGAGAAACGGCTCGATCTCGACGCCGAGGATGATCTTCCGGTACCCGCACTGACGTTCGACGTGTTTACCACCCGCATCGACACGGTTTTTGGGATGACGTTCTGCGTGCTGGCTCCGGAACACGCCTTGGTGGAGGCACTCAAGGCGCGGGCCTCGGAGGCCGACCGGGCCGCGATCGAGGCCTACCAACTGCAGGCGAAGCTGCTGAGCGACACCGACCGAACCGCAGAAAATCGCGAGAAAACGGGCACGTTCACCGGCAGTTACGCGGTGAATCCGGCGAACGGCAAACCGGTTCCGATCTACATCGCCGACTACGTGTTGGCCACGTACGGAACGGGGGCGATCATGGCGGTTCCGGCGCACGACGAACGCGATTTCGCGTTCGCGCAAAAGTACGGCATCGATGTGGTGCCGGTGATCTCTCCGAACGAGGACGGCACGGTGCCGGAATTGCCGTTCGCGGCGAAGGAGGGCACGCTGATCCACAGCGGCGAGTACGACGGGCTGTCGGTTCCGGCCGCGCAGAAGGTGCTGGGCGAATGGCTGGA
>JANRKI010000098.1:0-64281 GCA_033763535.1 Fimbriimonadaceae bacterium | reverse complement strand
GCCTGCGCACGCGTTTCGCCCGCCCAGTCTAAGTGCGGATGTTCGGCGGGGCCGGTGACCACGGCGAAAAGATTCGCCCGCCCGGCCGGTGCGGCACTCGGATCAAGCGCGGACGTTTCGTTGAGGTACACGATCGGCTCGGTGGGGAAACGCCGGTCATCGTACAGTTCGCGAAAACCGCGCTCGTAATCGCGCGGAATGATGAGCGTGTGGTGCCGGAGCATCGGCAACGGTCCTGGGAGGCCCCAGTGCCAAGTGTAGTAGCTGAAATTCGGCTGAACGGCCGGCGGGGTGCGTCCTTCGATCGGCAGGGTGTACGGGTCGACGTTGCTGATGAATTCCCGTGCGGTGACGCGCTCGCCGTCGGCCAACTGTACTGCGGTCACCCGCTGATTCGCGTGCCGGACCTGGGTGACCCGCGCACCGTACCGAAACTCCACCCCCAGTTCTTCGGCGAGGCGGCGGAAGGCGGCCGGAATCGCTGCGACTCCGCCCCGCGGATAGTACACGCCATGCCGCAGCATATAATACGGAATGAGCAATGCTCCCGCCGCCGAGCCGTCGTACGTTTGCCCGTTGTAGCTGGGGAATCCGTAGAAGAACGCCCGCAGCATCGGCAACTCGAACCATCCGTCGATGAGCTGGCGGTACGTCCGGCGCACATCAAACTGCATTCCGATGCGCAGGAAATTCGGGTGCAAAAACTGCGCCCAGGTTTCGACCGGCCGCGCAAACACCGTCCGATCGACCAATGGCGCCACCCGCTCGAGTTTGTGAAGCACCATCTGCAAGTTGTCGGCATCGGACCGGCTGAGTTGTCGCAGCAATTGGATGCACGCTGATTCGTCGCCGGGGAGATCGATCGGCTCGCCGCCGTCGAAGAAGACGCGCGTAAACGGGTCCAGCCGGTCGAACTGCAGGTAGTCCGCCGGATTGCGACCGGCAGCGCGAAACACCGCCTCGTACAGGTGGGTGAGGATGATGATGCTGGGGCCCGGGTCGAGGCGGTACCCGTGGGTTTCGATGGCGGCGGCCTTTCCACCGGCCGCGTCGTGCTGTTCTAGCACAAGCACGTCGTAGCCTCGGAGCCGGGCGTGGATGGCGGCCGAAAGTCCGCCCTGGCCGGCCCCGATGACCACGAGCGACTTGGCCATTAGGCGGTCGTTACGGGCAGAGCCGTCGATTCGACGAGCTTTCGCTCGAGGTCCTCGACTTGGTGGGTGATGCGATCGACGAGGGCGTCGGGGTCGCCATCGGCGATGACCTCCCGGAGTCGCTTGATCATCACCGCGCCAATAGCCCCGATCGCGATCCCTATGAGGAGAGTCGTGGCTACCTGTTTCATGAGCACGTTTTACCTGACGCAACAAAAAGCCCCTGGTTCCCGCGAGCGGGAAACCAGGAGCGATGGGCCATCCGGCGGAGTTAGCGCAGGATGTCGATCAGGGTGGCGACGGACGAACCACCGGCTTCTGCCCGGATCGTCGTGCGCGTCGGCACCGAGATTTGCTTGGCTTGCAGCGGGAACGTGACCGAGGTGGCACCGGCCGGAACCGTGACCGTGAGCGAGGTTGGGAAGACCGCGAACAGGGCCGTGTTCATGACCAGCCGCACCTGCACTCCGCCGGCCGGTGCCGCGTTCGCAAGGCGAACGGTGGCGACCGCCGACCGGAACGGTCGGAGCTGGTTCGGCGACACGCTGATGCTGGACAGCCGGGTGGCGGTCACGAAGAGCGTGCGGGTGACCACGACATCCTTGTAGGTTGCCGTGATGTTTGCCGTCAGGTCAAGCGCGACTCCGCGCGAGGTGATCGGGAAGGTCACCGTCGTTTCGCCGGCCGGAACCGTGACGCTGCTCGGGACCGTGGCCGCCGCCGTGTTGTCGGAGGCGAGCCGGATCGGGAGACCGCCCGTTGGGGCCGGAGCACCGAGGGTGATCGTGCCGGTCGAGTTGCCAACGCCACCAACGACCGTCGTCGGGTCCAACGTGAAGTTGAACGCCGTCGCCCGGACCGTGAGCTTGCGTCCGATGGACGCGGCACCGCGCTTCGCCGCAAAGCTCGCGACTTGGTCCTTACCGAACACGACCGAAGTCGGGATGTCGAAGGAGGCCTGAGTCGCGCCCGACGGGATCGTTACCGTGGCCGGAGCCGTGGCGATCGTCGGGTTACCGGTTTCGATCCGGATCGTGACGCCACCTTCCGGTGCCGGCGCGTTGATGCTGATGGCCCCGGTAGCCGACGTTCCGCCATCCACCGCCGCGGGCGAGATGGTGAACGCGGTCAGGTTGATCGCATCGACGAAGATGGTGCCCGAAGCGGACGTACCGATCGGGGCACCCGCACCATCCACCTGCGTGGCGGTTGCGATGCGCTGCGCGTTGACGGTTTCGATGGCCGTATCGAGCAGGAAGGTGACCGATCGCGCGCCAACCGTGACCGGGATGAACAGCTCGCCCACTTGCGCGGAGGAGGCGTTCAGTCGGAACCGGTAGCCCGGCGTACCCGAGTTGAGGCGAACCCGAACTCGGCCCGCGGCGCCGGCCGCCCCGTTAAAGGTGACCGTGCCCGTGGTCGTGTTGCCCGCCGCGATGCGGTTGGGCGAGAAGCTCACCGAGCTCACCGTGACCGGTTGAACGGTCAGGGTTTGCGTGCGGCCGACGCCCAGGAGCGACGCCGTGACCTTGGGGAACCGCGTGGCAGGAACGCCTTGCGTGGTGATCGGGAACGTACCGGTCTGCTGACCCGCCGGGATCGTCACCGTCGCGCCGTTCGGGAACGACACGAGGCTCGGAGCGTCGGTGAGCAGGTCGATGGTCACGCCACCGGTCGGGGCCGGAGCCGCGAGGGTGATGCGTCCGCTCGAGTTGTTGCCGCCGACCACTTCGGAAGGCGTCAGGCCGAGCTGTTGCAGCCACGGGATCACGTTCAGTCGGGCGATCTTGAAGCTACCGAGGTAGGTAGCCCGCACGTCCACCGCCGCATTGGCGGTGACTCCTCGGCTGAAGACCGGGAACGTCGCGGTGGTTTCGCCCGCCGGAATCGTGAATTCCAGGGTCGTCACCGTGTTCTGAGCGTCGAACGAGGCGATGGCCCCGTTGCTGATGGTCGCCACGATATCCGCGCCACCGGTCGGAGCCGGCGCGCTGAGCGTGAAGGTCGCGGTCGTGCTGGCACCCAGGCCTCCCGGCACCGTGTTCGGAGCCAGCAGCAGGCTGGCCGCCGACGGGAACGCAACCCGCAGCCGCTGGATGAATCCATCGCGACGGTTGGTCGTGTTCACGGTCGGGATCGGTTGGAACGGAGCGGTGTCGCTCGGGTTCCACGCCAGGATCGTGAGGAACGGGTTCGGCTGGTTAAGGCCGTACTGAACGCCGCTGACGGTGAACGGTCCGGCCGCGTCGGGGTTCGCCTTGAACGCGAGCGGGGTGATCATCGTGTCCGGAAGCGTCGCGCCATCGGTTTCCACGATGGTCGGGTCTCCGGTGCTGCTGAACAACACGTAGCGTCGGAAGACATCGGTCGAGCCGACGACCCACGAGTCGCCGAACGAATCGACGTACGGCCCGTGGATGAAGTCATCCAGGATGCCACCGACGTAGCTGCCGTACAGAAGGTTCGTGGCGGTGTTGTTGAGCACCAGGTAGAAGCCTTCGTTCGTGGGCAGGTCGGCCACATCCGGCATCGTGAGTTCGAGGTCCAGACCGTTGTCGGTCGTCGGGATCGTTCCGTTGCCGGTTTCGACGGGTCGATTCGGGTCGGCCGGGTCCGCGCCGTTGTTCTCGGGGAACCAAGAGTACGGGCGGAGGTTGCCGGTGATGTGGGCGTTACCGGCGAGGTCGACGGCGATACCGGCCGGTCGGACCGAGGCGGCACCCCGCGCGCCATTGGCGGTGCGGAGGTTGGTCGAGTACAGGACTTGGCTACCGTCGCTGTTGATCTTGGTGACTACGACGATGTTCGAGTTACCGAACACTTCGCCGAAGACACCGCGAGTGCGCGGATAGTTGAACGAGTTGGTAACGCCCGTGATGTAGGCGTTGCCCTGCGGGTCCACGGCGACGGTCGAGCCCACGTTGAACGTGCGACCGGTCATGTCGGTGAGGAATCCACCGGTGATTTCGCCGTTGTTTCCGCCGATGAGCACCGAGTACAGTCGCGCGCCGGCCGAGTTGAACTTGCGGACGAACAGGTCGGAGTTTCGCAGCAGGCGTCCACCTTCGAATGCGTTGCTGCTCGTATCGAACACGCCCGCGGTGACGGACGTATCGATGTTGCCCGAGTTGTTGACCTGACCGCCGATCACCATGTTGCCTTCCGCGTCCAGAACCGCTCCGCCGATGACCGTGGAGCGACCATCCGAGAAGTAGTTCGACGCCGCCGGAACGACGTTGTAGCTATCGGTGTAGAGGTACCGCGCAAAGTAGGACTGGTTGCCCGTAAATGCGGTCGGGATGTTGGTGATGTCGAACTCGTTGTTGCCCGCGAGGATGAACTCGGTCGGTTCGCCCGGAATCGGGGTCTCCACCGGCTTGATCGAGAAGCCAGCCAGCGTGTCGTCGCCGTCGCTTCCGAAGATGAGCGACTGCGTGGGCAGCGGGTTCAGCGAGTTGCCTTGCTTCGCAAACCGAAGCACGAAGATGTCGGACGGGATGCGAATGCCGTAGGTCGGCTTCGGTCGCAGACCTTCGTCGTCCAGCGAGAGGTCGAGGCTGTTGCCCGCCCGTTCGCCGACGAAGATGATCTGGTGGAACGCATCCGGAAGGAAGTTGCCGAAGAACGACCGCACGATGGTGTTGTTGTCACCGATCGACGGAAGCGCGTTGAGGCCGACCCGCAGTGCTTCGCCGTTGGCGTTCCAGTTGAAGCCCGCGGTGTCCGCTCCGTGCGTCATCGTGAAGAATCCGCCGGAAGGTCGGGTGGAGCCCGGATCCCAGAAAACGAACCACGAGTCGGTGGTGACGACCTCGTAAGTACCACCCGTCATCGGAGCGTTGTCCACTTCTACCGTCGGATTGGGATCGTCGGGCACGTTGAAGAGGAACACGTATGGCGGAGTGCTTGGGTTCGCCGGCGCCTGGGCGGAGATCACGTCGATCGCACCCGGAGCATTCAGGCCCGGCAACGTCGCAAGGTTGTTGCGAACGATGGTCGCGTTTGCATTCCACGCGATGGGCGGTGTGAAGTTGCCTTTGTATCCGAGTCGGTAGAAACCACCGGTCGGAGCGGTGGTACCGACTTGCCGGAAGACTTGGGTGAGACCCTCAACGCCTTCGGCGATCCGGTAGATCGGCTCCATGCCTTCGTTGTTCACGCCGACCACGCCCGGGATGGAGCGCGGCAGTCGAACCTTATAGATCGCACCGGTCGAGAGGTTGCCCGATCCGGCCTTCAGCGTGACCTCGATGTTGCCCACGCCGACGATGGCTTCCAGAGCCGTCTGAACGTCGGCCGGGGACGCATCGAACGGCAGGTCTACCGTGCGCTGGTTGTTCAGCGTGAGGAAGAACGTGCCGCCCGTCGGAATGTCGGTCGAGGTGAGCGACAGCAGTTGGATGTTGTCGCGGGTGTTGCCCGGGAAGTCCAGCGAGAACGTCAGACCGGCCACGAACACGTTGCCCAACGGGTCGACTTGGATGCGCGTGCCTTCGTCGTTGCGACCGCCGCCGAAAAGGGCTGCGTAGTCGTGACTGTAGGCATCGCCCTGAAGCTTCGTGATGAACGCGTCATCGCCACCGCGCAGGTTGAACCCGTACGGTCCGAAGATGGCCGGGAACTGGCTGGCGCGGGTCTTACCCGTGTAGTACACGCCGCCTTCCGTATCGGTGACGACCGCCTGGACCGCGTCCGGACCGTTGTCGCCGCCGTAATAGCTGCCGTAGATGAGCGGGTCGATGACGAGCTTGGCTGACTTGTCGTAGGCGCCGAGTCGGAACGCGATCACGTCCGGCTTGACTTCCACGAACTTGGCGTCGACCGGAGTCTTTTCGCCGTTGCGCTCGGTATAGACCGTCAGGTCGCCGATGCGCTTGATGCCGACTTGGGTTTTGAGTTCAAGAGCGCCATCCTTGGCGACGCGGACGTCCGCGCCTCTGAAAGCAAGCTGAATCACCGAAGCGTCGGCCTTCGGCGCCACGATGAAGTCGTAGCGCGGGCTGCGGCCTTCGATGTAGCTGCGAAGCGTGACGCCCGGATAGAGATTCGACGAGATGACTTCGCCGAACACCTGGGCTCGGTTTGTCTTTTCGCCCAGCCGGATGAAGTCGCGCGTGGCATCCCGGCGGAACGCACCTCGGACGGCGGACGGCTTGGCGCCGACCATCTCAACCGCAACTGCATGACCCGCCAGCTTCGCGCTCGGCACGGGTGCATGGAAGTCAAGCACGAAGCCGCGGCTCGTGACCCAGTAATCCAGGCCGTCGGCCCGGAGCTGGTACTGAGCGCGCGAATCCCACTGACCCGCGTTTTGGACGAACTCCAGCGGGCGCATTTGCATTTGGCGCTGCGCTTCGCTCGTCGATAATGGCCCGCCGGCATGTTGGGGAGCGACACCCCCCGCCAATGCCGAGCCGGCGATGGAAATGAGCCCCAGCGTAAGAACGCTAAGGATGCTGTTGCGGTGTGTTTTCACAAGCAAGTAAGCCACCTCTCGAACGATTAACCCTCGTCAACCCCTGCCCCAAATTCAGCTTGCGCCGAACCTGAAACTGCGGCAATTGAGGGCCATTATAGATCAATCGACCCAGAATGGCACCCCGTCTGCCTACCGTTAGACGCGTTCAACCCGGTAAATGGTGCAGGTGAAGCGTCAGAACTCGTCACGGTTCGGGAGCCGGGGCGAACCCGGCTCCCGAACGATCACTTCCCCATGCCGCGCAGGTTCGCCAGGCACTGACGAATATCATCCATCGCCGCCTCGCCCCCCTTCGCTTCATGCTCCACGACGTACCATTCAGTGCCGGCCGTCGACTCGCACGCTTCGAAAACCTTCGCCCACGGGACCTCGCCGTCGCCGATGAGCGCGCCGTGCTCGCCGCTCCACTCCTTCAGGTGGACACTCATGCCTCGGCCCGGAAACTCGAGGATTGGCTGCACCGGGTCGGCACCGGCGGACATGCCGTTGGCGGTGTCGTACTGCATGATGAAATCGCTCGGCGTGTTCTCCCCGAGAATGCTGTAGCTCGACTTGCCGCCCTCGAGCACCACCATGTCTTGCCCGTGCGCGTGGAACCCAAGCCGAAAACCGCGCTCCACGACACGGGCAGTCAGGTCCGAAAGCATCTTGGCCGTCTCCAGGGTGCTTTCGGGCGAATTGTGCATCGCTTCCGGCAGCCACGGAATCACGAGGTCGCGGATGCCGACCGTGCCGTGGAAGTCCAGCGTCGCCTCGAACTTCTCGTCATCAAATGCGGCGAGCGCGATGTGCGTGCTGGGAGCTTTGATCCCGGCGGTCGCCAGCGCATTCCGAATCGCATCGGCGGATTGGCCGTGGTACCCGGCAAATTCGACCCCTTCGTAACCCATCTCGGCGACTCGGGCGATGGTGCCCAACAGATCGGTGCTCGCGACGTCGCGAACGGAGTAAAGCTGCACTGCGATCGGGATTTTCACGCCTCTGCTTTTACCCGCGCGGCGTGAAATCCGTTATTCGGTTTCGGCAGTTTCGACCGCTTCCGGCGCGTCGTCGCCTTCCCCGTCGTCGGCCTGCTGAACGATTCGGGCGATGCTGCGGACGGTGTCGTTCCCGGCGAGATCAATCAGCTTGACGCCCTGAGCGATGCGTCCGGTCTGGCGAATCTCCTTCACGCGAAGCCGGATGCCCTTGCCGTTCGCGGTCATCACCAGCAGTTTGTCGTCGTCTTCCACGATCTCCGCGCCAATGACCTTGCCGGTCTTGTCGGTGCAGTTCATGGTCAGGATGCCCTGGCCGCCGCGCCCTTGCACGCGGTAGTCGGACAGCGGGGTGCGCTTGCCGAATCCGTTTTCGCTCACCACGAGCAGGCTGAGGTGATCGTCGGCGACGGCAGCGCCAACGACTTGGTCGTCCTGGTTCCCGTCCTTGAACACGATTGCCTTGACGCCGCCCGCCGCGCGAGATCGCGATGCGGCCGCCTTTTCGTTAAACCGGATGGACTGGCCTTCACGCGTGATGAGAATCAGATCGTCGTTGCCATTGGTTCGCAACACCCAGCCGAGGTCGTCGCCCTCGTCAATGTCAAACGCCTTGAGGCCGTTCGAGCGAATGTTGGCAAACTCGCGCAGGGTGGTTCGCTTGACTTCGCTTTCGCGCCGCTTGCCCGTGCCCCGGGTGACCATCGCCAGGTAGCCGTCCACATTGAGGTCCTTGATCGAGACGGTCGCCGTGACGCGCTCTTCCCCATCAATCTGGATGTAGTTGATGATGGGCATACCGCGCGCATACCGACCACTTTCGGGAATCTCGTACGCCTTAAGGCGGTACACCCGGCCCCGATTCGTAAAGAACAGGATCGTATGGTGAGTGCTGACTTGGAAAAGGTGCGCCGGTTCGTCGTCGGCCTTCATCGTGTTGTTTACGCCCTTGCCGCCGCGCTTTTGCTGACGGTACGCGTCGATGCTCACCCGCTTGATGTAGCCATCGCGACTGATGGAAATGATGGCTTCCTCTTCCGGAATCATGTCCTCGTCGCTGATGTCGCCGGCTTCGCGCTGAATAATTTTGGTGCGGCGCTCGTCCCCGTGCTTATCGCGTAAGGCGACGATCTCATCACGCAGCACCTTGGTCAATCGCGCCGGATCGCTCACGATATCCATGAGGTTTTGCACCTTCCGGGCGGCGGCCTTAAACTCCTCTTCCAGGTTGAATTGGTCGAGTTGGGTGAGGTTTCGCAGCGGCATGTTGAGCACCGCGCGCGCCTGAAACGGGCTCAGACCGAACTTACGGACCAGTTCCAACAACGCCGTCGTGGCGTCCTTACTGGCGCGGATCGTCGCGATGATCTCATCCAGCGCGCTCCGGGCAATCTGATACCCCTCGTTGAGGTGAAGCTCTTCGAGCGCGCGATTGAGTTCGTAGCGCGTGCGCCGTTCGATGACGATGCGGCGGTGGGCGATGAACTGGTCCAGCAGTACCAGCAGCGGGCTGGTGCGCGGAGCCATATCCACCAAGCTCAGCATGATCGCGCCGAACGTGGTGCGTAAATTCGTATGCTTCAGCAGGTAGTTCAGCGCCTTGGTCGGATTCACGTCGCGGCGAATCTCGATCTCGATGCGCATGCCGCGCTTGTCGGAGTAATCCGTGACGCCAAGGATGCCGTCGAACTTGCGCTCCTTGGCGATGTTGGCGATGCTGGAAACAAGGCTGACCTTATTGACTTGGTACGGGATTTCCGTCACCACGATCATTGACTTGCCGGAGTCACCCGGCTCGATCATCGTCTTGGCCTGCATCACAATGCTACCGCGACCGGTCTCGTACGCGCTACGGATCCCTTTGGTGCCCATGATCGTGGCGTAGGTCGGAAAATCCGGCCCGGGCAACACTTCCATGATCTCGTCCAGCGTGCAGTCGGGGCGGTCGATGCGCATCACGATCGCATTGGCGACCTCCGTGAGGTTATGCGGCGGCATGTTCGTCGCCATCCCGACCGCGATGCCTTGCGACCCGTTGCACAGCAGGTTCGGAAACTTGCCGGGAAACACGGTGGGCTCCACCGTGGACTGCGAGTAGTTCGGGCTCCAATCGACCGTCTCGCGGTCGAGGTCCTCCATCATCTCCACGGCGAGCGGCGTCAGGCGCGCTTCGGTGTAGCGCATCGCGGCGGCCGAGTCGCCGTCGATGCTGCCAAAGTTGCCCTGTCCGTCGATGAGCGGGTAGCGGAGCGACCACGGCTGCGCCATGCGCACCATCGTCGGATAGATCGTGGCGTCGCCGTGCGGGTGATAGTCACCGCTGGTTTGGCCGCAGATTTTTGCGCACTTGATATGACCCCGATCGGGGGTCACGTTCAGGTCGCGCATCGCGTACAGGATGCGCCGCTGAACCGGCTTCAGGCCATCGCGGACGTCTGGCAGGGCGCGCGCGATGATCACCGACATCGCGTAGTTCACGTACGATCGACCGAGTTCCTCGTCGACGTTTACGATGCTGAAGTTGGAGGAATCTGACACGGCGTGTTAGTTCGGGGCAACAAGTACGACCCCAGGAACGTCAGATGTTACCTGTCGCACCTCGGATGAACATTCCCTGAACAACGGAACAATTCATCGCGAACCGATGTAATACACGAAACCTGCGGAATTTTTGCGGGTTTCGGCTGCTGTCCTGGGATCTCGGGACGGGCCATATAGAGGAGAAATCTGGTTGACACACGCACTTCTTGGTTGGGCAACGGCGCTCTACCTCGCGGCCGCCCCGGCCGTCCAACTCAACGTTCAGATCGATTCGGCTCGCTTTGCCGTGCTTCACGAGTACGAAGACGGCTGGGCACTTGCCCCCAAAGGAATGAAGTTGCTTATCCTGCGGTACACGGTGTCCAACCGCGCCAACTATCCCGTGGAGTACAGCCGCGAGTCGGTCAGTCTCGCCGTCACCGAGAGCTCCGGGTTGCTGACGAGTTCGCTCAGCCCGGCCGGCCTGGCCGAGAACCACTTTCTCGACCTGCGCCCCGGGCAATCAGCCTCGGACACGATTTGGATCGAAGTTCCAGCCGCCATGCGCGATCCTCGCGTGCGATTGCGCGCGGGCCAATCCGATACGACCACCGCGATCGGTAAGCTCATTCGCCCGGAAAGAGGCAGCTACTTTGCCCCCGATGGCTACACCGTGATGGATGAGCTGCCGGGCAAGATCGGGCAGCCGACCGCCTTTGGCACCTGGACGCTGCGGGTGAACGCGGTGGAAAACGACGTTCCATCGAAGTCGCACCTGATCGTAAAGGCCACCAAGCATCGTCTGATGAGCTTCAGTCTTGAATTTGCCAACGCGATTCGCACGGACCAAATCTTCGATGCCTCCGCCCTCAATGCAATCTTGGTCGGCGCCGACGGCAAGACGATCAATTGGAACCGGTTTCTGCTCAACGCCGAGGGGACCGATACAATCACGTCCACGATTCGCCGCGGCAAGCGCGCAAACGCACGCATCTACTTCTCGCTCCCGCCCGGATTCGAGGCCGCCTCGTTGCGGATGGAAGACCCGAGCAGCGGCCGGACCGTGATCTATCGGTTGGCGGCGTCGTAGTAGGCGTGCGTGCAACGGGTCATTCTTGCGGGCGGATCGGGGTTCCTCGGACGACGGATCGCGCAACGACTCCGGGCTAACGGATCGGACGTGCGTATCCTCACCCGTCGGCCTCGCGATGCCTCGGATTTAGAGTGGGACGGTCGAACGCTCGGACCCTGGGCCAATACCGTCGCCAACTCGGATGCCGTGATCAACCTCGCCGGCGAGTCGATCTCGATTCCGTGGACTGCCGAAAACCGGCGGCGGATTCTTTCCAGTCGGCTTGAATCAGCCTCCGTCATCTCGCAGGCATTGGCCACCGCGCCGAACTCAATCCACTGGATCAACGCGTCGGCGGTCGGATTCTACGGCGACCGCGCCGACGAGCGCCTCTCGGAGGCGTCGCCGGCCGGCACCGGATTTCTCGCCGAAACCTGCGTGGCTTGGGAAAACGCGCTTTTCGACACCAGGCTGCCGACGCACGTGACGCGCACGGCGATTCGAATCGGACTGGTGCTTGGGCCGGGCGGTGCCCTGCCGGTCTTGGCGAAACTCGCCCAATTCGGACTCGGTGGCAGTCACGGCAGCGGGCGCCAATGGATGCCTTGGATTTCGGTCGAAGACATCGCGGGTGGCGTACACCACGTGCTCAGTCAGCGATTGGCGGGACCGGTCAACCTAGTCGGGCCGGACCCGGTTCCGAATGATCAATTCATGCGGACGTTGCGCCAACATTACCGACGTCCGTGGAGCCCGCCCGCCCCGACCTTCGCGCTGCGCATCGCCGGATTTTTGGGCGCTCCGGACCCGGATCTCCTGCTGCAAAGCCAACGCGTGGAGCCGCTTCGGCTGCACCAGAGCGGCTACACATTCCGTCTGCCGGCATTGCCCGATGCAATCCGCGCCGCCCTCGCGTAGAGGGGGGTTGCAATCGCGGATTGGGCCTGTCATACTATTCCTTCGTCTGCGGGGTTAGCTCAGTGGTTAGAGCGCCGGCCTGTCACGCCGGAGGCCGCGGGTTCAAGTCCCGTACTCCGCGCCACGCGCCTCGGTAGCTCAGTTGGTAGAGCAAAGCACTGAAAATGCTTGGGTCGCCGGTTCGAGTCCGGCCTGAGGCACCACCTTTCCATCACCCACACCCGACGCCGTCATCCATGAGCCGCTCTCGACTCGCACCTTGGGATCGTACGAAGGGCCGGCCCGAGCCGATTCGTGCGCTGAATCTCATTCGTGAGTGCGAAAACGGAGAGCCCCTCGTGGATATGCGGGTTGCCGCGCCATCCGTCCGGGTGTTGCGCCCATCGGTCATTCCCTACGTACGCGAAACCGTCGCGCTGATGTGCGAGCAAGCCGCCCGTCAATTGCCCCGCGGCGTGTACCTTGGGCTCATCGAAGGCTGGCGGCCCTTGAGCAGGCAACAACGCATCTACGACTTCATGTGGAATGCCGCGATCACCGCGTTCCCTGATCGGGATCGCGCCGCCCTCCGTCGAACCGTCTGCCGATGGGTGGCGCCGACCGATCAGAAGGCCCCGCCCGGCCACTGTACGGGAGCCGCCGTGGATGTGTGGCTCGTGAACGAGCAGTTGGAGCAGTTGGACGTTTGCGCTCCGTACGACCGATTTTCGGCCGCACCGACGTACACGCTCGGGCTGGCCGAAGACGCCCAGCGCAACCGATCCCTCTTGGTCGAATCGATGCTGGCGCAGGGATTTTCGAACTGCCGGGACGAGTGGTGGCACTACAGCTACGGCGATGCGGGCTGGGCCGTGCGACTCGGACACGACACCTGCATCTACGGCCGCATCGACTTGGACCTGCCCGAAATCGCCGCGTTGGAGGCCGACCACGCCGAAGCGATGCGCGATCGACCCAACCCGTTCTTGCCCGCCCCTCCGACCGAAACTCAGCCCTGATTCGGCTTAGCCGGCGGAAGGTTCTCGCCCGGGTCGGTCACGCGGGTCCCCCGAGGCTTGAACCCCGGCGGCGTGATCAGGAGGGAATCGAACGCAAACTCGTCGCCGACCGGGTTGTCCACCTCCAGCCGGAGCCGGGACTCCGTGGTGGTGAGCCGGGTCACGCCTAGCCGGTACCAGGCAAAGCCCTGTCCGTACGGCGAGACCGCCCGGTCCTGAATCGTGAGTTGTTGACCACCGATGGAGACCCGGACGTCGCCCGCGCGACCGGCGGGAATTCGGGCGGCGATCCACAGTTCCAGTTCCGACTCCTTGCGGGCGGTGATCGGGAACTCGCAGAAGAACTTGCCCTGCTCCGGCAGTTTAGGTTCCAGAATGAGCGCCCGACCCTCGCTGCAGCCCGGCACTTCGGCCGCATCGCTAAAGTTGTGGCGCCGAACGTTCTCCAATTCGACCCAGAGCGTGTTGCCAAGCAACAGGCACATCCGCCGGTACGTCTCGCGCATCTGCAGGAAGTTGCCGCCCGGGTTCCGCTCCATGCCCTTCAACATTTGGCCAAACGTCACGACCTCCTCGGTGATGTCGCGCTTCAGTTCGGCGTTGACGCGCTTGAGATCGCTGAATCCGCTGAGGGTCGCCGCAAGCGCGGGTTCCGGAATCGGAATCTCCTCGGTCCCGCTCAGGATGATCGGCACTTCGGACAGCATGACGTCCACCTTATTGCGATTGATCTTCAGCTGCGGGTCACTGCCGTCGAGGGTGGTGGCCTTCAGGCCCTTCGGATCGACGAACTGAAGCCGCGTGATGCCGGGCCGCGTCGTCCACAGGTACAGCTGGCTTTCCGGGCCGCTCCCGAGCCGGTAGGCGAAGTAGTTCGGGCCAAGATCAATGCGGTTGCCGCTACTGGGCGACGGCAGCCACCAGCGACCGCCCGGCAACTGCTGGGCCGCCCCCGGTTCGGTGGCGTTTTCCGGAAAGAAGATCGCGCGCGGCCGGTCTTGGGCGAGATTGAGTTGGGCGCGGAGCTTGGCGATCTCGGCCAACTGGGCCGGATCATCGGCGCGGAAGAAGAGTGCGCGTGACCCGAGGGATACGTGATCTTCCGCCACGCTAACGATGCTTTTGGATTCGGCCGCGGCCGAAAGGTCGATGTCACTCGATACCATCCACGTTGCTTTGGCGGCCCGGAGGTTGACGCTGGCCGGACGCGACGCGCCGTCCAAGACATCCATCCTCGTTTCGCCGGAACTGCGTAGGCACACCCCGTCGAGGGCCGAGCCGCGCATCTCGTACTGCGGCGCCCACCCGCTGAACTCTTGGAGCACGGGCACTTGGCGCACCTGCTGAATCGTGCGGACCAGCGACTGGTATCGGCGTGCCTCGGCCTCCAAAATCGCGTCGTTGATGTCGTCCCACGCCCGCGAGCGCGTCGATTCGCAACGGAGCATCCGATTGGTCCGCGGATCGTAAAACTGCCGGACGCCGCGATTGCCCGACCACAGCGGAACAAGGCACGCCATGTCGTAAAACGTCGTCAGGGGCGTATCGGCGCCTGCCGTAACCGACGACATGAGGAATCCGTTGCCAACGTTCCAGTTTCGGACGGCGGTCTCGATGCTCCGGTATCGTCGTTCCAGCAGCGTGGCGAGTTCGTGACGGAAAAGATCGGTGGCGGGGACAAATTTCGAATTCGCGCCCGCCAGCCGTTGGGTGCGCCCGAGCGGATTTACGATGCCGCGCAATCCGGGGCGGTTGGCGGACGCCCGCAATCCGACGAGGACCGCGTCGCGGTGACGATCAAACTCTTCCCAGTAATCGACCTGCGCCGGCGACTCGTGAAGGGGGTAGACGAGCAGCACCCGCTCGCTATCGGGCGTACCCGACCGAATGTTGACCGTCGCGAGCCCACCTTCGACCGGAATACGCTCGAATTGCGAGATGGAACCGTCGTTTTTGAGGGCGGTCACGGCGAGAACGGTGCGCACGCCGGGCAGATTCAGGGTGATTTTTCGCGGCGAATCAATGCCGACGATCCGGTACCCCTGCGGCTCGACGGAATAGCCGAACGCCATCGGGGCCGCGCTTTCCAGCCGGAGTAGATAGCGCATCTTGCGCTGTTCGAGCGCAGTGGTGGCCGCCTCCCAGCGGGCGCCGTTGGCGGGAACGCCTACGATGACGTCCTCAATTCCGGCCGCCTTTACGCGATCCAAGCTGGCCGGGTCGGCGTTCGTGCGGACTCCAATCGGAAGGTAGTCCTCGCCGTTCCAGACCAAGTGGCCGGCCGGCGCGATGCCGTACTCGGCCCGCGCGGCGACGATGCCAACCATGCCCACGAGGGCCGCGATGATTCGCCGCAAATGCTTCGTCATGCGTGCCGTGAGACTACCCACGCCAACCGGGGCAAACGGCGGGCACGGGTACCCTTCCGCGCATGACGACGTTCAACGAACGAGATCTCTTGTGCGTAAATACGATTCGAGGCTTGTCGCTGGACGGCGTCGAAAAAGCGAAAAGCGGCCACGCGGGCTTGCCGCTTGGGGCGGCGCCGATGGCTCACGTGCTGTGGCATCGACACCTGAAGTTCGACCCGGCCGCGCCGAACTGGATCGATCGCGACCGGTTCGTGCTGTCCGCCGGACACGGGTCGATGCTTCTCTACTCCCTGCTGCACCTCACCGGATTCGATCTGCCGTTGAAGGAGCTGATGGCGTTCCGGCAACTGGATTCGAAGACGCCCGGCCACCCGGAAAACACCCACACGCCGGGCGTCGAGATGGCGACCGGTCCGCTCGGTCAAGGCGTCGCGCACACCGTCGGCATGGCGATGGCCGAAGCGCATCTCGCGGCGGAATTCCCGGGCGAGATCAACCACTTCACGTACGCGATCTGTAGCGACGGCGACCTCATGGAGGGCGTCGCGAATGAGGCCGCGTCGCTGGCCGGACACCTGCGGCTCGGCAAGCTGATTTGGCTGTACGACGACAACGGCATCACCATCGACGGCCGCACCGATCTGACCTTTACCGAAGACGTCGAGAAGCGGTTCCAGGCGATGGGCTGGCACACGCAGCGCATCGACGGCATGGACATGAACGCGGTGGACGCGGCGATCACCGAGGCGAAGGCCCACTTGGATCAACCGTCGCTCATCCTCGCCAAGACCGTCATCGGGTACGGAAGCCCGAAACTGGCGGGGACGAACAAGGCCCACAGTAATCCGTTTGGCACCGAAGAGCTGAAGGCGACGAAGATCGCGCTGGGCATCAGCGAAGAACCGTTCCATGTCCCGGCTAAAGTCGCCGATCACTACGCCCTCGCGGCAGATCGCGGCAAGGCGGCCCACGCGGAATGGGCGGCCAACGCGTCGGACAGCCTGCGCGCGCTTGCCGAGGGCAAGCTCGGCGCGGATTGGATCGGTGCCCTACCCGCCGGCGACGACAAGGTTGCCACCCGCAAAGCTTCGGAACGCGTGATTCAGGCGATCGCGCCCCACCTCAAAGGGCTCGTCGGAGGCAGCGCGGACCTCGCGGAATCGAATCTCACCCACCAGAAGGGGTTCGCCGCGTTCGGCCCGGGCAGCTTCGGCGGCCGCAACGTGAATTTCGGCGTGCGAGAACATGCGATGATCGCGGCGGTCAACGGCATGACGCTTCACGGCGGCGTGAAGGCGTACGGCGCGTCGTTCCTTATCTTTAGCGACTACGCTCGCCCGGCGCTGCGCTTGGCCGCGCTGATGCAATGCCCGAGCATCTACGTCTTTACGCACGACTCCGTCGGGGTGGGCGAGGACGGCCCCACGCACGAACCGGTCGAGCACCTCATGTCGCTGCGCGCGATTCCCAACTTCAACGTCTTCCGTCCGGCCGACGCGAACGAAACCGCCGCCGGCTGGAAAGTCGCGCTGGAAAGTCGAAACACGCCGACCTTGCTCGCGCTCACGCGGCAAGCGGTCCCGGCGATCTCGCCCGCCAACGTCGCGAATCACCCGGCCGAACGCGGTGCCTACGTCTTGGCCGACGCCGAGGACGGAGCCCCGGACGTGATCCTAATTGCAACCGGCTCGGAAGTTCAACTCTGCCTCTCCGCGCGCGAGGAGTTGAAGGCGGACGGCATTCAGGCCCGTGTCGTCAGCATGCCAAGCTGGTTCCTTTTCGATAACCAAACCGAGGAGTACCAAGACGAAGTGCTGCTTCCGGAAGTGCCGCGCGTCTCGATTGAGGCCGGCAGCACCCTGGGCTGGCCGCGATTCGCCGACATCTGCCTCGGGATCGATCGATTTGGGCTCAGCGCCCCCGGCGATGTGGTGATGCGCGAACTCGGCATCACGAGCGAATCCGTGGTCGAAGCGGTCCATGAACTGCTCGCCGAAGACGCCTGATCCGACACCGGGCTGACGCTTGCCACGCGCGGGCGGATATACTCCACCGGTTCGGCGGGCACTTTTTCGCCCGGCGAACCGGCCTGGAGGCTTGGCACTCACGTTGCGGTCAAAGAGCTTTTTATTCCTGTTTCTCGTCATCGCCCTGACGGCCCTATCGGCGTTTCTCTACAACGTCCGGCCATTCCAATACGGATTAGACATTAAGGGCGGCGTCCGGCTGACGTACCAGATGGACACGAGCAAGCTGTCCGCCGAGCAAAAGGCCGACCTGGAGGGCGTCCGGTCCCGCATCCTCACGGTGCTCGTCAACCGCGCGACCGGTGCGTTCGGCGTCGCCGAGCCGATCGTGGTGGCCAAGGGCGAGGATCAGTTCGTCATCGAGCTTCCCGGCTATACCAACACCAACGAGGCCCGGTCCATCATCGGCACGTCGGCGCGAATCGAAATCTATCACGCCAAGACGGTCGTGAACGAGAAGAAGTCGTACCTTCCGTACACCATCGCCGAAGAAGCGCAAGACGCGGAAGACCCCGTCGTCTCATTCAAACGGACCAGCGGTCCTGGCGACGTCATCAAGCCCGGGACGCCGGAGTACGCGAACATCGTCAAAAGCTGGACGCTGATCCTGGCCGGTGATGACCTCGCGAGCGCCTCTGCCGAACCGGCCGGGGACAGCTACCGACCGTCCATGGCCTTCGCGCCGAAAGGGGCCGAGAAGATGGAACGATGGTCGCGCCAGTACATGAACTCGCGCGAGAACATCGCCGCCGTGCTCGATGGCAAGGTCCTCAGCGTCGCGAGCCTGATGGATAACCAGATCCTCACCTCGAACGCGCAGATCACCGGCACCTTTAAGCCGAAGTACGTCACGCGGCTGGTGGACCTGCTCAACGCGGGCTCGTTGCCAGTTGACCTGGTGGAACTCGGCAGCGAAACCGTTGACCCGACCATCGGAAACCAAGCGCTCGACATGATGGTCAAGGCCGGCTACGTCGCCTTCGGAATCATCGCCCTGTTTCTCATCGTCTACTACGCCTTCCCCGGCTTCATGGCGCTCATTGCGCTGATGCTGTACGTGCTGTTCACGATCACCGCGATGAAGCTGCTGGGCGCGACCTTCTCGCTCGCCGCGGTTGCGGGCCTCATCCTCTCCGTGGGGATGGCGGTGGACGCCAACATCCTCGTGTTCGAGCGATTCAAGGAGGAGATGAAGAGCGGCCGCGAGCTCGTCACCGCGCTCGAACTCGGATTCAAACGCGCCTTGCCGGCGATCGTCGACTCGAACGTTTGTACGATTCTCACCTCGCTCGTGCTGGCCTCCATCGGCACCGGCCCGGTAAAGGGGTTCGCGACTTCGCTTATCATCGGCGTGCTCATCTCGCTGTTCACCGCGATCACGGTCACGCGCTCGCTACTCATGTTCCTCGTTGGCTCGGGCATCGGAACCAATCCGAAGCTGTACGCGCTGGAGCGCAACTGGTTCGGCGAGGACTTTGAGAAGAACGCCGACACGAATCCGATTCCGGTGTTGAAGCGCAACCGCCTGTGGTTTGCCATCTCCATCGCGACCGTCGTCATCGGACTGCCGTTCATTTGGCCGCTCAACGGATTGAAGGGCAACGTCGAGTTCCGGGGCGGATACGAGGCTCAGCTGCGGGTTGGCAGCCAAACCGTCACTTCGGCCCAGCTTGCGGAACGGCTGGAAAAAGCCGACATCAAGGGTGCAAACGTGAAGTTCGGTGGTGAGGGTAACGCCCGCGTGGCGATCATCACCGTGGCCCGCGATGGCGCCCTGAAGGACGTGGCGGAACCGGAAGCGATCGACAAGATCGCGACCGCGGCCGGGTTCACCAAGGCCGATGTGAAGGGTTCCGCGTCCGTGGGACCGGCGATTCAGAAGGAGATGATCCAGAACGCGATCATCGGGGTGCTGGTCTCCAGTGCGCTCATCACCTTCTATCTCACGATGCGCTTCGGGTTTGGCCTCGGAGGCTTCGCGGTGGGCATCAAGTTTGGCTTCAGCGCCATCGGTGCCTTGCTTCACGACGTATTGGTGGTGCTCGGCATCACGGCGGTCTTCGGATGGTTGCTCGGATGGGAAGTCAGCGCGCTGTTCATCACGTCGATGCTCACCGTCATCGGGTTCTCGGTGCACGACACGATCGTCATCTTCGACCGGATTCGGGAAAATCTGCGCCGGCCGCAGCCGGACGAGGATTTCGAGCACCTGGTCAACCGGTCAATCAGCCAATCGTTCGCACGGTCGCTTAACACCTCGATGACCGTCATCGCCACCCTCATCGTGATGATGGTAATGGGCACCACGACGCCAGACCTCAAGCTGTTCTGCGTCACGATGCTCGCCGGCATCCTCTCCGGAACCTATTCGTCGATCTTCAACGCGTCGCCCATCCTCTTCATCTGGGATCGGTACACGGTGAAGTCGAAGGGTGAAGAGGCCGGACTCATGGGCTTGGCCCGCGCGGAGCTGAAGCGTCAGCGCGCGATTATCGCCGGGATCAATCCGCGACCCGCGACCGCCGGCCCTGCGCCGACGACTCCGAGCAGCCCGAGCGCGACCGGCGGCCGATCGTACGGACAGGTTCGACGGCGCAACAGCGCGGTGGACCGGTCCAAGACCGAAATCGAAGACCTGTAATCCGGCGCGGCTAAATCAGTACGGAAAGCGCCCGCGTCCAGACCTTCGGGACGCGGGGTGCCGTCCGGACGGCACGAATCGCCAGGCGGCGGGCTTCGGCGCGGTGACCCCGCTTCCGCTCGTGCCGCGCCATCGCGCTCAGCGCGATCCCGATCTGCTCGGTGACCATGCCCTCGTAACGGCGGCGCAACGAATCCGGCAAGCCTCCGAATAGCGCGGCCCGATCGGCCCAAAAGTACCGCTCTAGGACGTACAACTGGGCGGCGTGGAACCGGAATCCCGCGTTCGCCAGACTCGTCGACAACACGTTGTAATGCACGTGACGACGGGGCAAATGCCGGAAACGGCCCGTGGGTGCCAGCCGCATCCAGCCGTACCAATCGCTGCAACGGACGGTGTCGGCCACGAAGTTTCCTGCCGCGAGCATCGCCTCGCGCCGAAACACCGCGGTGCTCGCGATGACTCGGTTGTTCGGCAAGATGTGATCCCACGCGTTGGCGGCGTCCGGAATCTCGAGGTCACGCGCCACTTCGCGACCGTCCTCATACCGGTACCAGCCGTCGGAGTGGACCAAGTCGGCGTCGGTCGCGTCGATCACGGCCATCTGCTCCGTGAGCTTTTCCGGAGTCCAAAAGTCGTCGTGGTCCACGAAGGCGACGTAGTCGCCGGTCGCCAGCTCGACCATCCGACGCCGAGCCTCGCCGAGCCCCGCATTGGCCTGAGTCACCAGCCGCACATCGTAACGCGCGGCAATCTCCGCGCTGTTGTCCGTACTGCCGTCATTCAGGACGAGCACGTCGAAATCGCGGTACGTCTGGGCTAAGACCGCGTCCAGAGCCTCGGCCAAGTGCGACGCGCCGTTGAAGACCGCCATCGCCACCGTGACCCGCGCCATGATCCGCGAGGGTACCCACGCCGAGCCTAGTACACTAAAACGAGTGCTCGCCCGAACGCTCATCCTGAAAACATCGTCGCTGAAGCCGGTGGAACGCATGGTGCGGACGAGTCGCCTGTTCCGTCCGCTCGTCGGGCGATTCATCGCGGGCGACGACCTGGCCGAAAGTCTCTACGCGTGCGTGCCGCTCCTCGAAAAGCGGATCAAGGTCACGCTGGACTACCTGGGCGAGAACACGGCGTCGGAGGCCGAGGCGCTGGCCGCCAAGCGAGAGTACATCCGGATGCTCACGCGCATCGCCGAGCTTCCGCAAGTGCAGCAGTACGGCGATACCGTGGATCCCGACGGCCGGATCGCGCGCGATCCGCTCAATATCTCGATCAAGCTGACCCAGTGCGGGCTCGATCAGGGCGAGAGTTTTGCCGAAACGAACTATCGCGAGGTGCTGGCGAAAGCCCGCGAGCACCGCAACTTCGTCCGCGTCGACATGGAGGCGAGCGACTACACCGAGCGCACGTTGCAGATGATCGAACGCGTGTGGCCGGAGTTCAAGAACACCGGAACCGTGTTGCAGAGCTACCTCTACCGCACCGACGAGGACGTCGAGCGGATGATCGCCCTCGGCGCGCGGGTGCGGATCGTGAAGGGGGCCTACCTGGAGCCGGCCTCGGTTGCGTACCCGGAAAAGGCGAAAGTCGACGAGGCGTACGTTCGGCAGGCGAAACGGCTATTGAAGGATGGGTACTACCCCGCCATCGCCACGCAAGACGACGCGATCATTCGCGAGCTAAAGGCTTACGTCGAGAGCGAAAACATCGACAAGCAGTCGTTCGAATGGCAGATGCTGTACGGGATTCGCCGTGACCTGCAAGAAGGGCTGGTCGCCGAAGGGTTCAACGTGCGGGTGTACGTGCCGTTCGGCGACGCGTGGTACCCGTACTTCACCCGGCGGCTGGCCGAGCGCCCGGCGAACGTGGCGTTCATCGTGCGCTCGTTTTTGCGCGGCTAGGCCGGGTCGGACGAGCGGATTACTCCTCGAACAGGGCCGCCACGATTTTCGGATACTGCTCGTACACCGTTTCCTCATCGAACGGCGTGCCGCTCGGCTCGTGCGACGCGATGAAGCCCGAGACGACGCGAGGGTCCTCGAGGCCGCGCGATTCGAGAACCTCCAACGCGGCGTACTCCAGTTCCTCGTTTTCGAAGCTCGCACCGAACTCAAAATCCGAGTCCGAATCCGAGTCCGAATCCGAGTCAGATTCCGGCTCTGACTCGGACTCTACGTCTGACTCCGACGCCATTTCCGCGGCAAAGATCGGTGCCAAGTCGTCCGGATCTCGGAGTGCGATCTGATACACGGAGTCACCCTTGCCGATGATCCACGATCGGAAGTAATGAAAGTGATCGTCGCTCATGCCTTCGGCGGCGACAAAGCCCGCTCCCCAGATATTCCACCGGTTGAGCGAGTCGTGGCAACGGTAAAAGTCCATCGCAAAGTTGGCGACTTCCTCGTCGGGCCGGGCCTTGAGCAATTCCTGTAGCCGAACCGGGTCCCCGCCCGCTTCCGAGATGAGTTTCCAAAACGAGGGCGCCGGTTGATGTGGCTGACTACTCATGATCGAACGGAGTTTTACCTTTTGCAATCGTCGAGGCATGACCCGCGCACGAACCGCAAGGCGAATGCGATTTTTTCCGCCGATAATCGTATCAATCCCCCGGTGAGGAGGCCCAACATATGTCTATGGGTTCGCGAAAGCACCTCAATGCGTTGCTGGCGGTCATCGGCGCCGGCGTTCTGTTGGCTTGCGGAGGCGGTGGCGGCGGTGGGGCCAGCCAATCGCCCACGACCGTACGGGTGATCCAGTCGGTGGATGGCGCGCCCCCGGTCAATGTCTTCCTCGCCGGCACGCTCTTCGCCGGAAACCTGGTCTATCCGAACAGCGGCCAGATTGAGACCGCGCCGGGCAACAAGCCATTGTCCATCAACCTGGCCGACCCGCCCGGTCCCATATACGATCAGACGATTGACCTTCCGCCCGGGCAGATCGTCACGGCGATCGCCGTCGGCGCGTTTACCTCGGTCAACGTTGACCTCGTTGCCGATCCGCGCCGCGCCCCCTCGGCCGGCAACGTCAACTTCCGGGTGTTTCACGCCGCGCCGCTGACCCAGCCGGTCAACATCAGCGTGTATCCGGCGGGCGGATCGCCGTCGGCCGCGGTGGTGAGCATGACGAACGTGGAGCAACGCGCCGTGACTCCGCTGACGAGCGTGGCGGCGGGCAACTACCGCGTCCGCGTGACCGGAGTGACCAGCGGAACCCAGATCGCCGATGTGCCGATCACGCTCGTGGCGGGCCGCATCAGTTACGCACTGGTGCAAGGCGGACCCGAAGGCATCGTGGATACCGTCGTCCGCCTGTACGAGATCACGCCGTAGCCGCGAAGTCGGTTGTCACCGAGGCCTCGTTCTCCCGTGCGAAGTGCGGGGCCAAAAACTCCCCGACCTTCGCGAGGACTTTGCCGCGATGGCTGACCGCGTGCTTTTGGTTCGGGGTGAGGTCGGCCATCGTGCACTCGAGGGCGGGTAGCCAGAAGATCGGGTCGTACCCAAAGCCTCCGTTGCCGCTCGGAGCGTCGGCGATGCGACCCTCGCACGTGGCCGAAAACAGTTCGGTAGGGCTACCGGGCCGGGCCAGTGCGACCCAGCACACGAATCGTGCCCCGCGTCCCTCGGTTGGAACGTCGGCCAACTGGTCGAGGATGCGGCGCATTTTCTCGGTAAAGGGCGTCTCCTCGCCCGCAAACCGGCGGCTGTACAGTCCTGGTTCCCCGCCCATCGCGGCGACCTCCAGCCCCGCGTCGTCCGCTAGGCACCACTCGCCGGTAAAGCGCGCCGCACTTTCCGCCTTGATGGCGGCATTTTCAGCGTAGGACGAGCCGGTTTCTTCCGGTTCGGGCGCTCCGCTGAAGTCGGCTAACGTCAAGAGTTGAAGTTTCGGGAAGCGACTCGCCAGGATGGTGACCATCTCTTCGGCTTTATGGCGATTGTGCGTCGCAATCACGAGACGCGGCAAAGACATAACGGGCATTGTACAACGAGCTACACGTTAGATTTATGGGTAAATCATAACCTACGCAGGACGAAATGGCTTCCCAAGCAACTTTTTAAATGCCGCCGTCTGCTTTTGGCTCAGCATGGACTGGAGTTTCTTCGCGGTGGACTGCTCGAGCGCGCGCACTTTAGGCTCAATCTTTTTGCCGGCGACGGCCATTTCGTTCTGAAACTTGCTCTGGAGCTGCTGGGCCTCCTCCTGCGTCTTCGGTTTCAGTTTTTGGTACTTCGTGATGATCGGCTTCGACGCGTCCTCTTGAATCTTCGCGACCTTCTGCCCGTTCTCGGTGTACACCTTGCGGAACTCCGTGAGTTGCGCCGGCGTCATGCCCACCTGCGTCGCCACCCGATCGTCCACCAGCGCGGCGATGCCCAGTCGCTGCAGATTGATTTCGCCCAGCCGCCGGACTTGGCCCGGGGTCAGCGTCTGCAGCACGCTCCGCTTCAGCGCGACAAACGCCTCTTGCAGTTGGGGCGACACCTTTTGCATGGTTGCCGGGTCCACCTTTTTGCTGCCGTACTTCTTTTCGAGTTCGGCCAGCACCGCGCGATGCTTCTCGGCGTGCTGATTCATCTTCTTGCGTTGCGCTTCCGTGACCTTCAATTCGGTCTGAACCGGCTTGGCCTGCAACAGCATCACGTCGGCGATATGAATCTCAAACGGAGTATTCGCCTGGAGGATGAGAAGGGTCGAGACAACGGGAATCGGCATGAGACTTTAAGTTAGACGTCGATCTCCGGATAGATTACTTCGACGCGACTTTTGGCGAGGTTGCGCTGGATCGATTGCACCAAATCCGGTGACGGATCGACGGCGAACGGAAACGGGATCGGAATCGAGAAATCGCCCTGCATGATCTCGACCTCGCACGGAAACTCGCCCGGGGCCGATTCCAGCAGTTCGCGCAGTTGTCGAATCTGGCGCTGCGTCGCCCGCTGCACCTGAATCCGGATAAACCCGGTGGCGTCGTTCGTGGCACCGTCGACCTGCGCCACCGGATCGAGCGCGGTCACGCGATCCACCCGCAGTTCGATCGTCCGATCGCCGGGCCGGTCCGGGTACGTAATCGCGCCATCAATCACCACCACCGCGTCCTTTACCAGCACCTTTTCGAACTTTTGGTACGCGGCCGGGAACGCCGTACACGCGATTTGGCCGCTGAAATCTTCAAGCACCAGGGAGGCCATTTTCTTGCCGTCCTTCTTGGTCGTTCGGACCGCCAGCTTCGCGATGACTCCGGCCAACCGGACACCGGTGCCGTCGGCCGCGTCTTGGGCCGAAAGACAGGTGTGATCGGTGGCGGCCCGCAACGTCCGCTCCATGCCGCGCAACGGGTGATCGCTGATGTAGAGACCCATCACGTCCTTCTCCCACCGCAAGATGTCCGTACGGCCCGGCGGCTCCACGTGCGGAAGGTCCGGATAGGTGACCTGGGCCGAACTCTCCTCGCCGCCTCCGCCAAACAGCGATTCCTGCCCGTTGAGCCGCTCGCGCAGGCGGATGTCGCCGAAATGCAGCGCGCCCTCCAGATGGTCCAACAGTCGCTTCCGATTCTTGTCGATGCTATCGAAGGCGCCGGCCTTGATCAGCGCGTCCAAAGCGGTCCGGTTCATGCCGAGCCCCTTCGTCCGTTCGGCAAATTCGTAGAGGTGCGTAAACGGCCCGTTCTCCTCGCGCTCCTTCAGGATGCCCTGCACGAGCGATTCGCCGACGCCCTTGATCGCGACGAGGCCAAAGCGAATCGCGTTGCCCTTCTTGCCCGCTTCGACGCTAAAGTCGCCCTGCGAGCGGTTGATGTCGGGCTGAACCACCGCGATCTTCATGCGGCGACACTCCTCAATAAAGGTCGTGACCTTGCTCTCGTTACTCAGGAACGCGCTCAGCAACGCCGCCATGTACTCGGTGGGATAGTGCGCCTTGAGGTACGCGGTGCGGTACGAGAGAATCGAGTAGCAGACCGCGTGGGCCTTGTTAAATGCGTAACCGGCGAACGGCTCGAGGCGTTGCCAAATGCGTTCGGCCACCTCCTCCGAAACCCCGCGCTCCTTGGCCCCGCTGTAGAACTCCGGCTTCAGGGACGCCAGCGCACTGGCCGACTTCTTCCCCATCGCGCGCCGAAGCACGTCGGCCTTGCCCAGCGTGAATCCGGCCACCGCTTGCACGATCTGCATGACCTGGTCTTGGTAAACGATGACGCCGTAGGTTTCCCGCAGCACCGGTTCCATCAGCGGGTGCAAGATGTCCGGTGCCTGTTTGCCCCGCTTGGTGGCGATGTACTGCGGAATGTGGTCCATCGGCCCCGGTCGGTACAGCGCGATCATCGCGGCGAGTTCGCGCACGTTCTGAGGTTTCAGCTGCATCACCCAACGCGTCATGCCCGCGCTTTCCATCTGGAAGATGCCGACCGTTTCTCCCCTCGCCAAGATCGCGTACGCCTCCGGGTCGCCGTCTTCGAGCGTGAGGGGATCGATCGTTTCGCCGCGGGTTTGCGCCACGTTCGCGACGCATCGGGCGATCACGGTGAGGTTGCTCAGGCCGAGAAAGTCGACCTTCAGCATCTTGAGTTTTTCCAAGATGCCCATCTCGTACGCGGTCACCACCTGACCGTCGTTGCCGCGCGTCAGCGGAATGTAGTCCATCAGCGGCTCTTGCGAGATGACCAATCCCGCCGCGTGGACGCCGGAGTTTCGCCGGAATCCTTCGATTTGCAGCGCCTTCTCGTACAGTTCCCGGCTCCGGACTTCCCCATCCACCGTGGCCCGAAACTCGGCAATCTCTTTGTACGCCTTCGAGAGCGTCATCCCCGGAATCTGCGGGATCATTTTCGTCAGCCGCTCGGTTTCGCGCGGTTCGTAACCCAGCACCCGGCCGCAATCCTTGATCGCCGCCTTCGCGCCGAGCGTGCCGAACGTGATGATCTGCGCCACGCGATCGCTGCCGAATCGGTCCACCACGTACTGGACAATTTCGTCCCGCCGTGCGTCCTCAAAGTCCATGTCGACGTCGGGCATTGACACGCGTTCCGGATTCAAGAACCGCTCGAACGTCAGGCCGTACTCGACCGGATCCACGTCCGTGATGCCGATGCAGTACGACACCATCGACCCGGCGGCCGAACCGCGGACCCCGTGGTAAATGCCCTTTCGCTTTGCCTCTTGCGCAAACTCTCGCACGATGAGGAAGTAGTCGCCGAAGCCGGTGGTCTTGATGACGTCCAGCTCGTACTGAAGCCGTTCGAGCGACGCCTCGGGGTCCTTTGCCTTCTCGCGCAGCCCCTGCTCGGCCAACTGCGTCAGGTAGGCAAAGCTGTCCATGCCGTCGGGCACTTCCGGGGTCGGCATCGGCGCGGACCGCTTCTCGAGCTCGACCTGGCACTGCTCGGCGATGCGCATCGTGTTCTCCAGCGCTTCGCCGTGGTCGGGAAAAAGGGCCGCCATCTCCGCCTGCGTCTTGAGATACCACTCGTTACGCTCAAACCGCATCCGATCGGGGTTGTTTTTCAGCTTCCCGGTTTGGATGCAAAGCAGGGTGTCGTGCGGATCGTGATGCTCTTGACACAGGTAATGCGCGTCGTTGGTCACCACCATCGGCAGCCCGTTTTGCTGCGCGATCACGGCCAGCTTTTCGTTGAGCTCGGCCTGCCGGGGGAGCCCATGGTCCATCAGCTCGATGTAAAAGTTGCCGTCCCCAAAGATCTCTTTGTACATGCCGGCCAGATAGTTCGCCTCGTCCAGCCGACCGTTCAAAATCGCCACGCAGATCTCACTGCTCATGCACGCGGAGGTCGCGATCAGCCCGCCGGAGTACTGTCGAATCAGGTCATGATCGATTCTTGGCTTGTGATAGAAGCCCTGCAGCGCGGCGATCGAGGTGAGGTGGCAGAGATTGCGGTACCCCTCGAGATTCTTGGCCAGCAATACCATGTGGTAGCTGCTCTTCTCGCCATCGCCCTTCTTCTGGTGAATGCCCTGTGGCGCGACGTACGCCTCCACGCCCAAGATCGGCTTGATGCCCTGCGACTTGCATTCGTTGTAAAACTCGACCGCGCCGAACATCGCCCCGTGATCGGTAATCGCGAGGGCCGGCATCCCCAACTGCTTCGCCCGCGCCACCAAGTCCGGAATCCGGTTCGCGCCGTCCAACAGCGAGTACTCGGTGTGGTTATGCAGGTGACAGAAACGGTCGCACATCTCAAATTCAGAGTGGTCTCGCCAACGGGAGCGGGCGTTCGACCGGGATTAATTCTGACGTCTGTCCCCGGTCAATCGCCGCGACAATCTTCGGCCCAGGCGCGAAGGATTTCGGCCACGCTCCACGCTTGCCACGGGCAGCCTCCGGGACGTTGCGGCTCGGTGGCGTCGGCAACCTCGGCGATGCCATCAATGCCGTACGTATCGAGAGAATCGATTGCCGGCCGCAAAAAGTCGCGCGCCCCATCGACGTCTCCGGTAAACCGCACCCACGCCGTCGCGAACGGACCGAGGAGCCAAGGCCACGCCGTCCCACGATGGTACGCGGCGTCGCGTTGCTCCATCGGCCCCTCGAATCGCGCCTGAAATCCGGGTTCGTTCGGGCCGAGTGTTCGCAGGCCCATCGGCGTCCAGAGCTGGTCTCGCACCACCTCCAACGCCCGCCGACCGTGATCGGCCGCGCACGGCGTAAACGGCACCGCCATCGCCAACACCTGGTTCGGGCGCAACGTGGCATCCGCGGGATCGGCGGTATCGAGGTAGTGCCCCCGTCCCGCGTGCCAAAACGTCCGCTCAAACGACGCCTCGGCCCGAATGGCGGCCTCGGTGTAAAGCTGCGCGGCGTCTTCGCCCAGGGCAAGCGCGATCCACTGCATGCACCGGAGGGCACTGATCCACAGCGCCGCGATCTCGACCGGTTTCCCGTACCGTGGCGTGACCACCCAGTCCCCGATCTTCGCGTCCATCCAGGTCAGCTGGACGCCGGGTTCACCCTGCATCAGCAGCCCGTCCCGCGGATCCACCCGGATTCCGAAGTCCGTGCCTTTGACGTGATGGAAGTAGATCTGATGCAAAACGGGCAACATGTCACGCGCGAACGCCTCGTCCCACTCCGCCCGGAGCGTGCGGTAGATCGCGACCGCGTACCACAACGTGGCGTCTACCGCGTTGTAGTCCGGAATCTGGCCCTCGCTGACCACGCGATTGGGGATCAGGCCGTTCGACAGCAGGCGCGCGTAGTCACGCAGGATTGCACGCGCCATGTCGAGTCGCCCGGGTACTAAGCACATCCCCGGCAACGAGATCATCGTGTCGCGCCCCCAATCGGTAAACCACGGGTATCCCGCCAAGATCGTTTGCCGATTCCCCGTGCGCACGCACAAACGATCCGTCGCGGCAATGAGGGTTTCGCGAACGCTGGGTTCGGTCGGACCCGGCGCGGCGAGACCTTCGCGCAATGGCCATGTCGGCGCGGACGGTTCGGCAAGCGTGGACGCGGTGAGGACGAACTGCTCGCCCGCCGCGAGCCGTACGCGAAGCTCGAGCGGACAGTACAGGTCGTCGCGCGCCGCAAGCCCGCGCTCGCTCTCGCGCGGATGCTCGAACCGGTAGTACCAACCTTGGACCGGCGTCGCCACCGCGCCGGGATAGGTCAGGTGAAGCGTGGAAGTGCCGTCGATGCGCGCGTGCCCGCCGTTGATCTCCATCGCGGCTGGCCAATGGTGAGAAAACGCGAACTCGCCGTGGTGGTCGCGGTCTGCCACCAGCGGGCGCAGGGTCAATTCGACCGCGAGCGGACCGTGATTGACGTACCGAACCGCCGCCGTGTTTTCGCCCGGAACCAGCACGAGTTCCTTCTCCAGGTCCGTACCGAGGGCCGAGTACTTCCAGTACACGCTCGGACCCACCCCGACTTCGGTCACCTTGAGATAGCCGCGCGGATGCACGGTGCCGGGATACAGATTCGTGCTGAGCCCGACCGACTGCTGCCCGACCTTGAGTTCGCATTCGACGGCGGCCAACAGCAGCACGCGGTCGGTGGGCGGATTGACGGCTGCCACGAGGTGACCGTGGTAGCGCCGCGTCGCGACTCCGGCGAGTGTGCCCATCGCGTAGCCGCCCAGCCCGTTGGCCAGGATCCACTCGCGCCCGGCGGCCCGCTCGAGGTCGTGGAGAAGGGGCGGAAAGTAGCGTCGGTAACTCATGGCTTGTCGGGAGATGAGATGATGGTCGGCCCCACCGGCTTGGTCCGCGTTTGTTTACGCCGCTGGATCAAGTCGATGAACGGATCGATGCGGAATTTGAACCCAAGGCGGTATTCCCGCGGAAACTGTCGCTGGGTGAGATAGATGTCGATACAACCGATCGCCTGGTAAATCGAGTATTCCCGGTCGTACCATTGCCGAACGCCGTCGTACTTGTACAGGTATTCCACCCGCGTGCCGCCGAAGTTCGCACTGGCGCGCAGATGCCAACCGTTGCGCGCGTAAAGTCGGTCCGTCACGAAGTCGGCGTTCCCGTAGTCGCGTCCCAGGATGTACGCCAGCCCGAAGCCAAACCGCGGGTCGGGCCGATAACCCAGCCCGAGTTGGGCGCGCGTCCAGCCGGAGGTCTTTGCCCCGACAATGCCTTGCTGATCGAACCGGACAATCGTATTAAGGTTCCGCGCGATCCGGTACGAGCCCGGTACGTAAGTCGCGCTGAACACCGAGCGCATCCGTTGCGCCTGGTTCTGGTTCCCCACCATCTGAAGCCGCGCCTGTCCGTAAAGACTTCCGCCCCAGCGTCGATCGCTGGACTCCAGGGCGAGTTCCAGCGGCTTGGTGAACTGCAGATCGAGGTCAAAGTTGGCGGTCTGGCTGTTGGCGGAGCTGGAGATCGCGAACGTCTGGCGCTTCTCACCGAAGAATCGCGCGTCGCTGTTCTCAGCCCGAATCTCCACGCTGTCGAACCAGCCGACGTGGAACCGATCAGCGAGCTCGTCCCGCGGCACGGCCCGCGCCTCGGTTTTGTTCGGATCGATGCGCGTTTGCGCCCACGTAACGCCGTACACGGGATAGCTCGCACGGAACGCGGCAAAGCTCACCCCCAGCGCGGTCTGATCGTTGAGGAAAATGTTTCCGCCCCACGAGATGCCGAACCCTTCGCCCTGCCGCGCGCCGATACTCGGGTAGCCGATGCCTTGGGCGCGGCGGTCGAGGTTGAAGCTCTGGCTCGGCACCGAGCCGATTTTTCGCCCGAACAGCACGAGCCCGGGCTTGTCCACCCGCCCGCTCTTGCCGGGCACGATCGTGAGCTTCGGCGAGACGAGAGCGACGCTGGGCTTGAGCCGATGGCAAACCGTGCCCTCCACGTCGGTAAAGGTCCACAGGCCTGGGCGCAGCTCCATCCGGGCCGCCTTGAACACGGCCCCGGCGATCTGCCCGTTCACGCGGTCTGCAATCGCCTCAGAATCCTTCTGGCCCCAGACCACGTGGAGGTTCTCGGCCGAGAGCGTGCCTTCTGGGTCAATGATCGCGACCTTTCCCGACGCATCCGCGGTGCCGCCCGACTCCGACAGCTGCACGCGAATGGTTTCCGCTTCGATGCGGGTCGGTCCGTAGTACACGACGACGCCACCCGTGAACTCGAGCGTGCCGTTTTCGAAGTCGCGGCGCGTCCGTTGGGACACCACCGTGATCGGCCCGTAGGTTTCGCCGAATCCGGCCGGAGCCTGGTCGAGCGGAGATTGCCCGACTTGCACTTGCCCGGCTTCTGCGCGCCCAGGAAGTGCCGGCGGCGCATCGGCCACGTTCCGATCGGGGGATGACGTCACGACGGCCGACTGCATGGAAACGGGGGCGGACGCCGCACTTGCCGGCAGGGAGGATGGCGGGAAAGCCAATCCGGGCCAAGGCATGACCGGGGATTCTACCGGTAACCTGCGAAGCGGTCGAACTTTGGGCGTCCTTCCATCCGTCCAAGTGCGTAATCCTTCTGGAGGTCTTTTGATTTTGGATATTCGCCTCATCGCCCCCATCCTCGACCCGGCGGTCCAGGAACGTCAATGGGTTGCCCGCGTTCGCACGGGCGATGAAACGGCGCTCCGAAAGCTCATCGACCGCCACCGGCAGCGTCTGCTCCGCACCGCCACCAACTTGCTGCGCGACCGGTACGAGGCGGAGGACGTCGCCCAAGAGGCGTTTCTCAAGGCGTTCCGCGAGATCGGCAAACTCCGCGACGACCGCGCCTTCAGTGGCTTCCTGTACCGAATCTGCGTGCGGCTGTGCATGGACCGGCTTCGATTGAAGCGACCCGAACTCGTCGAGTTCGACGCGAGCCAACCGCACGAGGGCAAGAGCGTTGAGAACAAAGTCCTCGTCGAAAAGTTGCTCGCCCAATTGCCGACCGATCTGCGCACCACGCTGATCCTGCGCGAGATGGAGCAACTCAGTTACGAAGAGGTCGCGGAGGCAATGCACGTTCCCGTCGGCACCGTACGAAGCCGCCTGCACGCCGCCCGCGAACGATTCCGCAAGCTCTGGACCGAGGCGATCCGCGAATAACGATGACTTCGTTTGGCTTTTTGGGGAACGATTGCGACCGATTCGCGCACCTTTCGGAGGAAGCGCGGGACCGGGACCTGTCGTCCGACGAAGCCCGGTTCCTTTCAACTCATGCCGCCGCGTGCGATACCTGTCGGCGCATGGATTCCACCTTGCACTGCTCGCTGAACCTGCTCCGCCACGCCAGCGAGGAGCCCGAGTCCGATTTTCAGGCGGTCCGGCGATTCGACCAGCGACTGCTTCGCGCCTACCGCGTTCAGCAAACCGGCGAAAGCGTTCGGTACTGGGCCCCCGCGATCTTCGGTGCCATCGCCGCGGCCCTCGTGTTCTTGGCGCTCATCGCGATCGTTCAGATTGAGCCGTCGACTCCGCCCGCCACCCTCGGCGAGAGTTCGGCCTCGCGAACTGTTGCCCCCGACGCGTCCTACCCCGACCTCGAACTCCCGAATACGCCCGTCCGGGTGCGATGACCGTCACCGCCCGCGCTATCGTGGGGGGGCTCATCGGTGCGCTCATCACGCTGGCGATCCACCCTTCCACCCGGGGATTCTTCGTGAGCCCGATGCCCACCGCACGCATCGAAGCCGCCCCGAAGGTCGTTCCGAGTCGCCCCCCGGCGACCCTCGCCGACGCCGCGCGCTGGATCGAGTTGGCCTGCGAGAAGATTCGTGCCACCGGCAAGCTACGACCCGCCGAGTACGAATCAGCCGTGCGAGTGCTGGTCGCCGCCCAATCGCGAGAGCCGGACAACGCGTACTGGCCACAACTCCGGGCCGCAATCCTGCTTCTGAAAGGAGACCGATCGGCGGCGCTGCGCACGTGGAAACGTGCGCGACGGTGTCAGCGGTGGGACGACCACCAGTCGGCCCACCTCGCCGAGATTCGCCGCAACCTGCAACGCAAAACCGGCACCCGGCAAAGTTGGCAAGCCGCGTACGCCTACTACCAACGCCGCCAGGCTCCGGCGCAGATCATCGCCCAGTGCGCGCAGTCACTGCTCAACTCCGCGAGCTTCGACACCGCCGAGGGTCTGGAACTCCGCTACGCGACCGTCGTCGGCGGCGACCTCATGCGATCGGGGGCCAAACAGATCGTGACCGGCGACTTCGGGGTCCAAATCGTGGATTACGCGGCGTACCCGTCGGAGCTCGTCACCGGCTCGCGCCCCAAGCGGCTGTACCTGGGCCGAACCTTGCTGGCGAACAACCTTCGCCGCATTGGCCGCGCGACTGACGCCGACCTCGCCTTCACGATCTTTCAGAACAACGATGGCTGGACGGCCCTCGTGACGCGCCCCGATCCGGTCAGTCAGAACCAAACGAGCACCGTCGCATCGCTCGTCGCCGGATCCGTGCCCCGCGCCTCGCTCTGGATCGTGGGGGCCGGGGCGCTGCTCTGGCTGCTCGGCGTGGGCGGAAAATGGCTGTTGGCGCGCGGTCTGCCCACGAAACCCGATCTGGCCGCGGAATCTTCCCGGGACCACGCTCCCGATTCTGGCACCGAGACCTCCCGGCCAGACCGCGCCCGGATCATCCGGCGCGACCAGATCACCGGCGTCAGCATGCTCCTCGGTCTCACCGCGCTCACCTTCGCGCTGACGCAGTCTTGGCTGGCGACCGTGCCATTTGCCATCGCCGGATCTTCCCTCCTGCTCATCCCGCGCCAAGTGCGACCGATCGCGACGTACCGCGGCGGCCGGTGGTTCTCGCTGGCCAACTGGATTTGGGCGCTGGTGGTGTCCCTCTTCGTCGGCGCGCTGACGATGTCGTACGCCTACGTCGGGAACGCGCTGTTGCCTTACATCGAGGGCGCATGGTACGGACGCGTTTCGGAAGTGATCCGAACCCAGCCGCAGATGGTGCAGGCCCTCGCCCTGCTCGCCGGAGTCCCGTTTGTCCTCGCCGGGATGGCGGGTTTTGTTCGGCGCGTGCGTCCGCTCGTCGCGCTGGCCGAATCCTTGCGACTAGGCGGATGGGCCCTCGTGCTGTGGGGACTCGGGCTCGGCATCCTCAGCGCGCCCGCGTGTCTCGTGTGGGATCAGCAACTCGATCGCGCCTGGGAAAAGCGCATCGCGAACGAACCGGTCTACTATCTCCAACAATGATCCCCGCGCGACAAGGGGCGGTCGAACGTTTCGCCGCCGATCGCGATGCCCTGGTGGAGGACTTGTGGAAGCATCCGTCGGGACAGGCCTGGTGCCGTTGGCACACGGCGCTTTACGACCGACTCATCCGATTGGTTGCGAGCTGGCATGGAGACCAGCACTTCACGGTGATCGCCACCGGCGGTTACGGACGCCGAGAACTCAGCCCGAAGTCCGATATTGACCTCACCGTGATGCCGGTCGACGAAACGAACGCCGCCGTCGAATCCGCGATCCGCGGATTCTTTACCGACCTCGACAGCGTGCTCCAGCGCGTCATGGGGACGTCGTTCGGTTACGCGTACCGCCTCCTCAACGACGTCCCCGGGCTCGATTCCACCACCCGCACGGGGTTGCTTGACCTGCGCCGGGTGTGCGGCCCACGCGAACCGGCCGATGCCTTGTCGCTCGCCCTCCGCGATTCGCTGCCCGTAGCGGAGTTCCTGCGTGACAAGTTCGCGGAACGCGATGATGCGCTCCGCACAACCCATTCCAGCCCGCTGGTAGTGGAGCCGGACGTGAAGTCGGGCGCGGGCGGCTTGCGGTGCGGCCAGGTCGCCGCGTGGGTCTCGCGCGCGCTGGGCCAACGCGTCTCCGCGCCGTCAGCGGCGTACGAAACGGTGCTTCGGCACCGAAACCTGCTCCACGCGGTCTCGACTCGCCATCCGGACCAGTTCACGCGGTCGCGGCAAGCGGAGATCGCGGATCGGCTCGGCATCGACATCTACGACTTGATGAGCGCGCACGCGGCGGCGGCGGATGCGGTCCACGCCGAGTACCGCACGGCGCGCCGACGCGTCGAGCACGCCACGTTCCAGCTCGCCGGGGGCGTCCGGGCCGTGCGAGGCGAACTCGTCATCGCGCCCGGGGCCGAACTTGGGAGCGCCGCCGCCGCCGTGGCGGTGGGTACGCAGATCGGACTGCGGGTCCAGCCGCGCCGGCTCGCCCCCGGTCCGCTCGGTAGCGGCGCCTCCGCGATGTTTGCGCTCGGCACCAGCGAGGCCGTGGTGCGCCACCTCGACTCCGCCGGACTGCTCGAACACCTCCTCCCGGAACTCACCGCGTGCCGTACCCTGATGCCGCGCGACACGATGCACCGATTTACGGTGTATGAGCACACCCTCCAGCTGCTCCGTCATCTGGACGAAATCCGCGAGGGATACCTGCTGGAACTCCGCGATGGGCTCGTGGACCGCAAACTGCTGTACTTCGGTTGCCTGTTGCACGACGTCGGCAAGCGGTATCCGGACCGGCCGCACAGCGAGGTCGGAGCGGAGATGACCCGCGAGATCGCCGCCCGCTGGCAACTGGAAGCCAGCGTGGCCGATCAACTCCATTGGCTGGTTCTCGAGCATTTGTCGATGGCGCGGCTGATCCGGATGCGTGACCTAATGCATCCGGATACCAGCCGGGAGTTTGCCGAACTCGTCAAGACGCCGCAACGACTCGCGCTGCTGACCCTGCTGACCTACGCCGATATCCGAGCCGTTTCGCCCGAAAGCTGGACCCCGGCGATTGCCTCCTTCTTGCAGTTGGCCTACGAATCCACGCTGGCGGTCCTGATGGGCGACGCGCCCGACGTCGCGATGGATTCGGCCGATGCCCGCCGACGCCTCCTCCGGTCGCTGGCGAAAGAGCCGGCGGAATCCGTGCGGCAATTCGTCGATTCGCTTCCGGCGTACTACCTGGCGAGCACACCGGCCGAGTCGATCCGGCTGCACCGGGTGTACGCCGAACGCGCGCAGGCCGGCCAACTCACCGTCGATTTCGTCCCGAAACCGCACCTCGCGGCAACGGAAATCACGGTGTGCGCGCCGGACTCGCCCGGATTGCTCAGCCGATTGCTGGGCGTGATCTACGCGTTTGATCACAGCCTATTGGCGGTCCGCGCGGCGACCACCCGCACGGTGCCGGCCATCGCCATCGACACCTTTCTCGTCAGCTTCAGCGGTCGACCCGTGCCGAGCGCGACCGCCGTCGAGATGGAGCGGGCCCTGCGCACCGTTATCGAATCGCCCGCCGCCACCGACGATCTGCTTCGCGCGCGCGGCAAGGATCCGAGCCGTTCGCAACGGTTTTTCTCGTACACGTACCGGACTGGCAATCCGGGCCTGCTCGAGATTCGGGCGCCACGCGGTCGCGGGATGCCCTACCGATTCTCGCGCCGTTTCGCCGAACTCGGCTGGAACGTCGTGTCGGCCCGAGTGGGCCAATGGGCCGGAAGCGGGGCGGCGAGCTTCTACCTCTCCGGTGCGGACGGCCGCGAACTCTCGGCGGGCGAGGTCCGGACGGCGATGGACGCGCTGACGCTCACCGGATAGCCCCGGGGATCAGCCGCCGGAGATGCCGTCCACGTGGATCGTCCGCTCGTGCGTGTACTGCACCGTCCCCTTCGGTGCGCCGCGCACCTTTCGCACGTACTTGCGCAGGGTGATGTCCACCGGCACGAAGTTCGCGTGCTTTAGGGGTGAGTTGCGCACCGCCACCTTCGCCGCGAACTCGAAAACGGCGGGCTGGATGCGCTCCGGCCGCTGCAGGGTGCGGATCACCACGTGGGCCGACGTGTTTCCGCGAACGTGCAACCAATAATCATTCGCCTTGGCAACGCGTAATGTCAACCAATCATTTGCTTCGGCATTCTCTCCGTAGAGCACGGTGACATCGCCGGGGGCCAGCAATTCGCGAATCCGGTGTCCTTCGTACGGCCGATCCTCCGGTCGCGAGTTCGGACCCACGGACGCCGCGCGCGGGGTTTGGAGCCAGTGGCGGCGTTGCGCCTCCGCGCGGAGCGGTTCCAAATCGGCCTCTTGGATGGCGGCGACGACGGCTCGGCGGTGCGCCACCAGTTCCGCCCGGACGGCGAGGATGCGTCCGTACTGCTCTTCGACTTCGTCTCGGCGTGCCTTGGCCCGCTTTGCCTTGACGAACCTTGCCTCCGCGTTCGCCCGGACGGACGCCTCGGGATCGAGCGAAATTCGGCGGAGCGCGCCTTCGTAATCGTAGACCTCCGCGACGGCGGCACCCGGCGGAATGTTGTACTGGTACGCGAGCAGGAGTTCGGCCTCCAGCTGCCAACCGGCGGCGCGGTCGGCCCGATCCCGCGCCTGCGCCAGATCGCGGAGGGCGACGTCGCGCGCTTCGATGCCCCGATCCAGATGGGTTAGGAGAAGACTCCGGAGCCGTTCGGTTCGCTCGTGCCGCTCCAGATGGGTGTACGCAGCGTCGAGCGCGACGCTGAGCGAGGCGCGGGGGACCCAAGGGTAGCCAAGCGGTCCAAGGTCAACCGGGTACGCGCCAAACCCTTCGGACCAGCCGGGTTGCTCGTCCGGCGCGGCGATGCCGTGGGCCTCGCGAAGTTGGCCTAACGGGCGCGAATCGGCGCGCGGGTCGCGGTCGGTGGCGTCCATGACGGGCGGCAGTTCGTACTCTGCGTTCGGCCGAATCGGGCGCTTGCTTTGGTCGCGTCGAACCCATTTGGCCGCCGCGATGCACCGTTGTTCCGCGTCGATGAGGATTGCGTTGGAGTGCTTCCCCATCAGCTCCACGACGAGGGCGTGCGGCCCCGCCTCGCCATCGAATTCGATGGACAGGATGCGGTCGCCGCCGATTTGCCGGATCCCGGTAATGGTCGCGCCGTCAAGACGTGCGCGCAAGGCGGCGAGAAACATCGGCGGTGGCGTTTCGGTGGGGATGCGACCGTGGCTGAGATGGACGCGGTACCACTCGGGATGGACGCATACGAGGAGCCGCGCCACCTCGCGTCGGTACAGCTCGAGTTGGATGGTGAACGCGTCGCGTTGCCGAATCTCCTGAACTTTTCCGCCCACGTACGGTTGTAAATCGCGGACAATCGTGGCCAGCACCAACGAATCGTAGGGAATCCGCTTCAACACAGAGTTCCGTACCTCACAATATTCGGCAAATGTCGAAAACGCATCTCGATGAAGTGGATGTGGAGCTGCTGCGACTGCTCCAATCCGACGGTCGGATCACGAACGCCGATCTCGCGAAACAAGTAAACCTGTCGCCGCCGTCGGTGTTGCAGCGGGTTCGCGCGCTGGAGAAGGCAGGGGCGATCAAGGGGTACGCCGCGATTTTGGACGGAGAGCGGCTCGGGTTCCGGATTACCGCCTGGGTGCAGATTACGCTCTCGTTGCACCAAGAGCAACCGATCGAGCGTTTTCGCCGCGCGATTCAAGAGATCCCCGAGATTTTGGAGTGCCACCACGTGAGCGGTGACTTTGACTTCTTGCTCAAAGTAACGGTTCGCGATATGCGGCAGTACGAGGTGTTTGTGCGCGAGAAGCTGTCGAAGATCAAGGGCATCCAGCAGATTCGGAGTTCGTTCGCGATGGCGACGAACAAGCATACGACGGCGCTTCCGTTGGGATAGCCGTCACTTGATCTTCAGCGCCCGCGCGGTCACCAGCTTTTGACGCCAACGTTTGCGAGTCACCGAGACCTGCGGAATGAAGTCTTCGGCGTACGGCACGGACTGAAGCCGTTCGTAAATTTGCTCGGTCTGGACGGTGACCAGTCCGAGCGTGCGCGCGGGAAACACGAGGAGCACTTGGATATCTTTATGGACTCCGGCCGGATCGCGCTTCGTGAGCAAATACGCTTCGCCGACCATCGGCACGCTGGCCAAGTGGTGCCGGATCGCGTTCACGATGTCAGCGGCCAAAGTTGGAGGGTGCAAGTCGTCGTCGTACGAGACCTCCACGTACTTCGTGAGCATTGAGTAAATCCGTCCCGTAGACTCGGCGGCCCTTTGTTCGTACTGTCGCGCCAAAGTAGATTCACCGCGCAGGTCGGCGTCCCGAGCCAAGAGCGAGTACGCGTTCGACGCGAGTTCGGGATGCTGGGCGGCCGCGGTGACGAGGCCGAGGCCTTCTGCGTACTCTGGTGAGTCCGGGTCTCGCATGAGCAGGTCGCCGAGGTAGGCCTTCGGGTAAGGGCTGTCTGGTTCTAAGGCACGCCACTTTCGGTAGACCTCCTTCGCCTCCGCTTCGCGCCCGAAGGTTCGGAGGAGGTCGGCCGTTTGTTCAAGTTCCGTCGCGTTGAGCGGACGGGTTTTGGCCGAGTCGAGAAGTTCGCCGAGACGTGCATGGTCCATCGCCCGGCCGAGATGGCTCTTGACGTAAGCCTCGTTGTGTTCGTCCAGAAACGCCTTCGACAAGCGGGCCTCGACGTCCGGAATCTTCGGTCCGAAGTAGTGCTCGACCGCCGACCGTTGGTGCACCTTTTGGAGATTCAGGAGGTGATGAACGTCGCGGTTCGCCTTCATGTTTCGCAGGCGATCGGACAGTTCCGGGTGCGTGTCCATGGGCTTGGTTTCCACCCGGAGCAGCCGCCGGAGCCGGGATTCGGACACCGGCAATAGGCGCACGTTTTGCCAGAACTTGCGGGCGCGGGTGGCCATGTCCTGGGGGAGTTCGCGGGCGTCGCGCGGCCAATCCCACAGGATTCCCGTGACGGGATGGTACATCTTGGCGGACTGGCCACTGAGGCGGACGAGCGAACGGGCCGCGACGTCGGCGCCCGAGAACTTGGCCTCAAAGGCGTCGGCTTCGTACTCGTTGTGGCGGCTGATGACGAACATCCGGGCACTCAGTCTCGGCATGAACCAGAGAAAGAACTGCTTGTAAATGATTTGTCCGCCGAACACGTTCTGCGTTTTGATCGCGACGTTCTCGAGGTACGCGGCGACCCGTAACGCGATGAGCGAGAAATCTCCGTGTCGGCCGCCGAAGTGCCCGAATTCGTGGGCGAGGACCGACCGGCACTCTTCGGCATCCAGCAGGGAAAGAAGCGACCAGCCGATGATGAGCTCTTGCTCGACCGGATTCCAGAATCTCCACGGGATGATTCGGGTGGCCGCCGCCGCGTTGAGGTCCATCACAACGCGGATGCGCGCGATCGGCGGAACCTTGGCGAGTTGGGTGAGCCGGTCGACGTCGGTCCAGAGGGCGGGGGCCTCGTCGCGGGTGATCAAGGTTCCTTCGTCTTTTTCGCGCTTCACGAAGAGCGCACTGACAGTCGCGACGATCAGCGCTCCGGCGACGAGGATTCCCCAAACGTAGAGGCGGCCGCCATTGGAAGGCAACAAAATCAGGGCGATAAAGATCGCGAGGAAGACGATGAACCAGACGAAGGCGTAGGCCATGCCGCCGAAGATCAGTCGCCGCGTCCGTCCGATAAACTTGCCGTAGTCCGCGTCGGCCTCGCGCTGAGCGCGATTGATCATCTCGAGACTGGCACTGTACGCCTGCCGCGACTCGATACCGGCGCGTTCCACTTCGGTCGCGTCAACCGTGTTCATCGATATTCAGGTCCTCCGGAGGCACACTTTACCGCCGGAGGTGAGCGATTTCGGCGCGGTTAGGCCGCGCGCAACGCGTGGTCGAGATCGGCGATCAGGTCGTCGACGTTCTCGATGCCGATGCTGAGTCGGATGAAGTCGGGCGAGACTCCGGCCGACGCCTGCTCTTCCGCCGTCAGCTGTTGGTGGGTGGTGCTGGCAGGGTGAATCACCAGCGACTTCGCGTCGCCGATGTTGGCAAGCAGCGAGAAGATCTGGAGCTTGTCGATGAACTTAAGCGCCGCCTCGTATCCACCGCGGATGCCAAAGCCGATGAGCGCCCCGAACTGACCGCGGTGGAACACGCGCTTCGCGAGTTCGTGGTCGCGGTGGCTGGGCAGACCGGGGTAGTTGACCCAGCTGACCTCCGGGTGGTTCAGCAAGAACTCGGCGATCCGTTGTGCGTTCGACGAGTGTCGTTCGAGGCGCACGTGCAGCGTTTCGAGACCTTGCAGCAGGAGGAATGAGTTGAACGGCGAGATGGACGCACCGGTATCGCGCAAGCCCTGCACCCGCGCCTTGAGGCCAAATGCCACGTTGCCAAGGCCCGGGAAGTTGCCGAACACGTCCCAGAATTTGAGGCCATGGTAGCTCGGGTCCGCATTGGTGAAGTTCGGGAACCGTCCGCTGGCCGACCAGTCGAAGTTACCGCCATCGATGACGATGCCGCCGATCGCGGTGCCGTGGCCGCCGATGAATTTCGTGGCCGAGTGCACCACGATGTTGGCACCGAGTTCGAGCGGCTTGACCAGGTACGGCGATGCCGACGTGTTGTCGATCATCAGCGGGATGCCGTGACGTTGGGCGATGGGAGCGATTTCATCGAACGGGAAGGTATCCAGGCGCGGGTTGCCGATCGTTTCGCCGTAAATGATCTTCGTCTTGTCGGTGATCGCGTCCTCGAACCCCTTGGGATTGCTGGGGTCTACGAACTTGACCGTGATGCCGTACTTGGGCAATGTGTAATGGAACAGGTTGTAGGTGCCGCCGTACAGCGAGCTGCTCGACACGATCTCATCGCCGGCTTCTGCGATGGTGGTGATCGCGAGCGTTTCGGCGGCCTGGCCGGAGGCGGTGGCGACGGCGTGCGATCCACCCTCAAGCGCGGCAAGCCGCTCCTCGAACACGGCGGTCGTCGGGTTCATGATCCGCGTGTAGATGTTGCCGAACTCTTGAAGGGCAAACAGGCGCGCGGCGTGGGCCGTGTCGTCGAACACGTAGCTGGTGGTCTGGTAGATGGGCACCGCCCGCGATTTGGTGGTCGGATCAACGTTTTGGCCGGCGTGAAGCGTCAGCGTTTCAAAACTGCGCGGAATGGCGGACTCGCTCATGGTTCCACTATGGCCGCGCACGGTGGGCGTCGGTCGGGATGTTGAAGGAACGTACGTGAGCACGGCTAAAAACGAAATCTGCTTCGCGAAAATCCTGCATTTTTGGGTGACCTTTTCGGCGATTTGGAGAAATACGTCCTGTATGTCATACTGCTTGGTGAAACTCCCGTAAAGAGGAGTTCTGCACCCCCCAATACCTCACGAGAGCACGCCCATCCGACCGAGACCGTAGCCCGGCGACATGTGGAGACCGCGTGGATTTCGAAGCTCCAACGAGGCAGTCATGATTTCCATCCAGCCGCGCAACCGCGCCTTCACCCTTATCGAACTTCTCGTCGTCATCGCGATCATCGCGATTCTCGCCGCCATTCTCTTCCCGGTTTTCGCCCAGGCGAAGGTCGCAGCGAAGAAGACGCAAACGCTGAGCAACACGAAGCAGCTCGGGCTCGCGTTCTTGATGTACGCGAACGACTTCGAAGACACCTTCCCGGTGTTCTCGCGCGACGTTGACAACCAAGCGGGCGGCACCTTTGCGCTGCGCAACATGTTCCCCGGCATGGTGGACCCGTACATCAAGAACGGCGTCAACGTGAACACCGGCGAACTCAACGCGATTTGGGCGGACCCGCTCACGAAGCCGTTCTTCAACAACATCAAGAACACGTTTGCTTACAACGTGTACGGCCTCGGCGGATTCTCGGGCGCTTGCTTCAGCATCGACCCGGCTCGCCGCGCCACGGCGATCTGCGCATCGCGCGACCCGAACGTGTGGGGCGAGTTCGCTTCCACCCAGTACAACTCGGGCGCCGTCGTGACCTCGATCGACCGCGTGGCGGAAACGCTCGTGCTGGTCACGGGTGAGCAGTTGGCCCGCGCACCGCAGTACGGCGTGGCGAACAACGGTCAATTCGGCCAAAACGTCGGCGTGTTTGCCAGCGTGACCGGTAACGGCGACCGACTGCTGCAAAGCACGATCGCAACCACCGATGCGACGAAGGGCTCGCGCGAAAAGCTGTATGTCGGCGACCAAGCTGTCGTCGCCTACGCGGACGGCCACGCGAAGATCACGCGCAATCAAACCCTGTGGAGCAACCGCTACAGCAGCGCCAACGGCGCATGGCGCGGCGGCGTTCCGGACGGTCCGGCCATGAACAACGGCTGGGCTCGCGCCTGGTTCCAATAATCCACCGCTCGTCCACTCTTTCGGCCCGGTGCGTACGACGCGCCGGGCCGTTTTCGTTCCGATGGGTGTTGCGAAAAAAATCGCACATTCTTACGGAAATGGGGCGCAAAAAGGTTGGGACATTTGTTAAGAAAGTGTTATGGTGTAGGACCGATTGCGGAGCGGGCTGAATGGCCAGTCTGCCTGACCTTCGGCAGGTTAAGCATGTCCAACACTGACTGTCGTCCTCAACTGAGGGGTTTCACGCTCATCGAACTTTTGGTGGTCATTGCCATCATTGCCATTCTTGCTGCGATTCTCTTCCCGGTCTTTGCGCAGGCGAAGGCAGCGGCGAAGAAGACGGCCGCGCTGAACAACACGAAGCAATCGGCGACCGGCATGTTGCTGTACACCGGCGACAACGACGACACGTTCCCGCTGATGCACTCGATCGACCCGATCACGGGCACGTATTTGCACAGCTTCTGGAGCAGCCCTTCGTACCGACTCCACTCGGTTCCGGCCGGCTGGGGTGCTAACGCCGCGTTTGCTGCCGCCGACGCAGTGGCCTGGCACAACAGCTGCCTGCCGTACATCAAGACGGGCGACCTGTTTACGGCCTCGGGGCAGAACATTTACACCCAAGGCTTTAACTACAGCTCGGCGCCGGGCGGTCTGCCGGTCACCTCGCTGACGTCGAACGGCCTGCTGCAAGCCGTCTCGACCACGGAAGTTGCACGCCCGAGCCAACTCGCCATGATCATGTGGGCGAACGGTAAGGAAGCGTATCGCGGCTACGGATACAATCCGGTCTATCTCATTTGCCCGGTCGTCGGTTCGCCCGGCAACCCCGCACCGGTGTGCAAGTTCAACGCGGGCGGCGTTCCGCAACAAGGCAGCACCCGCGCGCTGACGTCGCGCCAAGACACCTACGAGTGCACGTTTGTGAGCTCAAACGACACGACGCACGTGTTCGGGGACGGTTGGAACGTGGCGCATACGGACTCGTCCGCGCGGTTCGTGAAGCATCCGGCGAACGGCCTCAACACCGGCAACAGGAACATTCCGGGCTACCAGTACAGCAACGTGGCCGACTGCGTATCGCCCTCGGCAAACGTGGCGGGCAACCTGTACGTTCCGGCGCGCTGCTCGACGGGTGGCGGCGGTCGCTACATGAGCTACTTCCGACCGGACTCGACGTTCGAGTACACGGTCGGCTCGGTCGGTCAAAATCCGCCATGCTTCCCGTAAAGAAGATCACGCTCATGCTCGTTTCGCTGCTCGTTGTCGCCCTGGTGGGCGGCTGCAGCGACTCGGAGCCGCCGAACGCTCCGGGCAAAGACTTTGGGACGAAGAAGGATTACTCGAAAGAGGACGCCAACACGGCCCAACCGGTCCGCGGCGAAGTGCTGAAAGAAAAAGGCCAGTAACGCTCGGCGTTCTCGCCATCCACCACCCGGCCCGCCCTTTCTGAACAAGGGGCGGGCCGGACGCTTTGTTCAGGTGGGCTTTTCGGCCGATCCGTCAATCTGCCCGTTCGTCGCCGGCGCAAAGTTCGACGACCGCAACGTACTTTGCCAGCGGCACGGCAAAGTCGCTCCAGTCGGAGTCCGTAGCGTTGTAGATCACCGGGTTGACCCCGCTCGCGATCGCCACGGCCACAAACTTCCGGTCACTCCGGTCGAAGGCCCTGAGGGCGTCATCGTGCGGGAATTCGGCGAACTCCCATTCGGAATCTTCTTGGATGGAAACCGTCTCGCACTTAGCGAGCGTCGCCCGATGCGTGCTGGCCCAAACCACGAACACGTCACCGACTCCCCGCGGAGTTCCGTACTGGCACTGACGACCGTACTCCTCGAGAATCAGGCCGAGCGAGTCCAGATGTAAAAGCTCGGCCCCGGACCGGATCCGATCCAGACAATCCACGCACGCGTTCACACAATTGGGCTTCTCGCCGGCGCGACCATTCGCGACCACAATCACATTTGTATCAACCAGCGCCATGACGTGGAACGCGTTGGGCACGCTGGGTCGCGATGACTTCTTGCAGCATGTCGCCGAAGAAGTCGCTCGGCCAATTCGTAATGTTGCCAAAAAGATCGATTTCGAGTTCGGTAAGGCTCGAACCATCCGTACCGTTTTCCGCGAAATACATGGCTACCTCGTGAGCGTGCAACGTCTGCTCGGCGATTCTCCGTTGGATCCGCCGGACGAAGTGTTCGCTATGGCTTTCGATGATCAGTTGCACGCCGTTGCGACGGGTTGCGTCGATGAGCACATCGGCCAACCCCGCCTGCACCGATGGGTGCAAGTGAATCTCCGGCTGTTCCAGCACGATCGTAGACCCTTTCGGCGCATAGAAGCACAGCACGATGACCGGCAGAATTTGGGAAACGCCGAACCCAACGTCGGTAATGAGGACTTCCGGACCGCCGGCTACCCGCCGTACTTTGACCTGATAGATTTGACTGTGATCTGAGACCGGGGCAACCGAGAACGACTCGATGAGTCCGATTTCTTTCAGCCACTTCGCCACGTACTCTTCGAGCGGGGGTTTCTTCTTCCCCTTCCCTAGCGAGATGGTGAGGCTCCTATCCTTTGCAGCCAAGAGCGCGTCTACGGCTTGCTCTCCGGACCTACCCATATCACTCGGTTGGCCCCCCGCCCACGAGTACGTCCGTTCCGGATACGCTCGCAACGGACCAAGATAGAAAATTCGCTTGAGTTGCTGTTCGAGGGCCAGTTCGAGGTCGGCCAGAAAACCAGCATTCTGGTAGTAGGCCCGTACTTGGTCCGGGAACCCATAACACTTGGTCGGGGCCGGCAATGGCCATGGGCGACCTTGCACCCGCTTGAGTGAGAAGGCAGTTGGGCTCGTGAAGAGTTCGTACTCATCTTTGTCTGACTTACGGACGAATGAGTACTCGCTTTCCCCGAGCCGGTATTTGAGACTCTGAACGTGTTGCCGATAGCCATTACCCTTACTGGGGGTTGAAGAGATCTCGGTCTCAAAGCCCAGTGAGTTGCTAGACTCGGACGAATTTTCACCCTTGGCGGCAAGAATGTTCGACAGTTTCACTGGATTTTCAACCTGCCAATCTAAGCCTATAGAAAGTGACCTCGTATGTTCATGTTTATAAATCAAACTCGCAAAATCTCCGAGGTTGACGAGTGCTCCCGGTCCTCCAAGTTGCAGCAGGCTCGCGCGATCCGCGGACTCCGCCGTTTGACGGAGCAGCAGTAACGCCTGCAACAGGCTCGTCTTTCCCGAACTATTCGAACCGAAGAAGCACGTTAACGGCGCCAACCGAATCGGTCCGGTATCGCGCCAAGACTTAAAGTGTTTCAGGTGGAGGTGGGTGAGCATCGAGCTACCTTGCGAACGGCGACCGCCCCTGTGCGGGCAAAGGCATTGCGGTTACGGGATTATAGCGCGGAGGCGTATGGCTTATCCCCGTCGCCAGCCTCATCCTATCCGTACCAGACGTCACCCAGGCGAAAGAAAATGCCGCCACCAGGCCCGCCCTTTATGAACAAGGGGCGGGCCGGACGCTTTGTTCAGGTCGGTATGCTCTTCACCGATGGCATTCGGCAAGCTCACGATCGACGATCTCGATGCATCCGGTAAGCGCGTTCTCGTACGTTGCGACTTCAACGTGCCGCTGCAAGACGGCGCCATTACCGACGATCGGCGGATCACCGAATCGCTGCCGACCATCCAAAAGCTCCGCGCGGCGGGCGGGATCGTCATCCTCGCGAGCCACCTAGGCCGCCCGAAAGGCGTCACGCCCGACCTGTCGCTCGCCCCGGTGGCCGAACGGCTCGGCGAACTGCTCGGTCAACCCGTGCCGCTGCTGCCTGACTGCGTCGGACCGGACGTCGCGGCGGCCATCGCGGACCTGACGCCGGGGTCGGTCGTCCTGCTGGAGAACGTCCGGTTCCACCCGGAAGAGGAAAAGAACGATCCCGAGTTCGCCGCGCAGTTGGCGGCGCTGGCCGATGTGTACGTGAATGATGCCTTCGGCACCGCTCACCGGGCGCACGCTAGCACGGAAGGGGTCGCCCGAATCTTGCCCGGTTACGCCGGCTCCCTCATCGAAAAGGAGCTGCGCCACCTTGGCGAAGCGGTGGAGAATCCGGCCCGGCCGTTCGTTGCCATCATGGGCGGAAGCAAGGTGAAGGACAAGATCGCCCTCATCGACAACCTGCTGCCGAAGGTGGACCGCCTGCTCGTGGGCGGAGGCATGACCTACACGTTCCTGAAGGCGAAGGGTCTGGAGATCGGCAAGTCGATTCTCGATAAGGACAGCATCGAATACGCGGGGAGCTTGCTGGAGCAGTATCCGGACAAGCTGGTCTTGCCCACCGACGTCGTGGTTTCGGCCCAGTTTTCGGAGGAGGCGGACACGGAGATTCGGCCGGTGACGGAGATTCCGGCGGATCACGAGGGGCTGGACATCGGTCCGGACACCCGCGCGGAGTTTGCGTCGATCATTGCGACGGCGGGAACCGTGCTGTGGAATGGGCCGGTCGGGGTTTTTGAACTCACTCCGTTTGTCGGCGGCACCTTGGCGGTGGCCGAGGCCCTTGCCGCTTCGGGAGCGAAGACCATCGTGGGCGGAGGCGACAGCGCGGCCGCCGTCGAAAAGTTCGGATTGGCCGATCGCATGACCCACGTGAGCACGGGGGGCGGGGCCAGCCTGGAATTCCTGGAAGGAAAAATCCTTCCAGGAATCGCCGCGTTGCGCGACCGCGGCGCATAGCGCGCCGAGATCAGAGTTCGAAGACCGCGCGGCCGGTCGATTCCGTTTGCGGAGTCGACTTGGGTTTCGCGGTCTTGGGGGCCAACTTCCAGTGGTTGGTCACGACGAGCGGAATCAGGGCGATGCTGTGAGTGATCACCAGTCGTCCGAGCGTGTAGGCGAAAACGCCCAGCGCGTTCGGTCCCAGATCGCCGCTCATTCGCAGGCGAAAGATCAGGCTCGGGACGAACATGATCATTGCGACCGCCGCAAACGAGTAGAAGTAAGCCTTCGTCTTGTCATTCGGGCTAAAGAACAGGACTGCGGCGGCAAAACCGAACGTGACGAAAGCCGCGATGGCGTCGCGCATCACGGAATTCGGCTCGGAGGTGCCGTTGATCTGGTTCATCAGGGCGCGAACAATCGCGAAGTTGACGATCGCGATCAGCACGTACTGCAGGCAGATGAGCAGCCGGCTTTCCGGCGTACCGTAGGTCGGGGAGGAGTTTTTCATCGGGCGTCCTTGAGCTTTTCGTCTTTGGATCGATCGGCAAAGAGCCACTTCCACGCGAGCACGGTGCCGGTGCCGAGCTCGGGGTCATCCTTCAGGCGGAGCCAGTCGGTTTGGCGCACCACGACGGCGCCATCCGTCAGCAACCGGTGGTAGGTGCCATTGACGCCGACGAGGTAGCCGGCCGCCATTCCGGGGGTGGTCTGGCTCACGCTGACCAACCAACCGGCGGCACGTCGCTCGCCAAACTCATCGAACGATTCCAGTCCGCAGACGTACTGTCCGAACGACAAGAAGCTCGACCGGTAGGTCGTCGGCTTGTCGCAGTGCGGCAGCGACTTGCGCAGTTGCGCGGCGACCACGTTCGAGATGCCTTCCGGCGTCGGGTCCAGCTCACTGCTCAAGATCGCGGGCTGAATGTATTTCAACTCGGCGAGTTGCCGGGTGGTGTGGATATGCACGCCATCGTGGTCGCCCGCGTACAGCGCGTACCCGATGCCCGCCTGGTGCAGATTGCTAATCTCCGTGGTCACCAAGGCTTGGCGGCGGGAGTTTGCAAACGCCGGCAGGATGATGGCCGACAGCGCGGTGACAACGGCGATCGCCGTCAGCATTTCGACCAGCGTTTGGCCGGCGTCGCGACGGGTTAGGGCGTGGTGTCGATGCATGTGCTCCTCGGGCAAGTCATGTTCCCTTTCGGAATGTCATTCCAAGAACAGTGCGACTTCTGGAATTGTAGCTTGTAGTACACCGCCTTCTTGAGATCCGTTGTCGCGCATTCGTAGCGATAACATCCGCCGATGTAGTAGCGGAAGTTCGTCACCCATGGCGGAATATCGAACTCGCACCAGACATCCCACTGCGTGTAGGTGCGGTCCAAGAAGTCGGTCATTCGGCAAGAGTAGGCCAGACACGGCGGAATCTCCAACGTGCCTCCGCTGTACGGAGTGATCGCGACCTGGCGATCAATCTGGCTGAACTGGTCTCGAAACGCAATGCTCTGCGTTCCCGCGAGGACCAACGCGCTCGATAGCAACGCGCATGCCCCAAAAGAAAGGTGTAGTGGTGCCATAGGATGTTCACCGACCCTCGCAACGAGGATCAACGCGATTGTAAGGGACTCGCCGCGGTTTCGATACAGCGATTTTCAGATCTTTAGTCCCTTTTTCGTGCGACACGCGTTTCCGGTACACACCCCGGAGGTCGGGACCTTTGGCGTACGGGTTGCCCCTGTCTCATCACGCGGGTAACATTTCTCTCCGAACACGGACGTGCCTAACGGCGGGGCATCAGTAGCGTCCATCTCACCGTTTCGAGAAGTCGGGGCGACGACTTCACACACTTTACTTTCAATCGTACTCTTGTTGTAATACAAAGAGGCGGTGTGAACGACCGTTTTTCGAGGAGCTTTGCATGGATATTGCACCCATGGTGCCTGCGGCGAATGCCGAAAACCCAAAACCGCTGATTGAACTCGTCGCCGACTTTGGCGAAGATGGACACTTTGCCGAACGCCGACTGGTCGTGACTCCGGAGGCGGTCATGGTGCGAGAGCGTGGTGACGCGACCTCGTTCCAGATCCCCATTGCCGACATCAAGAGCGCCCGCAACGAGCCGCTCGTCGGCGGCGGAAGGCTTGAGATCACGACGACAGCCGGCGAAATCCTTCCCGTTCTGAGCTACAGCCTGACCGTCGCGGCCAAGTTCAGCGAAGCCGCGCGGGGGATCGAGCAACTCGCCAAGGGCGAACCACTCCTGATCAACCTGAAAGAGGAGCGCGTTCGGTGCCCGAAGTGCAACCTGCTGTTGCCGGAGAAGGACGGCGTGTGTCCGAACTGCGTCAACCGCGGCAAGACCATGCTACGCATCGGGACGTTTTTGCGACCGTATCGACGCCAGGCTTGGACGCTGACCGGGTTATCGCTGCTCACCACGATTCTCAACCTCGTCCCGCCGCTACTGCAGAAGGACATCATCGACAACGTGCTGAACCCGGACCGGATTCGGCAGGGGCAAGCCAACGTCTCCACGCTGTTTTTGCTGATGGGCGGCTGGTTGCTGATCCTGATCACCAACTCGGTGCTCCAGATCATCAATGGCCGGACGATCGCGTACCTCGCGGGACACATCGCGGCGGACCTTCGCAGTGCCGTGTACCGGGCCATCGAGTTCTTGCAACTCACGTACTTTGACAAAAAGCAAGTCGGCGCGATCGCCAGTCGCGTGACCAGCGATACCGACCGCGTATGGGGATTTTTGGTGGAGGGGGTTCCCTACCTTCTGCTGAACGGACTCACGCTCGTGGGCATTATCGGGTTCCTGTTCTGGATCAATCCGCTCCTGGCGGCCATGATCCTGGCCCCGGTGCCCATCGTGCTCGGGATCGGCGCGTTCTTTTGGCGACCGATGTCGCAGATGTTCCATAAGGTAGGCCAAAAGTGGGCCCGGTTCCACACCCACCTCAACGAAAGTCTGCACGGCATTCGCGTTGTCAAGGCGTTCGCGAAAGAGGACACGGAGTTCGACAAGTTCCGGCAGCGAAACGCCGAACTGCGCGAGGCGGGGGTCATGGTGGACCGGCGCTGGTACACGATCTTTGGCGCGATGACGTTCTTCACGTCCCTCGGCATGATCATTCTGTGGACGGCGGGCGGCGTGATGGTGACGCAAGGCAAACTCACGCTCGGTCAGTTCTGGAGCGTACAGGCCTACATGGCGCTCGTGTACGGACCGCTGCAATGGTTTAGCGCGGTGAACCAATGGTTCAGCCGGGCGATGGCCGGGGCCGACCGGATCTTCGAAGTCATCGATAGCGACACCGAGCAGTACGGCGATCCGGGTAAGCGGCATACCGTTTCCGGCAAGGTCGAGTTTCGGGATGTCCGATTCGGTTACGACAAGTCGAATCCGGTCCTCAAGGGGCTCAACTTCACGGTTCAGCCGGGCGAGATGATCGGGCTCGTCGGCAAGTCGGGTGCCGGTAAGTCGACGACGATCAATCTGATCTGTCGCTTCTACGAACCGGATTCCGGCACGCTCCTCATCGACGATATCGACTACCGCGCGCTCTCGCTGCAGGATTACCGACACCAGATCGGGATCGTGTTGCAAGAACCGTTCCTGTTTAACGGCACCATTGCGGACAACATCGCCTACGGCAAACCGGGGGCGTCGTTTGAAGAGGTGATCGAAGCGGCGAAGGCGGCCAATGCGCACAACTTCGTGCTCGCGAAGCCGGACGGCTACGACACCATGGTCGGCGAACGCGGCTCGAAGCTGAGCGGCGGCGAACGTCAGCGCATCTCCATCGCCCGCGCGATCCTGCACAATCCGAAGATTCTGATCCTCGACGAAGCCACGTCCTCGGTGGATGTGGAGACGGAGAAGCAGATTCAGGAAGCGATCGGACGGCTCATTAAGGGCCGCACGACCTTTGCGATCGCCCACCGACTTTCGACTCTTCGCAATGCCAATCGACTCATCGTGCTGGAACGCGGCGAAATCGCCGAGATCGGCACTCACGAGGAACTGATGGCCAAGCAAGGCGCGTTTTACAACCTCGTCCAAACTCAGACCGCCATCAACGAGATCATCGGTCTGGGCAACGTCTAGTCTCGCACGGTCCCGGTGACGCCGGGAACCTGCCGTCCGGCCGCTCGCGGCCAAGGAGAGACCCGCCATGAACAATCCGACCCACCCACCCCGCCACTCGTAGTCGCGGCATCCCTGCGGTGCCCACGAAATCGCTGAAAAAGCAATGCCCGCAGTACAAACTCGAACCAAGAAATCGTCGTCCCGGTCGCTTCGACCTCCGATTCCCTTCCTGCTTCGCGCCCGACCCGTTGCGCCCGCCCTGCGTGCGCGCGCCGGATTCGAGGCACTACTGGCCGCCCTCGGGGTGTCCACCTCCATCCGCGAACACGACGGTGTCCTCAGCGTGGTTGCCCAGCTTCGAAACGAGCTCATCGCCGAAGTCTGCGTTGACCTGCGCGACGGCGAGCCGGTGATCTGGCCGGTGATCGTGGCCCCTGGTTACGAACAGTGCGGATTGGAAGCCGGAATGGAAGCGATTGCCCTCCGCGCTCTTGCCGAGCGCGGATACCGCTTCTTCGAAATCAGCCAACCGAACTGGCTCTTTGCGTGACGTTGCCCAGGAATCGCCATGAACTTGCAAGACATCAAACTCTTTTTCGAACCCAAAGACCGGTTGCGCATGACGTACGACGATCGCTCGTGGGTCACCGTCAAGCCTGCGTGGGCGTCGCCGCTGACCTACCCGAACCGCTTCCTCTCGCTGATGAACGCCAAGGGAGAGGAGATCGTCATGGTGCCGGATCTTGACGCGCTGAGCGAAGAATCGCGCGTGGCCGCCGAGACCGAGGTCGCCCGGCGATACCTCACCGCCAAGGTGCTCCGCATTGATAAGGCCAAATCGGAGTTTGGCGCCACGTACTGGCACGTCCAGACGGACCGCGGCGAACGCGACTTCGTTACCCAATCGCTGCAGGAGAACGCCCAATGGCTTGGACCGGCACATCTTCTGCTGATTGACGTCGACGGCAATCGGTTTGAACTGGAAGACGTGCAGCGCCTGGATGCGCAGAGCCGCGCATTACTCGATCAGGTGGTGTAAACCCGCCGCCGTAGTACACTCGGGCCTATGCCGGCTGAGGGAGAGATGGGCATGGATGCGTTGATCGCGCGAATCGCGGATCGTTCTGCAAAAGTAGGGGTAGTTGGCCTGGGCTACGTCGGGTTGCCGTTGGCGGTGGAAGCCGCAAACGAGGGATTCCACGTCACCGGGATCGACCTAAGCCAGTCGAAGTGCGACGCGGTCAACGCCGGGTCAAGCTACATCAAGGACCTGAGCGATGAGCATCTCGCCGAGGTCGTCCACGCCGGACGGCTCCGCGCGGTGGCGACCTTTGAGGCCGTCGCCGAACTGGATGTCATCGTCATTGCGGTCCCGACCCCGCTGGACGATCACTTGATTCCGGACATGTCGTACGTGACATCGGCCAGCGAATCCATCGGGAAGTACCTGAAGGCCGGCCAACTGGTCAGTCTCGAATCGACCACGTATCCGGGCACGACGAAGGAAGTCATTCAGCCGATGCTGGAGCGGATGTCCGGCATGAAGGCCGAGCAAGACTTCTACCTGGCGCACTCGCCGGAGCGCGTGGACCCGGGCAATACGAAGTACCAGACCAAGAACACGCCGAAGGTCGTGGGCGGACTCGGACCGAACTCGCACCAAGTCGCGTCGGCGTTTTACGCGGCGGTCGTGGACACCGTGGTGCCGGTGAGCAGCGCCGAAGCGGCCGAGTTGACGAAAGTTTTCGAGAACACGTTCCGCGCGGTGAACATCGCCCTGGTCAACGAACTCTTGATGCTGTGCGACCGCATGGGCATCGACGTGTGGGAAGTGCTGGATGCGGCGAACACGAAGCCGTTCGGCATCATGCGATTTATGCCTGGCCCCGGTGTCGGCGGACACTGCATTCCGCTGGACCCGCACTACCTGGAATGGAAGGCGCGGGCGTTCAACTTCCGGGCGCGCTTCATCGAACTGGCCGGCGAAATCAACCGCGCCATGCCGCTCTTCGTGCGGGACAAAGCGTTGCGCATGCTGAACGAAATCGGTAAGCCGCTTAAGGGCTCGAAGATCGTCGTGCTCGGCGTGGCGTACAAGCGCGACATCGATGACTGGCGCGAGTCGCCGTCGATCCACGTGCTGGAACTGCTGGAACACGCCGGCAGCGACGTGGTCTACCACGATCCGTTCGTGCCGGACTTCACTGAGAAAGGCCACACGCGTCACAGCGTGGCACTGACCGATGAACTGCTGACATCCAGCGATCTGGTGGTGATCACCACGCCGCACTCGAACGTGGATTACGATCGCGTAGTGGCGTTGGCTCCGGCGGTGCTGGACACCCGCGACGTGACCCGACACATGGACCTAACTGGCAAGATGGTGGTGCGACTCTAATGGCAAAAATCGTGGTGACCGGCGCGGCCGGATTTATCGGATTCCACCTGAGCAAGCGATTGCTGGATCGCGGCGACGAGGTCATCGGCGTCGACATGGTGAACGACTACTACGATCCGAAGCTGAAAGAAGACCGGCTGGCGCAGCTGACCGGTCGCGAAGGTTTCACGTTCCACCGGATCGATCTGGCGGATCGGGCGGCCGTGGAGAAGCTGTTCGCGGAGAATGACTTCACGCGCGTGGTGCACCTCGCAGCCCAGGCGGGCGTCCGGTATTCGATTACCCACCCGCATGCCTATCTCGAAGCCAATCTGACCGCGTTCCTCAACGTGCTAGAAGGTTGCCGACACAAGAAAGTCGAGCACCTCTCGTACGCCAGTAGCAGTAGCGTTTACGGGGCCAACACCGCGATGCCGTTTAGCGTGCACCAAAACGTGGACCACCCCGTGAGCCTGTACGCCGCGACCAAAAAGGCGAACGAGCTGATGGCGCACTGCTACAGCCATCTTTACCAACTCCCGACAACGGGCCTGCGATTCTTTACGGTCTACGGTCCGTGGGGTCGCCCGGATATGGCGATGTTCTTGTTTACCAAGGCGATTCTCGCCGGTGAACCGATCAACGTGTTTAACAACGGCAAAATGCGCCGTGACTTCACGTTTGTGGAGGACATTGTGGAGGGCGTCATGCGGGTAACGGACCTGACACCGGCCGGCAACCCGGCCTGGGACGGCAACGATCCCGACCCGGGGACGTCAAAGGCTCCGTACAAGGTGTACAACATCGGCAACAACAGCCCGGTGGAACTGATGCACGTCATCGAAACGCTGGAAGCGAAGCTCGGCAAGACGGCGATCAAGAACATGATGCCGATGCAAGATGGCGACGTCCCGGCGACCTACGCGGATGTCGAGGATCTTCAGCGCGATGCGGGGTTCAAACCCGCGACGCCAATCGAAGAAGGGATCGGGCGATTCGTGGACTGGTACCGCGGCTACTACGGCGTGTAAGCCAAGTTCCTCCGTTCATTACGGAGAGCGGTAGTTTCCCGGTCGCTCTCCGTTAGTCCCAGGTACCGATGATGTTGCCCGGTTCCATCGGCGTTCCGCAAACTGGGCAGGGTCCGTACTTGCCCCACAGCGCAATGCGGTGCTTGGCGTGGCGTTCACAACTCGGTTGGTAGATCGCGAGCTCGGGCGGACGGTGATGGCGCCGAATCACGACATCTTGCAACGTTTTGCAGTCGAAGCATTGGATGGTCACGGTCGTCACCCGCAACCCGGCCGACTTTCCCCCGGCCACCATGTCGGCGTAACCGCACTCTGGACATTTCCAACTTCTCGTTTGTCCCATCGCTCATCGCGATTCTGACTGAACCTAGCGATCCTTGCGCTCGCGCCCGATTGCCGCGATGCCCACGGCAATCACGCCGAGCGCGGTGGGCTCTGGGTACGAAATCGCGAGATCGGCGTTGACATCGCGCCGCGCCCACGGAGCAATTGTCGGAAATTCTGCGGCGATGACGGTGAGGGTGGCGATCCCGAGAATCACCGCAAAACTCTTCATGCCAGAATCTTCGGCCCGCGGCAATCGTCGGGCGAGACGCGGAAAGGCATGGCATCCCGGCATGGGTAACGCGAATTCTGCGTCGTCTAACCTTGTGCCAGCTATCGCAATTCCCGCCGGTTTCGATGGCTCACGCTGCGCACGGCACGTACTTGCATTACATCGGCAAGGTTTCTATAATGACGTGATGCTTACGTTTCGCCCGCGTCCGAACCGTCTCACCCATTCCGCATTAGCAGTTGCGCTGTGCGGTCTTGCGACGGCGTCCGATCTGAATCTCACGCGCCGCCTCACCCTCGAGTTTGGGCCGGCGTCATCGCCATGGCAAGTCGACCAAGTGACGATTTCGCCCGAAGGAGACTACATCTATTTTGTCGGTCAGCGTTCCGGAATCAGCGGCTTGCTGATCGGCTTTTCGACCCGTACGGGACGTTGCGTCGAGATTAAACCGGGTGAAGCCGGGCTCATCGTCGACACGGAAGGCCGAAGCCTTTCGCGTTTTGACGGGGCGTTCTCCTCCGTCAAGGGTCAGCGGCTCGCCTTCAATGCGCGGGCCTATTCCGACTATCCGGCGGGTCAGTCGGCAAGTCCGTACTACTACAATTCGACCACCGGGGTTCTCCTACCGATCTCAAGAGCAAACCGCACAGGTACCTCCGGGCCGGGCCGGGTGATCGGCATTTCGCTGGATGGCCAGTTGGTCTACCTGTCCGTAAGCCTCTACCGTCCGGCGACGAATGCGCTTGAGTTTCCGACCGTCAACACCGCCGGCGTTCGAATCAACGCCACCATCAACGCCGGCAGCGGGGACGGCACGGCCATCGCGTACACCGACGGCACAGTCCGATACCATCGATACCTGGCGCAAGCTACCGGCACCGTGATTCCGGCGGACCTCGGGTCGCCGGTCGGGTTTTTGGGAGGCGGACGGTACGTCGTGATGGCGAGCGACCGCCGGCTGGACCCCGGTGACGTCGATTCCGCCATCGACTACTACCGATGGGACGCCGATACCGGCGCGGTGGTCTATCTGACCCCAGGTACGCCGACCGGCGTCTCGAACCCGGTTTGCGCGCCGGACGGGTCGAGCCTCACTTACGTTCACGGCACCGAAGTCCGGCGGTTCCGTCAGTCCACCGGTCAGACAGATACGAGTGGCACGATGAATCGCAACTTTCGCGCCGTGTCGAGTAACGGTCATTACGTCAGCCTCGACGGATTCGGCGGCTTTGGCGATGCCCTCAACCAGCCGTTCGCCGACCCCGCCACCCCGGGGGTCACGGCGGAACTGGATCGAACGGGCAGCCCGATCTCGGCCTGGTCGCGGAACGGCGCGCGCATTTCGCTGCTCTCGATCCGAGCCCTCTCGCCCACGCAAACCAGTGACCGATCGGTACGAACGTACGCGGCCACCGATCAGTTCTTGAACCCGTTACAACTTCAAAGTGCGGCCGGCGTATCCACGGCCGGCGTGGCCACCGATCCGTTCGGGCGGTGGACGGCCTTCGTGAGTGAGCAGGCCATCACGGGCGACGACACCGACGGCGCGCCGAGCTACTACGCGTATCAGCATGCCAGCGGAACCTACCGATACATCGCTCCCACGGTGGAAAGCCAGTTCCGGACGTTTGAGCTCGTCTTCTCGCCCGATGGCAATTCGGCGTACTACTCCACGGCGGCGGATATCCCAGGAATCGACACCAACGGAGTGGAAGATCTGCACCGGATCGACCTCGCGTCCGGTGCGCGTACCTGGATCACCTCGCTGAACGCCGGCGCGGGGGCGGGCGGCAAGTTCTTGCAACCTACGCTCAACGCGGCGGGCGACCAGCTGGTGTTTTGGACCACGAATCGCACGTACCACTCCGGTATTCCGGCCAGCGGCCTGGCCCTGTCGCGCCCCGTGCTGCTCAACCTGAACACCGGGCTGTTTACGCCGCTCACCGCAGACCCGAACATCAACGACGTCCCGAGCGAATCGGTGGCCGACGCGCGTCGGGTGCCCTTCGCGGGCTGGCTCGACGCCAACCGGGTCGCCTTCACGATGATCACGCAAACGCTGGTTCCTTCCGGAGAACTGACCGTACCGAGCACGGCGATCACCAACTCGTTCGTGATGAACGTCAACACGAACACGGTGACCGCGCTCGCAACTCTGCCCGATGGCGACTCGGCCTCGTCGCTGGTACTCACGGCGATCGATCCGGCGGCCGGCGTGCTTGCCGGTCGAACTACGGAGGCCCAGGTCTCGCGCGAACGCACGGGCAACTGGCTGATCCGGGCATCCGACCTTCGGTTTGGCGAAAGCCTGAACGAGGTTCGGGCCCTGGCGTCGCGGTCGCGCGCCCTCGTCCGCGGAACGTACTTGGATACCAACCACTACCTCGCGAGCTACCAGTTTGCGCTGCGGCCGGAGACCATCGTGACGACGCGCAGCCGAACGGTGACGATTCCGAACCCCGTGAATTTCTCCGTGGACGGGCGCGACTACACGGACACGCCGACCCAGCTTCAGTACCAACGGAGCGTGGACGGCGGTGCCTGGACGACGATTCCGCGCGGCACGACGTCGATCCCCTCGGCGGATTTGGGCACGGGTCTCCACCAGATTCGGTACCGGGCGATCAACCGCGCCGGCCGCGAAGATCTGAGCCCGGTCACGGCGATCGTCGAAGTCCGCGGCTAAGCGCGCGAAACCAACAAGCCCTCCCGACCAAGTTGGTCGAGAGGGCTTGTTTGGGTTATCCGGTCCGGATTAGTTGATGAACCCGACGGTGCGCGCGAGCCGCATATCGTCGCTGTTGGCGCCGCCCAGTTCGTCGAGATCCTTGAGCGGAAGCTCCTTGTTGCTCGAATCTTCCACCGACACGCGCAGGCCGAGCGAACGAAGTTCGTTGACGAGGATCTTGAACGACTCCGGAATGCCGGGCTCGGCGATGGTTTCGCCTTTGACGATGCTTTCGTAGGCCTTTACGCGACCGTTGACATCGTCGGACTTGATCGTGAGGAGTTCTTGGAGCGTGTACGCTGCGCCGTACGCTTCGAGCGCCCAGACTTCCATTTCTCCGAATCGCTGACCGCCGAACTGGGCCTTACCGCCGAGCGGTTGCTGGGTGACGAGTGAGTACGGTCCGATGGATCGGGCGTGGATCTTCTCATCGACCAAGTGCTCGAGCTTCAGCATGTAGATCATGCCGACGGTGAGTCGGTTCGGGAACGTTTCGCCGGTGAGACCATCGCGGACGATGCTCTTGCAGCTGCGCGGATCGATCCCGGCCCGCCAGAACACGTTCTTTTCGATGCGTTCGATGATGTCCGCGTAGACCTCGTCCGGCGCCGCGTACGGAGCCTCGTTCAGCTCGTCCTCGGGCATCTCAAGTTCGAAGTTTTCGGTGTTGACACCGAGCAGTTCGCCAATCGGCTTGACCGGCGCGGCCGCGACCACGCGGGCCACTCGCTCCAATCCGTTGATGCCGAGTTCGCGAAGCCGCGCCACGACCTTCGCCTTCATTTCGTCGTACGAGTCTTGCGGGAGGAATTCCACCGGCAGGTCGAGCTCTCGATTCACGTAGGTATCGAGCGCACGGCCACGCATGTGGCTCGCCAATCGCTCCATCTCCACGAGAATTTCGTGCTCGCTCGCGCCTTCGAATGCGGGGCACTTGTACTCGTTGCCGAGGTGCTTGCCCACGTACCCGAGGTGCGTTTCGAGGATTTGGCCAATGTTCATCCGGCTCGGTACCCCGAGCGGGTTCAACACGATATCCACCGACGTGCCATCCGCGAGGAACGGCATGTCTTCGACCGCCATGACTCGGGAGATGACGCCCTTGTTGCCGTGCCGTCCGGCCATCTTGTCCCCGACCATCAGCTTTCGCTTCTGGGCGACGTAGACCTGGACGGTCATGTTGGTGCCGGCCGGAAGTTCATCGCCGGGCAGTTGCAGCAGCGGCTCGTCGGTGATGTCGCACACCAAACGATCGCGCTTTTTGCTCTCGCGGTAAATCTTGCCGATGCTGGGCGAGAGGTACTTGTAGCGGCTAAAGACCTTGACGTCCACGATGATGCCCTTTTCGCCGTGCGGCAATCGGAGCGACACGTCGCGGGTCTCTTCGGCCTTTTTGCCGAAGATGGCGATGATGAGGCGTTCTTCGGCGGTGAGGTCGACTTGTCCCTTCGGCGCGACCTTTCCGACGAGGATGTCCTCGGGCCGGACTTCGGCGCCGATGCGGATGATGCCATGCTCGTCGAGGTCCTTCAGCGCGTCTTCGCCGACGTTCGGGATGTCCCGCGTGATTTCTTCCGGACCGAGCTTCGTATCCACCGCCTCGCTTTCGTGCCGCTCGATGTGGATCGACGTGTAGACATCATCCTTCACGAGGCGTTCCGAAATGAGGATGGCGTCTTCGTAGTTGTAGCCGTTCCACGGCATAAACGAGACGAGCACGTTTTTGCCGAGGGCGAGTTCGCCGCGGTCGACGCAGGCGCCGTCGGCCAGCGGGTCCTTCGCCAGCACGCGCTGACCGAGGTCCACGACCGGTCGCTGGGTAAAGCAGGTCGACTTGTTGCTCTGCATCATGTGCAGCAGCGGGTAGACGTCGAGTTCGCCGTCGTCGCGTCGGACCCGAATCTCGAGGCTGGTCACGTATTCGACCGTTCCGTCATGCCGGGCGATGACCGCCGCGCCCGAGTCAACGGCCGCCACGCTTTCGTAACCGGTACCGACGAGCGGCTTTTCGGAACGGAGGCAAGGGACCGCCTGACGTTGCATGTTCGCGCCCATCAGGGCGCGGTTCGCGTCGTCGTTTTCGAGGAACGGGATGAGCGCGGTGGCAACCGAGATGATCTGCGTCGGAGCGACGTCCATCAGCTCGATGCGTTCGCGAGTCACGATCGGGTAACTGACGCCCCCGACTTCGGCCCCGGCAACCCGGACCTGGACGCGCGGCGAGACGATGTGGTTGTGCTCATCGAGCTCCACGTCGGCCGGAGCCACGTACTGGCCCGTTTCCTCTTGGGCGGTGAGGTAGATCACTTCGTCCGTGACTGTGCCGTCTTTGATGATGCGGTAAGGCGTCGAGATGAAGCCGAATTCGTCGACCCGCGCCCGGCTGGTCAACTGACTGATGAGACCGATGTTCGGACCTTCCGGAGTTTCGATCGGACAGATGCGGCCGTAGTGCGACCGGTGGACGTCGCGAACTTCCAGCTTGGCACTGGTTCGTTGCAGACCGCCCGGTCCGAGTGAGGAGAGACGCCGCTTGTTCGTGATTTCCGACAGCGGGTTCGTCTGGTCCATAAACGTCGACAGCTGGTTGCTGCTGAAGAAGCTCTTGATCGACGCGCTGACCGGCTTGACCGACAGAATGATGCCGGGCAGCAGGTTCTCCTGATCCGTGCTGGTCATGCGTTCCCGCGCGACCTTTTCCATGCGGACGAAACCGAGGCGAAGTTGGCTTTGCAGCAGTTCGCCCACCGACTTCACGCGCTTGTTCCGCAGGTCGTCGATGTCGTCCCGCTCCGCTTCGCGCTTCACGTACGGAACCATCGCCTTCAAGATTTGGGCGAGGTCGTCGCAAGTCAGGTTGCGGATTTCGAGCGGGATGTTGAGGCCGAGCTTCTGGTTAAGGAAGCGTCGTCCGACCTTGCCCAGGTCGTACCGCTTGATATCGAAGAACAGGCCGTAAATGAGCTGCTTCGCGGCGTCTTCGTTGGCGGCTTCGCCCGGTCGCAGACGCTTGTAGATGTCGAGCACGGCTTCGCGCGCGCCATTCGTCGGGTCCGCTTCCAGGGTGGCCTCGGCCAGCGGGTTGAGCGCGCGGACGCGTAGGACGGACAGTCCGAGCGACTCGATGCGCTTCGCGTTGACGTGGTCGATCTTGTCGCCGACGCGTCCGATGACGCCGTTGCCATCGGTCAATTCTTCCAGCAATCGCTTGCCCAGCAAGTCATCGTAAGTGGGGGTTTCCAACACGATGTCTTCGCTAAAGTAGCGGATGATGTCCTCGTTGTTGGCAAACGGCTGCTCGACCTTGGTCAGGATTTCAGCCTGGGCGTCGGTGAACGTAGCGCGCTGATCCTCGGAGAGGATCGTCCCGACTTCCACGATGACGTCGCCATTGATCGGATCGTAAACCGTTTCGGCGATGCGCTTGCCCACCGAATCCCCGAGCTTAGCCGTCACGCGTCCGCGGCCTTTCTCGAAGTAGTAGAGCGCCTTCATCATCTGCGTCAACGGCAGCTTCTTGGTCTGGCTGATCTGGGTTCGGACGACGTTGTTGGCGTCGCTATCGACTTCCAGCCACGGTCCCTCGTTCGGGATGACGCGGGCGGAGACGACGACCTGCATCGAGCTGTCGACGCCTTCTTCAAAGTACAGGCCGGGCGAACGGCTGAGCTGGGACACGATGACCCGCTCGCGCCCGTTGATGATGAACGTGCCCTTGTCGGTCATCAGGGGCAGATCGCCGAGGTAGACCTCGGATTCGATGACTTCCTTGTCCTTGCCGCCGAAGCGGACGATCGCTTTGATCGGCGCCTCGAAGGTCATGTCGCGATCGCGGCACTCCTGCAACGAGTACTTCGGTTCACCGAGGGTGAAACTCACCAACTCGATGAAGTTGCTCATCGTGAAGTCGTAGATGGGGCTAAAGGTTTTGAAAAGCTCGCTCAGACCCTCTTCCAAAAACCACTGGAAAGAGTTACGCTGGAGTTCAATCAGATTCGGGACTTCGATGAAGCGGCCGATGCGCTTAGAGGTGGGATGGATGACTCGCATAGGAATCGCAGGCGCGCCGAGGCGAACATTCACTATACCGCCGTCGCCCGGCCCAATACCACCCCTGTCGCGAGTGATTACCTCCGATCGTACACGTTTTCGGTTGGCGTCGCGGACCGGAAGGGCGCGTTCGTCAGGTTGTCGATCGTGATCGCTTGCTGATGCACGAGCTGCTTCAGTTCGTTCAGTTCGGCCCGGAGCGACTGGATGTCGGCTCGATTCATGTTCGACGCGGCGATGTCCCGATCGGCCAGGATGCGGGCCATTTTTTGCTGGTGACTGACCAGGATCGCGATGATGGGAATGGACAGCGCCAAGATCGGAATCATCAGGGCCATGTTCTCAATCGGAAACATGCGACGATTATAGGACGGCGCGCGCGGCAAGTAGGACTATCGGGCGTGTCGCCTAAACGCTCGCCAGCCGCCGGTTGGGCTCGGCAGTCAGGCGCGCTCGCGTCAGCACCGCGACAAACTTGCGTTTGTCGTCAATCACGGGCAGGTGGTTCACCCACTGTCCACGCGAATTGTGGCCGTTCATGATATTGAGCGCGGCAGAGATCGTCACCGTTTTCTTTACTGCCATGACGGGCGAAGTGCCGTGATCGAACGCGCTCTCTCCGCGACGGTTGAGATCGCGACGGGTCACGATGGCGGCATTCTGATCTCGGCCGTCAATCCCCTTGCCGGGTTTTACCAACACGCAGAAGTCTGCGTCCGTATTCGTTGCGAAGCGCATCAATAGCGTTACGGCCGTGTCGTCCGGTTCGAGCACGGCAAACCGCGCACCGGAGACGCTGGTCACCGCGCTCGCGACGAACGTCTGCGCTACGACTTCCCATGCTCTCGGGACCGACTGAGTCATTCGAACTGCCTCGCGCTCATCTAACGAGCATTGACTGGCCCGGCCAAAGCCCGAACCGCATCGGCCACCGAAAACCGGCCTTCGTAGATCGCTTTCCCCACGATCACCGCTTCCGGAGCGGTCGGCTTCATGCCCGCAAGTAGACCCAGG
>JANRKI010000097.1:0-2619 GCA_033763535.1 Fimbriimonadaceae bacterium | reverse complement strand
ATGGTTTGGAGCACTCCGGGCAGCAGGGCGCGCGCGACGGGCGAGGTCGGCGAAACGCGGTCGTTCGGTTGCACCAGCACCTCGCCTTTGATCGGCAGTCGGCGGGTGCGGCGAACCACGATGTCGCCGCTGACGGTGAGTCCGGGAGTGTACGCGCTACCCAAGGTGCACGTATTGTACTAAGTTCGCTTGCCCGCGCAAGCAGTGGTTGCTTTCGCGGGCAGAAGCGCGGTTAGACGTAGGGGGCGAGCTCGTCGGCCCCGAGCGGGGCGGGGGCGGCGTCGAGATGGGCGACCCCGAGGTGCGTTCCGGCGTCGGAGCTGGCCCCGAAAGACGTCATGATGCTGAGCACGTGGGCGGCGAGGTCTCCGGACGCGCGGTGCGGGCGACCCTCGCGGATGGCAACGCCCATATCCAGCACGCCGATCCCGCGGTCATTGCCATTGAACATGTGGTGGTTCGGAACCACGCTCCATTCGCCTTGCCACTTACCGCGCACCTTCACTTCGCCGCCGAAGCCGTTCGGGTCGGGCACCAGCATACTGCCCTCGGTGCCGTAGATGGAGATGGGCGGGAGCACGGCGTGCCAGACATCGAAGCTCGTGGTGATCTCGCCGATGGCGCCGTTGCGGAAGTCCATGATTCCGGCGATGTGGGTGGCGGTTTCGACCTCCACCACGGTGCCGGCCTTGGGTTGGCTGGTGATGGTGCGGGTGGGGAAGGTGATGCGGGCAGAGCCGGCTACGCGCTGGATCGGTCCCATCAGCTGCACGAGATCGGTGAGGTAGTAGGGTCCCATGTCCAGCATCGGACCTCCGCCCGGCTTGTAGTAAAACTCCGGCGCGGGGTGCCAGCTTTCGTGGCCATGGCAAAGCATGAAGGCGTGGGCGCCGATGGGTTCGCCGATGTCTCCGCGCGCGATGGCGGCGCGGGCGGTTTGGTGCGCTCCGCCGAGGAAGGTATCCGGGGCCCCGCCGACGCGGACGCCGCGCTCGGCGGCCTCGAACAGTAAGGTGTGGGCGTCTTCCGGAAGGATGGTCAGGGGCTTCTCGTTGTAGACGTGCTTTCCAGCGGCCACGGCGGCGCGGGCGACTTGCGCATGCGCGGCCGGAATCGTGAGGTTCAGCACGATTTCGACCTCGGGATGCGCGAGGAGGGCATCGACCGAGAGCGCGTTTGGCACGCCGTACTTGGCGCAGGCGGCCTCGGCACGGGCGAGGTCCAGATCGGCCGCGGCGACGACCTGCGTTCCGGCGAATTTCGTGAGGTTTTCGAAATAGATGCCGCTGATGTTTCCGCAGCCAACAATGCCGATGCGTACGGGTTCGAACGAGTTCGCCATGATTACGGGGCCGATGTTACCGGCTGGGCCAGCACGGTCTGTACGGTGCGGCGCAAGCGGAGGATGAGTTCATCAACGTCGGGGCGGGTGACGGACAGGTTCGGGCGGGTGCGGATCGACCGGGTTCCGGCGCCGAGCAGGAGGAGCGATTCTTGCTCGAGGGCGGTCTCGATGACGGCGGCCTTGCGGGCGGGGGATTCGAGCGAGATGCCCTGGTACAGGCCGAGTCCCCGGACGTTGCTGAGGTTCTCCGGGAACTCTTGGGTCAGCTGGCGGAGCTGGGCGTGCAGATAGTCGCCGGTTTCGGCGGCGCGGGCCACAAGGTCCTCGGCCTCGACGATCTCGATTTCTCTCACCAGCCGCACCATATCGGCGAGGGTTCCGCCCCAGGTGCTATCCAGCACGCCGACATCTTCCAGCGGTTCGAGCATGTAGACGGCGCCGTTGCCGAACTTTTTGCCGGTGGCGACGGCCATGGGGGGATGCGGGAGCTGAAAGTGGTCGATCGCCCACATCTTTCCGGTGGCGCCGAGGCCGGTTTGGACTTCATCGAAGGCGAGGAACACGCCGTACTCATGCGCGAGCTTGCTCAGGCCGCGGAAGAATTCGGGCAGGGCAACCCGGTGTCCGCCGGCACCCTGGATGGGTTCGACGATGATGGCGACGATCTCATCGCGCATCAGGCTGAGTGCGCTTTCGACCTGTTGCAGGCTGCGTTCGGCGGACTTCAGATTCTCTTGGTAGGTCGCGTCGCTGCTGAACACGGGGAAGGGCAATTTGATGTTTCCGGTGCTGGTGAGGCCCTGAAAATCCTTCGTCGCGACCGGGTCGATGGTTTGGGTGACGCCGAGGGCGAAGACGGTGCGGCCGTGGAACGCCTTATCGAAGTAGAGGAATCGGCGATTGGTCGCCGGGAGGGCGGCCTTCATCCGGCGGTGGTTCACCTTGGCCACCAGGTATTTCATCATGTTCTCCACCGCCTCGGCGCCGGAGTTGACGGCGTAAACCTCGAGGCGGGGGCTACGCATGATCTCGGGGGCAAGCCGGTACAGCGTTCGGTAATACGCGAGGCATTCGGGGGTGAGGAAGTCGGGGTTGGCGACCTTGTTATTGGCGGCGCGGACCAGACGCTGCACGTAGGCGGCCTCGTACAGGCCGGGGTGGTTGTGTCCGATGAGCTTGCTTCCGAAGTAGCCGGCCCAGTCGAAGAGGCGGTCTCCATCCACGGTGGCCAGCCACATCCCCTCGGACTGTTCGAGGTCGACCGCAAACGGGTA
>JANRKI010000096.1:0-6709 GCA_033763535.1 Fimbriimonadaceae bacterium | reverse complement strand
GCCTTCGCGTCGTTCGCCCGAATCTCGCCCAGCGGCACCGGTGTCCAACTCGTTGCTTCGGCCACCACGGTCGGAATCTCGTCTTCCACCCGCACCTCGGCCACGCCACTCGACCCATCCGTGCTGATCCTCAGTCCGACGTAGCCGGGGAAGGCCGCAAAGCGAACTGAGCTACCCGCCGCCAGATCGTAAGACTGTTCCGCCATCGCCGCGACGAAATCATTCGGTTGAATCTCCCAACGCGCAAACACGGCCGTCACGCGAACCGCGAGGGTCGCACTGAGGTTGGTGAGCCGAACCCGCTTCCCCCCCCCGCACGCACCGGCACGTACGCGTAATCTGTGGTCGAAAGTTGGGGAACCGGGAACACCCGGGCGTTGACGTAAGACGCACCCGGTTGGGCCGCGGTGAGAAACATGGCGTCGCGGAGCGTCATGCCTCTAAGATATCACGAATGGTGAGAAATATTCCGCCTTTTCGAGCGCATTCTCACAAGATTTTTTGGGCCCCGAAGCCGGTCGGCACCGAAGAAATCCCACGGCAAAAATTACGTCAGGACCGCGCCCTCGTGCCGCAGGAGCCACGACTTGTTCGCCACGCCGCCCGCATAGCCGGTGAGGTCCCCCGCTGCACCCACGACCCGGTGGCACGGCACCAAAATCGACACCGGATTCCGGCCGACCGCCGCCCCGACCGCACGCACCGCGTCCGGACGGCCGATCGCCTCCGCCACCTGGCCGTAGGTCCAGGTCTCGCCGGCTTTAATCCTCAGCAAGGCGTCCCATACCTGCCGCTGAAACTCGGTGCCATCCAGCGCGATCGGCACCGTGAACCGGTGGCGCGGATTCCAAAAGTACTGTTCTAACTCTTGCTGAACCTCCTCCAGCAGCGGGTCGGCCGGTAAGCCCGCCTCGCCCCAGATGCGCACGCGCTCCTCGGGCGATAACCCCGGATCCTGCGGGGGGTGCGTGTGGTTGGCAAAGTAAAGGCCCACCAGCGCATCGCGCTCGCCCTCGTCCGCCACCAACTGCAACGGTCCCAGCGGCGAATAGATCCAAATGTGCCGACGTGTCACTTTTTTAGGATAGCTTGCCGTCGCGGGTCCCCTTTTTCCGTATCAACATTGACGGCCGGTATTGGGGCTGGTATGATTCGCCATTGCGTCACGGGATACCGTGGGGCGGCTACGGTGGGCAACCACCATAGGCGAAAACCATAGTGACAAAGGCAACGATGAACAAGCTCGCTCGGCTCCGGCCGGGCTCGGTCGACGAAAACCGAGACGCTCGTTCGTGCGCCTACTTTGCCACTACTTTCGTCGGGTTTTCCGCGCAAGAGCAAATCTTGTGTCTGCGCACGGGTTATCAGAGGTACATGTGATTGGCAAACAACCTTATCCTTATTAGCGGTCTCGCCATGGCAGCCATTGCGGCTCCGGTGGCGGGTTCTCTCGTCGATTGGCTCCGCAGCAAGTTCAAGCGCAATGCGCAACCGGTGCTGGCGACAACGCTCCCCCCTCCCACCATCGTCAACGACGCCGGTTGGACCCTCATCCATTGCGATAACGAACAGGCCTTCAACGAATGGCTGGGTCGCGATGAAGAAGGCCTCCCCGCGCGATTCGGCGAAGAACCCTCGCTTGGCAGCCATCTGCTGATCGAACTCTACGGCTGCAAAGGCGCAACCCTCGAGACCGAAACCGTGGTCGGCACCGCCATGCGCGATGCCGCTATCGAAAGCGAAGCGACCGTCGTCACGGACTCGTTCCACGAGTTCAAACCGTACGGCGTCAGCGGCGCGGTCATCATCCAAGAGTCGCACTACACCATCCACACGTGGCCCGAGCACGGCTACGCGGCGGTCGACCTCTTCTACTGCGGCGGCACCATCCTGGTCCGACGCGCCGTCGAAGTCCTGAAGGAACGGTTCCAGCCGGAACGCATCAAGTTCCTCGTCGTGCGACGTGGTCTCCACCACGAAGTCAGCCGCTAACCCGCGCGCCGACTTTCCCGATGCCCCCGGTAACCGTTACCGGGGGCATTTTTGCGCCGCCTTAACCCTCCGTTAACACAAACGCAAACCGTCGGCCACGCTCTCCTATACTTGCGGCATGTTGGCGTCTGCCGTACTTGCCACCCTCTTGCGTCACGGTACGCCCGCGGCGTCCACGGTCGATATCTACGCCGCTCCCGCCGATCAAGAGTTCGCGCAGGTCGTCCCCGGCGGACGCACAATTTTGCCCAACGGTCGCCTCCTCACCCCCATCGGCAAACGGCTGTGGACCGGCGACGACACCTGGCAAGTTGCCCTCAGTCCGAACGGTCGCTGGAGCGTCGGCGTCCGTACCGGCGGCTTCAACGGCACCATCAAGAGCCCAGGCCTCACGATCTACGACACCACGTCCCCCGACACCGCCCCCCGCGTTCTCGAATTCAAGCAAGTCGCCCCTGCCCTCGCCTTTACGCCCGATGGCAACGCGTTGCTGGTAAGCGAAGGCGACGCCGCCGCCGTCTCCATCGTCGACACCAACTCCTGGCAGGTCAAGCGACGCATCGTCACTGGGAAGGGCGGCTACATCAACGATCTCATCGTCAGCCGCGACGGAACGATGGCCTACGGAGTCGACGTCGCCACCCAAGAGTTGGTGACCCTCAATCTGGGCACCGGCGAAGTCGCGAGCCGCGTTCGCGCCGGTCGCCAACCGTACGCCCTCGCCTTTAACGCCGCCGAAACCAAGATCTTCGTCGCGAACATCGGCATCTTCGACTACACCGTGGTGCCGAAGGCCACCCCCGGCGTCGGCCACCCCAGCGGACTGCAGAAGCCGCCTTTCGGCTACCCCAGTCGACAGGCTACCGATGGCGTGATGGCCGAAGGCCGCCGCATCGCCGGGCTCGGCAGCCCATTTGTGCCAGATAGCCAAAGCGTCTGGGCTTACGGTCTCGCCGACCGCGCCACGCCGCGAATGCTCGGCTCCGCCAAGTCCGGGGTACTCATCCACGCCCCCGCCGATAGCGGTAAGGCCGTCGGCGGAAGCGCGCCCAACGCCTTGCTGGTCCACCGCGACACCCTGTACGTCAGCAACGCGAACAACGACACCCTGTCCGTGTTCCACGCGCCCACGCTCCGGCTGATCCGCACGATCAAGCTGTACCCCGGTCCCGCCTGGACGAAGCTCCGTGGAAGCATCCCGAGCGGCATGGCGATCTCGCGCGATGGCGCACGCCTGTACGTGTGCCTGAGCGGACTCAACGCGGTCGCCGCCATCGATACCCAAACTGCGCGCGTCGTCGGCCACATCCCCACCGGCTGGTTCCCGATGCAGGTGCGGCTCGCTCCGAACGATCGCACCCTGCACATCGCTTGCCAAAAGGGCCTCGGACGCGGGCCGCGCGGGCCGAAAAATCCGCGCCCCGACACCGACGAACGCTTCGGTATGGTGGAGATGCCCGGCTTTATCCAGCAGGTCGACATCCCCGACGACGCGACGCTGGCCCGGCTGACCACGACCGTCCTCGCCAATAACGGCCTCGTCAAGCGGCCCGTCCCCGTCACGCAACGGGTGCTTCCGTTGACCCCCGGGAAGGCGAGCGAACAGATCAAGTACGTGGTCTTTATCACGAAAGAAAACCACACGTTCGACGGCATCTTCGGCGGTCTCAAGGGCGCCAAAGGCGAGCCCGACTACGCGGAATTCGGCATGAACGGCTGGATTCAGGAAAAGGGTAAGGCCGAGCGCCTACCCATCATGCCAAACCACATCCGTTTGGCCGAGCAGTTTGCCATCAGCGATAACTTCTACATGGAACCGCAGGCCAGCGGCGACGGTCACCGATGGCTCGTTGGCGTTTACCCCTCGCTCTGGACCACCCGCGTGTTCTACGCCGGATGGGACTTCCGCGCGGATGACAAAACCAAGGGCCGCCTCGTGTCGTTCGGCTCCGATGGCTCCCAAATCCCGGAAGACTATCTCGAAAACGGCAGCATTTGGGAACACCTGAACCGCAACCGGATCACCTTCCGCAATTACGGCGAAGGGTACGAGCTCCCGAACTCCCTCGAACTGGAGGCGAACTCAAAGACCGGCACCAACTACGTCGTCAACCACCCGATGCCGAAAGTGCTTTACGACAACACGTGCTTCGACTTCCCGGCGTACAACAACGCCATCCCCGATATCGCCCGCGCGGATTGGTTTATCGAAGATATCGAACGAAACTTTCGGGCGAAGAAAAAGCCGCTACCGCGCTTCCTCAACATCGCCATCTGCAACGACCACGGGGCCAGTCCGAACGCCAAGCGTGGATTCCCCTACGTGTGCAGCTATATGGCGGATAACGATCTCGCCCTCGGCCGTATTGTCGAGTACCTATCGCGACAGCCCGAGTGGAAGAATATGGCGATCTTCGTCACCCAAGACGATTCCGGCGGCGATAACGACCATATCGACCGGCACCGTTCGTTTGTCCAACTCATTAGCCCGTACGCGAAACGGGGTTACGTCAGCCGCGATCACACCAGCATCATGTCGATTATCCGATCGATCTATCTGCTGTACGGCCTGGGCCCCAACAACATGTTCGATGCGGTCGCGACCCCGCTCCACGACATGTTCACCGATAAACCGGACTTCACCCCGTACCGCCACGTGCCGGTAGACCCGCGTGTGTTCAAACCGGAGGACACCTTTGACCCGAGCGACCCGCAGTTCAAGCGCCGCCGCGGGGAGAAAGGCGTGAAGATGGACGACCCCGCATTCGTGGAGTGGCTCCGCCAACGCGGCGGCTGAAAAGTAGCGTGAAAGGTTGACATGTGACTAAATGTGCTGTATATTAAAGTGTCGCAAGACAAGAGGTTCTATGTCAACCACGCCCCCCCCAAACAAAACCTGGTTCCCAAGATAAATCGCATCTTGGCCATATCCGTGATGCTCGTCGCGATTGTGACCGTTGCATTTGGAGTGTTCCAGAGCGGCCACGAAGTTGGCGAGCACTGCCGGCGGAGCAATCCCAACCCTGCCTTCGGGTGGTTTCACGGCTGTTGCACGGGAGGCTGTCTGAGCATTCACGGCAGTTCTACCGACCCGGACTTTCCCGCATGCATGAAAAAGTGCATGAGTCATTACCCGCAACCGATCGACCCAACGATACTCTGACCGAAACGAGTCAGATGGTCGCCGGCTTCGCGAGAGTCGGCGACATAAATCCATGAAAAAAAGTTTAGTGACTACTTCGCTCGGAATATGTGCCCTCATCGCACTCGTCACGTGGGGGCTTTCCGCTCACATGACGATACGGGCGCAGCAAGCTGCACTTGAATTGCGTGCCCGAGAAAACGCTAAGACTCTGGTGCAGATGGGCTTGATGACAGAAGCGCAGGCAGTAGAGTTGTTCCAACTCGCGGACCGGTGCGAATCTGGCCACACGCTCAACGACCAAGAGTTTGCCTGGCTAGTCGAACAACTCCAGAGGCAGGATTCGAGTGCAATGGCCACCACCCGGCGCCAGTACGTTGTCTTGGCGATTGAACGCGCGATCAATCGAATGAACACGAGTCAGCGGGTGCGCATGAAGGAATTAGTCCGAACAATGATCGCAAGCAATGACCGTACTGATCCTGACGCGACGGATGTTTTCAATGCCCTTCGAATCCTGAACCAACTCAATGATCCAGACGCACCGGTCCTGATTCAATCCATCCTCAACGATCCTCGACCACTCGCGCGCAAGTACGCCCGTGAAGCCCAACAACGACTCGACAATGCCAATCGTAAGAAAGCTGGTTAGTACCGTCGCCTTTACCGTCATCGAGCTTCTGGTTGTCGTGGCGATCATTTCGGTCATCGCCGGCATCACATATCCGGTACTCGTCGAGACAAAGCGCGAGTCGAAACGGGTCACCTGCTTCTCAAACCTGATGCAAATCGGCCGCGCGACGCTGATTTATTGCGGCGATCACAACGACCGCTTTCCGGTCGCATTCGACAGTGCGCAACGCCACGTCTACCTTTGGTCGCTAATGGGTGACCAACGAAATCGCATTCAAGATATCGCACGCGAGGCACCGATCACTACCGAATTACTCGCTGGCTACGTACGGTCTCGGTCCGTATGGCGTTGCCCGATGGACTCCGGCACCGCGACCTCCCTCTACATGCCGATCAACTCGCCGGAAGACGAGCCGCAAATTGACATTGCGCTCAGGCCCACCGCCTGGGACGCGCAAGGCACTTCCTATGCGTACCGCCTCCAACTCGGCGTGTTCGGAAGCACCGGCTCATCACCTTGCCGATTACCCAGCAGCGAGGATCTCGGTTCCGCGGGCTCGGCCATGTTCGTCGATGTCGACGGGATGTGGCATGGACGCGTGCCAGAAACGCGCACGAACACGGTGTTCGTCGACGGCCACGCCCGTACCCTGTCCCGCAACGAGTTCCTTCCGAGCTGGCTCTGCGACCCACGCTAGACCAGGCCCCCCAACCCTTCACAATATGGGAATGCCCCGATTCCCCGGACCAAAGTCGATGGCGATGCTGGACGAACTGCGCCAGTACGTCATCGCCACCCCCTACCCGTTTGCGGTCGACCTCGAACAGTCCGAGGGGATGTGGCTGGCCACCGTGGATGGAGACCGCCTCTTCGACTGGGCCGGCTACTTCGGAAGCAAGCTCATCGGACACAACCACCCCGGCCTGTACGAGGCCGCCTAC
>JANRKI010000095.1:0-10952 GCA_033763535.1 Fimbriimonadaceae bacterium | reverse complement strand
ACCTCCTCCCAACGCTCAACCAAGGCACCCCATTCCAAAACGCCGCCAAAGCCCGGGCCCACCACGGCAGCACCCCCGAACTCTGCCACCTGCACAACGCCTCCACCGCCGTTGACCGGCTCCTCGCCCAACTCGGCCTCGCCCCCAACCCCTAACCCATCACACGTGCCGAACGCACGCCCAGCCCAGGTAAGTCCCGAACGCATCCGCCACCGCGTCCGCCACCGTGCTCGCGCTGTACGCCACGTGATGCTCAAACCCGTCCGTGCAAATCATCCGCAGCAACCCCTGCAAGTTCGGAATCTCCACCACCCCAAAACCGCCAAAAGTCTGCAATACGTCGTCCGTCACCCGGCCCTCGCCCACGTACGCCCGAACCGTCCCCGCCGCGTCGTCCGTACTCACCCGGCAAAACGTAAACGGACCGCTCCGCATCCGACCCACAATCGTCCCGAACGTGTTCTCCTTCCCCACCGTCCCGGCAATGATCTCCTGGTAATCCATCCGCTGACTCTCAAACACCGATTTCGGCAGGTTTGAACAGTGAAACACCACCGCTTTGTTCGGATCATCCCCGTAATTGTTGTTCCAATCCAACAGCGCCGATGGCGTGCCGCTCGCCAGCCGAAGCGCGTGCATCCCCACCACGCCCGCCACGTCCGTCTCGCAGGCACTGCTCAATAACCCGTCCGACATCATCGACATCAGCGTGCACGGCACCACTCCGTAAAACTCCTCCAGCGCCGTCCAACACTGGATCGCCGTGGCATCCAGCCCGCACTCATCAATCCAGTCGTCAATCACCACCCCCAGCCGCGCCATCTTGTCCAGCGCCGCCTCCGGAATCCCCGAAACGTCCGTGTAATCCCGGATCCGCGCGATCTTCCCCGCCACCCGCGGATCATCCGCCAACCGATTCGCCCGGCCCAGCGCCTCGCTCAGGTCCAGCGTCTCCGTACTGATCCCGCTCCGTTCCAGCAACTTCTCGCTGTAACGCACCGTGTTAAACGCCGTCGGACGCGCCCCCAACGCCCCGATCCGCGCCCCGCGAAGCCCGCGCACCACCCGGCAAGTCGCCCCAAACCGCTGCAAATCCGCCCGAAAAGAGTCCGAGCGCGGGTCCACCGTGTGCCGCGTCGTCAACGAATACGCAATGCCGTACTGCCGAAGGTTGTTGCACGCCGACATCTTTCCGCAGAAGCTATCGCGCCGATCGGCTATCGTCATGCGCGTCTTGTCATCGCCAAACGCGTGGACCAGCACCGGCACCGCAAGCCCGCTCATCCGAATCGCGTTCGCAATCGCGCGCTCATCGCCAAAGTTCGGCAGCGTTACCAAGATGCCGTCGATCCGGTGGCGATGCGTGTCGAACAGCTCCGCGCACGCCCGCGCATCCGCCAAACTCTCGATCGAACCCGCGACCCGCCCCGACCCGACCCGCCCCGACTCAGGCAGCACGACGACGTCAAACCCTTCCGATTCCAAGACGTCGAGCATCACCGCCCGCCCCGCCTCGCACAGATGCGAAGGAAAAAACCCCCGGTTCCCAATGACCAACCCCAAGGTCGTCCGCCCCGCCGTCCGCCCGGCCGTCCGCCCTGCCCCGATCGATGCCATGCCCCATTCTGCCCCACTCGCAAACGACCCGCAACGCCACCCCGAAATGATCCGGTCTCATTACCGCCCAAGGTGCCTCACCAAACTCGGGTAAACCCACAATGCCGTTACAAATGAGCCTGATCAAGTCGAAAAGTCGCGTCGCCGACCACGGAGAAGTCTTCACGCCGCCGTGGCTTGTCGAGGCCATGCTCGACCTCGTCCGCGCCGAAACCGAACGCATCGACTCGCGGTTCCTCGAACCCGCCTGCGGCAGCGGAAACTTCCTCGTCGCCATCCTCCGCCGAAAACTTGCCGCCGTCGAACTCAAATACGGCAAGTCCGAGTTCGAGCGCAACCAGTTCGCCCTGCTCGCCCTCATGTGCATCTACGGCATCGAACTCCTGCCCGACAACATCGCCGAATGTCGCGCCAACCTGCTCGAAATCTTCGCCGAATACCTACAACTGGCCGACGACTCCGATCTCGCGCTCGCCGCCGCCCATGTGCTCAGCGTCAACCTTGTCCACGGCGACGCCATGAAGATGACCGCGCACGACGGCCAACCGATCCTCTTTGCCGAGTGGGGCTACCTCGGCCAGGGCAAGTTCCAACGCCGCGATTTTCGCTTCGCCGCGCTCGCCCAGGCCTCCTCGTTTTCCAAACCCTCAACCGCCGACGAAACCGGTTCCCTCTGGGCCGACCTCGGCGCACACGAGGTGTTCAAGCCTGAACGCACCTATCCCCCGATGACCGTTCGCCAACTCGCGGCATCGGCTCAGCTTCCGCCGGGAGCCGCCTAATGGCCGAATCGAACCTCACGCAGGACCGGGCGGACGCATTGATCCGCCTTGCCAAGTACCGTATTTCCGACAAGCCCCACGACTTTCCGACCGCCGGAGAATCTGCGTCGATCGCACTCCGGTCGCAGGATCGGCGGGAGGAGTTCCTGCTGGACATCACCCGCGGAAAAATCAAACTGGAAAAGGTGACGTTCCAAACTCGCACCTACTCGACCGTCATCCTAGTGAGGCTAGACCTCGAAGGGCCGCCGCATCGCAATCCCGACGGCGAGGTCATTCCGTGCCCGCATATCCACCTCTACCGCCAGGGTTACGGCGACAAGTGGGCCGTAGCGATCGAACGCTCCCAGTTTCGCGACGTCCATGACTTGCCGACGACTTGCCAAGACTTCATGACCTATTGCAATGTCGTAGAGCCGCCACAATTTGAATGGGGGTTGTTCTGATGCTCGCAGAAATGAAACGGCTGGCCATCAGTTACGGCGAGTGGCTCAAGGAAAACACCACCGTCCGAGAGGGCGACGGCTGGCTAGAAATCACGACTCCGTTTCTCGATCGGCATAACGACGCCTTGCAGATTTACGTCTGCCGACGGGACGGCCAGTTCGTGCTGACCGACGACGGTTACATTCTGCGCGACCTCGCGGTTTCCGGGTTTCAGCTGACATCCGACAAGAGACGGGAACTCCTCACCCAAACGCTAAACGGGTTTGGCGTCCGGCAAAGCGGCGACGCGCTCGAAGTCATCGCCAGCGAAACCAACTTTGCCGCCCGCAAGCACGATCTCTTACAGGCGATGTTGGCCGTCAACGATCTGTTCTATCTGGCCCAACCCAGCCACGACAGCTTCTTCCAAGAAGAGGTCACCGAGTGGCTGGACTCACAGGAAATCCGATTCGCACGCGACATGCGACTGTTTGGAAAGTCCGGGCTCGAACACTCGATCGATTACGTCATTCCGAAGTCCGTCCGCCAACCGGAGCGGCTACTGCAAGGACTGTCGCAACCGAGCCGACAAATGACGCGGAACTCCGTGTTTACGTTGACCGATATTCGAAGTGCCCGGCAAAACCAGACTGCCCTTTACGTCATGCTGAATGACCAGGCGCCCTCCGGGGTGCCGACGGACGTTCTGTCCGCATTCGAGAAGTACGACATCACGCCCATCTTGTTCAGTCAGCGAGACAACTACGCCGAGGAACTGGCCGCATGAGCGTGCCCCTCACGCTCGGGCTACGGGGGCATAACCCCGACATCCTCACCTGCATCGCAAACCTCTCCAACGACGAGGTTTTCACCCCGCCGGAACTCGCGAACCGCATGCTGGACACCCTCGCCGAAGCCTGGGCCAAAGACCACGACGGCGCCAACCTGTGGGCCGATCCGAACGTCCGCTTCCTCGACCCGTGCGCCAAGTCCGGCGTCTTCCTGCGCGAGATCACCCGCCGACTCTCCGTCGGGCTCGCGGCCCAGATGCCCGATGTCCAGGCGCGCGTCGATCACATTCTGACCCAGCAGGTCTTTGGCATCGCCGTCACCCGCCTTACCGCCCTGCTCACCCGTCGCAGCCTCTACTGCTCAAAAAATGCGCGGGGTAAACACTCCATTGGCACCCAGTTCACCACAAATGATGGCAACGTCTGGTGGCAAAGACTGGAGCACACGTGGCACAACGACCGATGCGTCTACTGCGGTGCCCCCCGGTCGGTCTTCGACCGGGACGAAAGCCGCGAGACGCACGCCTACGCGTTCATTCACACGCGGGATATCCAAGCCCGCATCACGGAACTATTCGGAAAACCTATGCAGTTCGACGTTATTATCGGAAACCCGCCGTACCAGCTGGAATGCGACGGAGGTACGCGAGATATTCCCATCTACCAACACTTTGTCGAGCAAGCCAAGCAACTTGAACCGCAGTACCTCGTGATGGTCATTCCGTCGCGTTGGATGGCATCGGGTCTCGGACTGGCGTCGTTCCGTCAGGCCATGCTGAGCGACCGGTGTATCCGCGAATTGGTGGATTATCCCGTCGCCAAAGAAGTGTTTCCCGGTGTTGAGATCAAAGCCGGCGTATGTTACTTCCTTCGCGATCGCTATCACGACGGTGACTGTCGGATCACGACCATTCGTGGAAACGCGTCCGCCGAACCTCAAATCCGTTCGTTAGGCGAGTTCGACGTTCTCGTTCGCGATAGCAATGCGCTCTCAATCTTGCGCAAAGTGCTTGCTCACAAGGAGCCCTCAATCAACACGATTCTTGCCCGCGATAAGGAGTTTGGTTGGACCTCCAACTTTACGGGTATTCGAACAAAGCAGCTAGCAGACGATATTCCAGTTTACTACATCCGAAAAAACAAAAGAGCCGTTGGATTTGTCGCGCGAAGTGAGGTAAAAAAGAGCGAGCATCTTGTGGATGTGTGGAAATTATTGGTGCCGGAAGCCTATGGGGCAGGCGAGACGGAGCAACATCAAATTTTAGGTAAACCTATCGTCGCGCCCTCGCCATCGGCGTGTACACAATCGTACTTATTTTTCAGCATTCACTCCCGTTCGGAGGCAGAAAGCCTTCGGTCTTACTATCAGACAAGACTGTTTCGCTTTCTTGTTTCATTGCGAAAAATCACGCAGCATGCAACCCACTCAACTTACGTGTGGGTTCCAATGCAAACTTGGGATCGCACTTGGACGGAAAGCGAGTTGTATGGTAAGTACGGATTAACGGAAGAAGAGCAAAAATATATCGCGTCAAGAATCAAGGTTATGGATGCCGAATCAAGTGACGATGAGTAATCTGATCGAAGAAGTCATCGCTCCGCGGCCATCGGCCCGACCGTGCATTTACGCGTACGCCATCGACGACGAGGCCCACCACGGACTGCTGAAAATCGGCCAGACCACCCGCGACTCCCGCACCCGCATCGCCGAACAACTGCGGACCGCCGCCATCACCAACTACCGAATCCTGCTCGACGAACCATCCGATCGCGCGGACGGACCGGCCATCACCGACCACGAGGTCCGCGCCGCGCTCATCCGAAAAGGCTTCGCAAATGTCACCGGAGAATGGGTCCGGTGCACCGTGGAGGACGTCCAAACCGTCCTCCACGAACTGCGGACCGGGCAACGCATCGCCGGAACCCGACACGAAAACTTTCCCATGCGCCAAGAGCAAGCCGACGCCGTCGCCCTTGCCGCCGCCTATTACCAATCCATCTGGAACGAAGATAAAGACGCCGTACCGCGCTTCCTATGGAACGCCAAGATGCGGTTCGGCAAAACCTTTGCCACCTACCAACTCGCAAAGCGGCTGGGCGCAAAGCGGGTGCTCGTCGTCACCTTCAAACCCGCCGTAGAAGACGCCTGGCAGACCGACCTCGAGACCCACGTCGACTTCAACGCGTGGCGTTACATCTCCCACAACACCGGCGAGGATCCGACGACCGTACCCAGGGAAACCCCGCTCGTCTTCTTCGGCTCGCTCCAGGACCTGCTCGGCCGCGACAAGGGCGGCCGCATCAAGGCGAAGAACGAATGGATTCACGCGATCAATTGGGACCTCGTCGTCTTCGACGAGTACCACTTCGGCGCGTGGCGCGATAACGCGAAGCAACTCTTTAAGGAACTCAATGAAGACGAAGCGCTGATCGCCCGCCGCGAGGCGGAGTTCGCGGAGATCGAGCGCGGCACGCCGGAGGCCCGCGAGGTGGTCGCCGATGCCCGCGAACCGATCGGGCCCGAAAGCGATTTCCTCCCCATCACCACTCGCGCGTACCTCTATCTGTCCGGCACGCCCTTCCGCGCCTTGGCCTCGGGCGAGTTCATTGAAGAGCAGATCTTCAACTGGACGTACACCGACGAGCAGCGCGCAAAGGCTGCGTTTGCTGCCGAAAATCCCGGCGTCCGCAACCCCTACGGCGCCTTGCCGGAGATGCGCCTGCTCACCTACAAGATGCCGGACGAGCTGATCGCGGTCGCGGCGGCCGGCGAGTTCGACGAGTTTGACCTGAACGAATTCTTCAGCGCGACCGGCACTGGCGAAAACGCGCAGTTCAAACACAAGAGCGAAGTCCAGAAATGGCTGGAGATCATCCGCGGCAGTTACTTGCCGACGGAGCACGAGCACCTCAAGACCGGCACACGTCCGCCCTTTCCCTACTCCGACGTCCGGTTACTGACGTACATGCAGCACTCCTTCTGGTTCTTGCCGAACGTGGCCGCTTGTGAAGCGATGGCGAATCTCTTGCGAGAACGCCACAACCCTTTCTGGCACGGCTATCAGGTGGTGCTCGCCGCCGGAAAGTCCGTCGGCATCGGGCTCCGCGCGGTGCCCCCGGTTCGCGCTGCCATCGGTAGCGGGCACGACACGAAAACGATCACGCTCTCCTGCGGCAAATTGACGACCGGAGTCACCGTGCCGCCGTGGTCTTCCATCCTGATGTTGCGGAACCTCCAGTCGCCCGAAACCTACTTTCAGGCCGCATTCCGTGTGCAATCGCCGTGGTCGATGAAGAACCCGCACGGCGACAACCCAAGCGAGGAAGAGATCTTTAAGCCGAACTGCTACGTCTTCGATTTCGCCCCTCGGCGCGCCCTGCGGCTGCTCTCCGAGTACGCCCTACGCCTCTCGCCAAACGAACCCAACCCCGAGGACGCCGTCCGGGAACTCGTGTCGTTTCTGCCCGTGCTCGCGTACGACGGCGCCAACATGATTCCGGTCGATCCGGGCGGCATTTTGGATATCGCCTTGGCGGGAACCTCCGCCGTTCTGCTCGCTCGCAAATGGGAAAGCCCCCTCCTGGTCAACGTCGACAACCAAACCTTGCGCCGCATCCTCGACAATGCCGAGGCATTGGCCGCTCTGGAACGTATCGAAGGCTGGCGCGCCCTCGGCGACAACATCATCCAAGCCATCGTCAACCAGGGTGATGAAATCAAGAACAAAAAGGCCGCCGATAAACGCGGCGAACTCTCCCGGAAAGAAAAGCAAGAACTAACCGCCGAAGAAAAGGAGTTCAAATCAAAACGGAAGCAAGTTCAAGAAAAGCTGATCAAGTTTGCGACCCGGATCCCGGCCTTCATGTATCTCACCGACTTCCGCGAAAACACCCTTCAAGACGTGATTACGCGCCTCGAGCCTGAGCTCTTTTCCGCCGTAACCGGCCTCACCATCGCCGATTTCCACCTGCTCGTACAACTCCGCGTGTTCAATACCGAGCAGATGAACCACGCCATTTTCGCATTCCGCCGGTACGAGAATGCCTCGCTAAAGTACGCCGGAATCGAGAGCCACGAGGGTCTTACCGAGCTCGGTCTGTACGATACGGTCGTCGAGATGTCCTAAACGGAACCCCACACGCCCCCCTCGGCACCCACCCGGCCGAGTATAAACCCCCAAGTGCAAGACCGTCGAGATCAGTGGCAGGCCCGAGTCGCCCACATCAACCGAGAAATCGGCCGAACCGGCCTCGCCCCCCTCACCTGGGGAAACGCCAGCGGCCTCGACCGCGCCACCGGCGAGCTCTTCATCAAGCCCAGCGGAGTCCCTTACGCCGAACTCACCCCCAACGATATCGTCATCCTCGACCTCGAAACCTTGCACGTAATCCAAGGCGATAAACGCCCGTCCAGCGACCTGCGCACCCACGCCGCCCTCTACCGAGCCTTCCCCCGCGCCGGCGGAATCGTCCACACCCATTCTCACCACGCCACCGCCTGGGCCCAGCTCTCCCGCCCGCTCCCCTGCCTCGGCACCACCCACGCCGACCACTTCGCCGGCGATGTCCCCTGCACCCGCGCGCTCACCCCGGCCGAAATCGAGTGGGACTACACCGCCGCCACCGGCTCCGTCATCACCGAATGCTTCGGCGACCTTGACCCCGCCGACGTCCCCGCCGCATTCGTCACCCAGCACGGCCCCTTCGTCTGGGGCCCCAACCCCGAGACCGCGCTGGACAACGCCGTCGCCCTGGAAGCTTGCTGCCAGATGGCCCTGCTCATGATGGCCGCCGGCGCCCCCCTCACCCCCATCGATCCCGCCCTCGCCACCTTCCACTTCCGCCGAAAGCACGGTCCCAACGCCACCTACGGCCAGCCATGACCGCGCTCGAACGCGCCCTCATCGTGGCGACCGAGGCCCACACCGAGCAGACCCGCGACGGCGACCCCCACCTGCCGTACATCACTCACCCCATCGAGGTAATGCTGGTACTGCGCCGAATTGCGCACATCGAATCCCCGCCGATCCTCATCGCCGCAATCCTGCACGACACGCTCGAAGAAACCCCGCTGACCGAAGCGGCGATCCGGCAAGAATTCGGGCCCGAGGTCGCCACCCTCGTCCGCCAACTCACGCGGTCCGAACCCGCCGCTGCCGAACTGGAAAATCTCGATAAAGATGCACGTTACGCATTAAGGACAAAGCACCTTCTTGACGGCATCCGTGATATGTCCCCCGAGGCGATGATCATCAAACTCGCCGACCGCCTCGTGAACCTCCGGGAGGGCCAATCCACCCGAAAACCCCGAAACTGGCAACGCTACTGCGCCCAAACCGACGCCGTCCTCGCCCTCATCCCCCGCGAAATCTGCCCGCCGCTCTGGGATGCGGTCCACCAAATCAGCCGAGTCTGAACGCCCGCTGAACACTCCCTGAATCTTGCGGCCCAGACCGCAAAACCGGGCGCATTCGCCCCGACTTTCGGCTTAACTATTCCTGTCGAGCTCAACGGAGTGCCAACAATGGAAAACCTCATTCAGCCTTTCTCGGACATCACCATCGACCGACGCGGCCTCATCAAGGGCGCTGGCGCCGCCAGTCTTAGCCTGATGCTCGGCGGACTGCTCACCAGCAAAGCCGCCGCCAACGGTCCCACCGATGCGGACATCCTCGGCGCCGCCAAAATCGCGGAAGCTCTTGCCACCACGATGTACACCGGCATCATCAACGAGTCGCCCTGGTTCGCCACCCTCGATCCGGACGACCAAGACTACTTCCGCGCCGCTCGCGACCACGAGAAGTACCACTACGACCTGCTGAAATCGGTCACGGGTAACACCGATGCCGGCCTCAGCTACTACTTCCCGAACAACATGTTCACCAACGTGCGCCGCACATTTAGTATCCTCGTTACCCTCGAGGATATCTTCATCGCGGCTTACCTGTTGGGTGTTCGCGCGTTCAGCAGCAATGACCTCAAGGTCATTTCCGCGCAGATCATGGGCATCGAGAGCGATCACCGCACTCTTGGGCGCCTCGTGGCCGCCGAACTCGGTGAAACCACGATCGTCGGCTTCGGCGGTACGGAACCGCTCAACGTGCCGAACAACAACATCTACGAGCGAACGTACGCCATCAACTCCTTGGATCGCGCCGTCCGCCAACTCCTCCGCTTCATCGACCCCAACGCCGCCGCCGCCGCCGGCTACACCAAGGTTCGCACGTTCGACCCGAGCTACCAGCCGAACTTCCCGAACCTCTACGGCAACCCGCCGGCCTAAGCTTGCTGACCGACTAAAAACAAAAAGCAAACCTGCCCTAACCCTAGGGGCGACTTCGGTCGCCCCATTTTTTGTTTTCGCCGCCCCCCGACCGACGTATCATGACGGCGTGATGATCGCCGCCATCCTCATCGCCTGCTCCGCCGCCGCAAGCCCCGCCCGGCAATCACCTGCTGCCCTCGGACGCTGGGTCTCCGTCCCCTTGCGACGCCAGGACCAGGCCCAGCGCGGCATGACCGGTGGCGAAGGCGGCCAGTGGCCCCGCGCGCTCGCCCTCGATGCCTCCGGAAGCACCCTCTACCTCGGCATCGACGTCGGCGGAATCTACCGCCGCCGCGTCAGCAACCCCGGCACCCCGTTCGAGCCTGCCAATGTCGGCTACTCCCCGCGCGGAGCCGCGGCCCTCGCCGTCGATCCCGCCAACCCCGCCCGCGTCATCGCCGTCGGAGGCAACACCGCCCCCGGCGACCACCACGGCATCTACCTCTCCGAAAACGGCGGCGGAAGCTGGAAGAACGTCCTCCCCATCCGCATGGGCGGCATCGACGAAATCCGCGAACAGCTCGCCTTCGATCCCACCAGCACCGTGGCAACCGACAAGGCGAAGCCGCGCATCACCCCACGCGTCTACTGGTCCCGCGTCGACCACGACAAAGTGAACTGGGGCGAGGCACCGCACCACCCCGCCCTCTACACCTCCGCCGATGGCGGTCGCACCTGGTCCGAACTCCCGAACTCGGCCCCGTACGGCGGAAGCATCCTCCGCCATCACCCCCGCAAACCGTGGCTGTACCTGGCCAACGATCGCGGCGTGTTCCGCAGCCAAAACTTCGGCAAAACGTTCGAAACGCTCTTCACCGGAAAAGTCACCGGCATCGATATCCTCCAGACCAACCCGGCAAACCTGGTCATTTCCACCGAACGGGCCATCCTCATCGCCGACGAAAACGGCCGCCACTGGAAGCAAACCCCGGCGCCCCCGCTCGAAGATAACTTCCTCCTGCGCAACCTTAAGGCCAGCCCCGCCGACCCGAATCGCTGGGTGATCTGGCG